>NZ_JCAMRX010000006.1:0-200881 GCF_059821285.1 Spirulina sp. LEGE 11439
CGATGAAGTGCGAACCGCTCCTGAATGGATTCAGTTGGATTTGTTCGGGGAATCCCCGTCTCTTTAGAGCGGGGAGGATGTCAAAGCCGTGACATTATCGGGTTTCTAGTAACCTTTGGATGCGATCGTCAATTTCTTCAACTTCGCCAATTTCTTCAACTTCAGAGAGGGAAAATTCTCTCGCCCGAGGCTGCGATCGCGTCAAAACAACAGCTAAGCATGAAGAGATGAAAAATAGTAAAAGCCAATGTTTCATTGCAAAAAAAACCAATTATCAACAAACTTGGCGCGATCGCTTGCCGATAACTGGCCTTGAATCATAAATTATCGTCGGAGAAAGCGACTTGATACATATTGTCCCGCACCAATTTGCACCCAAGAAGCATTGGGACGACCGATTTCATTGACCGTGGCATTATTGGCCAAAGTGCCGATAACCCTAGAATTCAGACTCGGGCTACTGCGGATATTCAGACGAGAGCCTCCCGTAGCAACTCGATAGCGGCCTGCAGTATTAGCGCTGACCTGACGAGTGCGAGTGCTGGTACTGGCGGCAGCCACCGACCCCCCACGCAATGCGCTCATCGTCCGAGGTCCGGCAACCCCGTCTACCGATAATCTGGCATCCCGTTGAAATTGACGCAGTGCATTCAAGGTTTGTTGTCCAAAAGTTCCGCGTCCGGCACCATTGGCACCATAACGAATGGCATAGCCGCGATTTCTTAACAGGGTTTGCAACTCAGAGACCGCACCGCCCCGAGATCCCATCGTCAAATAGCGTCCCCCCGTACTCCCGCCAGTATTGCTGCGGGCAATGCGAACGCTTGCATTCGTCGTGCGACCGCCAACCCCATTTTTTAACGCCGCAAGGGTGCGAGAACCGACAATCCCATCAGGGGTTAAACCCATTTTTTGCTGGAAGGCACGGATGGCACTTTCAGTTTGCGGTCCGAACTTCCCGCGTCCAGCACCATTCGCCCCGTAGCGAACGCTATAACCGCGATTTCTCAATAGGGTTTGCACTTCCGCGACATCATTTCCCCGCATTCCTCGCGTCATCATGCGCGCTTGTGCGGGAGCAACAGAAGTTAAAATACCGGCCACTACCGTCGCCGTTAACAAGCTCAAACACATCGAACGGCTGAAACGGCTGAGATGATTCCCAAAGGTCAATAAATCCAACTCGGGAAAATCATATTCAATGCCTTCCATCTCTTCGCGGACGAGATATCCTTGAGTATAGGCAATCGTATCCAATGTTCTTTCCTCCTCTAAATTGCAACGATCGCAGGTTTTCTTTAATTTTACCGACTCTAACTCGAAACGGCGATCGCTTTATCTCATTACCAAAGAATTCCCATGCTTCGTTACCTGAATGTTGCAAGAAGACTCCCGCTAGACCGAAGGTTAGCGGCGAGACGAGTCTTTTAAAAGGCGGACGCAGGTTCCCCCCCCGCAGCCCCTCATAAATCGCAACCCATCAAAAAGAATGAGTGCTAACAAATTCTTATAAGAACATTGCTTTTGGGTAAACTCTGTTAAAATCAAATCATGCTAGTCATCGAAGCCAAACTCAAAGGAACACAATCTCAGTATGTCCAATTAGACGAAGCCATCCGAACCGCTCAATTCATTCGGAATTCGTGCTTGCGATACTGGGAAAATCATCAAGGGGTCACCAGAAATGACCTCCAGAGGTTGTGTGCGGTACTCGCAAAAAACCAAGAAACCCCTTGGGTGAAACAGCTCAACTCTCAAGCGCGTCAAAGTTCTGCGGATCGAGCTTGGCAAGCCATCTCGCGATTTTTAACCAACTGCAAGCAGCAAAAACTAAGAAAGAAAGGCTATCCCAAGTACAAAAAATTCAACCGTTCAGTTGAATACAAAAAAACGGGATGGAAACTCTCTCCCGACCGGAAACAAATCGAATTTACCGATGGATTCAAAGCAGGAAAATTCCAACTTTGGACGAGTCGAGACTTGGTTTTCTATTCAGAACAACAAATTCAAAGAGTTCGAATTGTTAGACGTGCCGATGGCTACTACTGTCAATTTCTCATTAAATGGGAGCGAAAAGAAAAGCATGATTTTCAAGGAAACTTTGTGGGTATCGATCTGGGACTCAAAGAGTTCTATACCGATAGCCGTGGTAATACTGTAGAGAATCCCCGTTGTTTAAGAAAATCCGAGAAACGGTTAAAGAGATTGCAGCGTCGGGTTTCCAAACGACACAGAAAAGGGAAAAAACAATCGAAGCGATATCACAAAGCAAGGAAGGCATTGGCCAAACAACATCTTAAAGTCTCCAGACAGCGTAAAGACAGAGCCATAAAAGACGCTTTGGCGTTAGTGAGGTCTAACGATCTCATTGTCTATGAAGATTTAAAGATACAAAATATGGTGAGAAATCATAAGCTGGCGAAATCCATATCCGATGCTTCTTGGTATCAATTCAGACAATGGCTGCAATATTTCGCCAAAATCCACGGCATTATTTGTATTCCAGTGACTCCACATTATACGACCATTAACTGTTCGGGATGTGGCGCAAAAGTTGAGAAAACATTAAGCACTCGGACTCATCAATGTAGTCAGTGCGGGTTAGTATTAGATCGAGACTGGAATGCTGCCAAAAATATTTTAGCGAAAGGATTGCAAATTTTAGCAGAATATTTAAACAGTAGCGAAGGGCATTCGCGAACTGGGGTTAAAAACCCGAACGCTCGAGGAGAGAACGACCACTGGTTTGTTGATAGAGATATTGACAATCTAAGCCGACTCGTTGAACCGAGAACTGTGGTTTCACAGGAATCCCCCACTAGAACGCAAAGCGTTTAGTGGCGGGAGGATGTCAAACTGGAAAAGAAATCTCAATCAGGCATATTTAGGGAGTGATGGGTGTAAATCTGCATAAATGTCCGGGATACCCGAGGACTTGCTCGAAAACTCAATTGAGTATTCCTTCTCTGTGAGGGAAACATTTGATGCCAAACCCGCGCAAATTTTCAATGACTACGCCAACGCCAGCCAAGGAAAATATTTTAGTGGTTGACGATACCCCCGCCAACCTGCGCTTGCTCGTCACGATGCTCAAACAGCAAGGTTACGAAGTCCGACCCACTTTGAATGGTAAAATTGCCCTCTCTGCCGCCCGCGCAATTCCCCCGGATTTGGTCTTGCTCGATATTATGATGCCAGAGATGGACGGTTATGAAATTTGTCGCCATCTCAAAGCCGACGATCGCACTAAAGATATTCCCGTGATTTTTCTCAGTGCCTTGGACGATGCCCGAGATAAAGTGAAAGCCTTTGATGCGGGGGGAGTGGATTATATTACCAAACCCTTTCAAAAAGCCGAAGTTCTCGCTCGCATTGCCAATCAACTTCACCTGCGATCGCTACAAAAACAACTCGCCCAACAAAATCGACACTTGCAGAATTTTGGCGATCGCCTCAAGCAAATACATCGTCTCAATACCACGAGTTATTGCGATTTCACCGAACTTTTTCGAGATTATCTCGAAACCGGCTGTGAAATTTTTGGACTTCCTTTTGCCGAGATCGCTCGAATTGAAGGCGATCGCGGCTATATCGAAGCCAGTTATCAGTCGCCAGTCACCAGTCACCAGTCACCAGTTGACGAAGAAGGCGCAGAGGACAAAGAGGAAAGCGGAAAAAATCATCTTGCTTCTTTTCCCTTGGCTGAAACTTATTGCCAACTGCCCTTGATTCAGCGAACCACCGTTACCGTGAATGGTGCGAGTGTAAAAGAAGAATTGCGCGATCGTCTCTTCGATCGACAATTCCCAATCGAATCTTATATTGGTACGCCGATATGGGTGAATCAAGAAATCTACGGCATTCTCAGTTTCTATTCCTCAAAAATGTACGAGGAGGCTTTCGCGTCTCGAGATATTGAAATTATCGAATTGATGGCACAAAGCCTCGGAAAGTTCATCGCCTCTCATCAAACCGACTTGCAACGCCAGCAAGCCGAAGAAGAAGTGCAATTTCTTTTAACCCTATCTCAAGCGATTAGCAATGCCTCCGACTTCGATCGCGCTCTCGAAATTGCCCTCCGTCAAATTTGTGAGAAAACCGGTTGGATTTATGGGGAGGTTTGGCTCGAAACGGCCGATCGTTCGGCGCTCGAATGCAGTCCCAGTTGGTATCGTCGCCAGCAAAATATTGCTCCGTCCCTCAGCAAAGCGATCGATCGCTTCCGAGAATATAGCACCGCCCTCATCCTATTACCGGGAGAAGAAATCCCGGGAGACGTTTGGGCAACCGGAACACCTCAATGGAACGCCCTGTCCCCTGATAGTGAAGATCCCCTCCTGCGCGTAGAAACTGCCCGACAGAGCGGTTTCCATGCTGCGTTTAGCGTTCCCATCCTCGCGGCGGAGAATTTTGGTGGCGAAAGAACGCGAGTATTAGCCGTACTGAGCTTTTTTACCCTTGAAACCTGCGAGCAAGATATGCGCCTCAGTCATCTCGTAACTGCTGTAGCCGATCAATTGGGTAATAATTTACATCAAAAGCAAATCGAAGCCGAACAACGCGGGATGTTTGCGGCCATGACTGACTTAACGGTTATTTACGATCGCTCTGGGGTTTGTCTGAAAGTCGCACCGACCAAAACCGACCATCTTTTGGGGTCTCCCGCAGATCTTTTGGGAAAAACCTTGCCGGAAGTCATGCCCCAAGAAACAGCCGATCGCCTCCAAGAAGCTATTTGCATCACCCTCAACACCGGAGAAACTCAGCATATCGAATACGATCTGCATCTCAATAATCGCCAGATTTGGTTTGATGCCAGCGTTTCTCCTTTAGATGAAGAGAGTGCCATTATCGTCGCTCGAGATATTAGCGATCGCAAAACCACCGAACTGGCCTTACAAACCAGCGAGGCCAAAAATCAAGCCATTCTCAGAGCCATTCCCGATCTCATGTTTCGCATGAATGAGACGGGAATTTATCTGGATTATGTCAAATCGCAAGAATTCTCGAGTGTAGTTTCGCCGGAAATCGACCTCATTGGCAAAGATTCACGGGACGTTCTGCCTCGAGAAATCGCCGAGCGTCAAATTCAAGCCGCTCGAGAGGTTCTCGCAACGAAAGAACCTCAAAGCTACGAACAAGAGGTCTGGATCGGTCGCCGTTTGCAATACGAAGACATTCGTGTCGTCCCGAGCGGCACGGATGAAGTTCTCTTTATGGTGAGAGATAATAGCGATCGCAAGCGGGCAGAATTGGCACTGCGCTTGGCCAAACAACAATCCGAACGGCTTTTGCTCAATATTCTTCCCCGTTCTATTGCCGATCGCCTCAAGAAAACGACTGGAGCGATCGCGGAACAATACGACTCGGTGAGCATTCTCTTCGCCGATATTGTTGGATTTACCCCTCTTTCCGCGCAGATGTCTCCTATCGAACTGGTTGAATTACTCAATCAAATTTTCTCGGAGTTTGACAAGTTGGCGGACAAACACGGCTTAGAAAAAATTAAAACGATTGGTGATGCTTATATGGTGGTGGGCGGACTGCCAGAACGCAAACCCGGACATCTCGAAGCGATCGCGGCAATGGCTCTCGATATGCAAGCAGCTATGCCTCACTTCCAAACCCCAAAACTTGCACAGTTACGAGGCAAAAATTCCCTCGAAATTCGCATCGGCATTAGTACAGGATCTGTTGTTGCTGGGGTCATCGGGATGAAAAAGTTTATTTACGATCTGTGGGGAGATACAGTCAATGTGGCTTCCCGCATGGAAGCCCAAGGAAAACCGGGTAAAATTCAAATGACAGCCGACGCTCGCGAAACTCTCAGAGATCTCTACCGTTTTAGCGAGCAACGCAAAATTTCCGTGAAAGGAAAAGGAGAAATGATCACGTATTGGCTTTTAGGCAAAAATGAAGGATAAATAGTCTGACAGTATTCATTGATAATTGTTCATTGTTCATTGATAATTGAACCAAGGATGGGAGGCAATTGACGCATAATTTTCCAGCTATTGCGATCGACGGCAACTAAAGTAACCCGTGCAGTGAGATATAATTCTTGACTGTCTGGCGATCGGATTTCGTAATCCCAATTGAGACGAACGCCTTTCAAATTCATATTCGCTTTGACGATCGCGGACTGACCCAATTGCAAGGCTTTTCGATAGCGCATCGCCAGTTCCACCACGGGAAGATCGCACCCCGACTTGACAACATCGGCAAATTCGATGCCCAAAGAACGCAAATATTCCACTCGCGCTTCCTCCATCCAAGCCACATAAGTGCCGTGCCAAGCAATGCCAGCATAATCCGTCTGATGCGCTTGTACCCGAACGGGATAATCGAACCAAAATTCGTTGTTCATCTTTCAGCGTTCATTTTTTCCTCTTTTTTTATCCTTCATTCTTCATCCTTTCTCCTTAACTCTTTATCCTTTCTTTAAGTGCCATTTCCACTCGCTGATATTCTACGCGAATTTGCGTTAAGAGAGACCCATTAACTGTCGTGCTTCCCGATCGCCCCAAGTTTTCCAATTCCGCGCAAATCTCGGCAAATTTCGTCAGCCCCAAAGAGGCACTGCTCGATTTTAAGGTATGGGCGTGATAATAGAGTTGTTGGGCATCGTGGGTCGCGATCGCGCCCTCAATATTCGCGAGTAACTGAGGACTATCTTCACAGTAAGACTCGATCAATTCGCGAAGGAGATCGTCGGCATCCTCGCCACCAATTTCAATAAGCTCTTGCCACATCCTCTCATCGATCGCGGCGGGAACTAAGTTTTCTTCCTTGACGGTTGCCGTGGTCATAGAATCATATTTTTTTAAAGCTTCTACCAAGTTATTCACGCGAATGGGCTTGCTGACATAATCATCCATCCCTGCCTCGAGACAAGCCTCGCGATCGCCTTGCATCGCATTGGCTGTCATGGCAATAATGGTAACAGGTGAATGATGAGTAGTTCTTTCCATTTCGCGAATGTGTCGTGTTGCTTCCAAACCATCCATATCGGGCATTTGTACGTCCATAAACACCACATCATAAGGCTGGCGTTTGAGGGCTTCTAATACTTCTAGTCCATTGGCAGCAACATCGGCTCTATAGCCTAATTTTTTTAGGATATTGAGAGCAACTTTTTGGTTGACGACATTATCTTCCGCCAACAAGATTTTTAAAGGAATTTGTTCGCTTAACGGTGCGTCAAATTGAGAAGAAGACAAAGTAGATCCTCCCATTGAAGGGGATTGAGGAATTAATAAATTGATGAGAATATTATAAAGCTGAGATTGCTTAATTGGTTTGTTCAAATAGGCTGCAAAGTTAACTTTTGCGAAATCGCGATCGCTATCAAACTGTCCCATTGAAGTCAGCATGACTAACGGTAAAGTTTGGCATACGGGTAATTGACGGATACTCTCGGCTAGCATCAATCCATCCATTTCTGGCATTTGCATATCGAGAATGGCGACATCGAATTGCTCCCCTGCTTCCAGCCATGTCAGTGCTTCAGACCCCGAGGATGCCGAGCGAGAAACCATGCCAAAAGATTGCGCTTGCAGGGTTAAAACTTTGCGATTGGTGGCATTGTCATCTACGATTAATAAGCGTTTGTCTTGTAATTGCCCTTTCAGATCGCCATTTTCTACAAGAGCGATGGGAGCAACAAGGGTAAACAAAAATATCGATCCCCGTCCGACTTCACTCTCCACCCACATTTTTCCTCCCATGAGTTCCGTCAAGCGCTTGCTAATGGCGAGTCCCAACCCCGTACCGCCAAATTTTCGGGTGGTAGAGGCATCGACTTGAGAGAAAGGTTTAAAAAGACGATTGAGGCGATCGGGAGGAATACCAATACCTGTATCTTTAACGGCAAATTCAATTTCACACTGCTCTTTATGGGGATTATCACAACGAACAGAGACAACGATCTCTCCTTCTTGGGTAAACTTGACTGCATTGCCCAACAAATTTACCAACACTTGCCGCAAGCGCGTCACATCTCCCACGATCGCCTTGGGGGTTTGCGGCTCAAATAAATAGGCCAGTTCGAGATTTTTCTCTGCCGCTCGGGTGGAGAGCAAATCTAAGGATTCTTCAATACATTGCCGCAGGTTGAAGGGGTGTTCTTCAAGCTCTAATTTACCGGATTCGATTTTCGAGAAGTCGAGAATGTCGTTAATCAGGGTCAGCAAGGCATCGCCGCTACTGCGAATGATTTCGGCAAAATCTCGCTGTTGGGTGGTTAAGTCTGTATCGAGAATCAATCCTGTCATACCGATAACGGCATTCATGGGGGTACGAATTTCGTGGCTCATGGTGGCGAGAAATTCGCTTTTGGCGCGATTGGCAATTTCAGCTTCTTCTTTGGCTTTTCGCATGGCCGTTTCTGCTTGTTTTTGTTCGGTAATATCGGTCATGGTGCCAACGAGTCGATAAGCATTGTCTTCCTTATTGCCTTCCTCGTCTCGCAAGCATTTTCCTTTGGCCAAAAACCAGCGATATTCACCATTGCGATGCTGTAAGCGATGAATATTTTCGTAGAGAGGAGTTGTGCCATTAAGGTGATCGCGAACATTTTGTAGCGCGGCTTCTAAATCGTCCGGATGAACGCGATCGCTCCACGTTGCCAGTTCGTTAGGTAGAGGATCGTCTTCATAGCCCACAATTCGCATCCATGACGGTGAATAATACACTTCATCGGTGCGTAGATCCCAATCCCAGATCCCGTCATTGGTTCCGGAAATGGCCAGATCGAAGCGTTCTTTTTGCTCTCGCAATGAGGCTTCGATATCTTGGCGGCGGACAATTTCTTCGTTCAAGTTATCATTCAGTCGCGAAAGCTCTCGGGTGCGTCGGGTGACGCGATGTTCGAGGGTTTCGTTGGCTTGTTGCAATTCGCCAAACATCTCGGCAAGGGCGACTACCATCAATTGAAAATTACTGGCAAGGGCGCTAATTTCGCTGATACGAGATTGAGGGAAGCGATCGATCTGCAAATGTCCCTTCAATTTTTGCGGGATATCCGTGGTGACGGCAGTTAATGTTTTTACAGGGGCGACCAAGCGTTGACTGACGAGAATGGCAATGAAGAGGGCGAGAATGGCGATGAAGAGAACGAAAGCCAAAGTTTCGATATAGAGCCATTCTAAGCGATCGATATAGGGCTGGGCGGGAATTTCGACGATGAGCTTCCAAGGTAAATCTTCAGAGATCTCGACTTCTCGGACGAAACGGGATTTGCGCCAGCGTACCATATCGGGTAATCCTGAAGTGTTTGGCAGCCATTGAAAAATATTCTCGGTATTTTCGACGGAACGCACGATTCCCCCTTCGCGCCAATTGAAAGCAGTCATGGTTTCGCGTTCGGTGTAAGAACTAGCGATCGTGCGAGTTTGACCGTCTAATAGGGTAGCTTTCAGGCGATCGTTGGCGATGCTGGCTTCTAAAACCGTGGCAATTTCTTTTAACTCTAGGGAACCATAAGCTAATCCGTTCCACTGGTTGTTAACAAGGATGGGAATGCTGATGCCTACGTGAGGAGTGCTATTGGCTTTATCGCCATGAACATCAGTAAAAAAAGGTTCTAAGGTCGTTTTCGCTGTTTTCCAATTGGTTTTGTGGGCAATATTGCCACCGATAACGGTTTCTCCGGCTTCATTGGTGGTTGGAGCGGCAACAATAATTGTACCGTCTGCATTGGTGGCATAAAGTTTAAGGAAAAAAGGAAAGGCTTCTTTAATTGCTGTTGTACTGCGTTGCAATTCTTCTTGAGGTGAATCTGGTAATTCGCCAATAGTTTTAGCAAGGGCTTGCACGCCGTTAAAATGCTGTTGATACCAGCGAGTAAATTCTGTGACTAAAGGTGTTGCTGTGGCTTCCAATTCGATTTTAATTTCTCGTTCGAGGGTATTGAGCGTTTCTCGTCCGTTTAAGATAGTGAGTAATAACGTGGGCAAGAAAACAAATGTAATAAGAAGAATAAAAATAGTCTGGTGAAAGGAAATTCCTTGTTTTAAGTGTGGATTTTTATTGAGTCTAGTTTGGGTTTTATAAGGAAGTTTATTAAAGGGAAAATAGGTTACGAGAAGATAGGCCACGATCGCGTTAAAAATTCCGTTAGTCGATTGTTTGAGAGCAATCAGAATCGTGCCGTTGATGGGAACATGTAAAACAATGCTATAAAAGAAGCTGACGAGAGGAATCCCTCCACACAGCCAGTACATCCCGTCGAGAAAAACTAGATTTTGCCTAGTGCGACGCATCAAGATTGCGACAAAAAGTGCTTCACAGGTAAAAATAACAATAGCGTAGGGGTGACTCCATAATAAATAAGTCAAACTACTGGCAATGAGACTGGCGATCGCGCTCCAAAATGGACCATAAAAATAAGCGGCAATTAAAACAGCAATACTGCCAAATAAAAAATCAATGCTAAAAAAGAGCGTGAGGTGAAAATAATTCCCGAAATACCCAGCAATAATTAGTAAAATTAGTATGATGAATGCCTGCCACGAAGAGGGGAAGCGAAACATCTTAGGAATTCGATTGAAAAAATTCATTATGAGGAATGAGTAACAGAATGAGAACGACTCGGAATTCAACCGTAATATTTTGATATTTTATATTTTACCCGCTCTCTTCTAGGATTTATCGCTCGCTCGATCGGCGTAAAATTGAGAAAACGTAAATTATCGGAATATGATTTATGCCTCACGATTCCTTACCGTTCGAGCAATGCTTCACTATCGCACAAATTGTTGTTACCTCAGACCAAATGCGTCAAATTGAAGGACGAATATTGGCTGCGGGAATGCCGGTTGCGGCATTAATGGAAAAGGTTGCGGGAACGATCGCGCAAAACATTATTGCTCTCTATCCGCGATCGACTTGCGATCGCGTTGGTATTTTAGCGGGTCCCGGTCACAATGGTGGCGATGCGTTAGTGGTGGCACGAGAATTATATTTGCAAGGTTATGATGTTTGCATTTATGCGCCTTTTGATAAGTTAAAAGAATTAACAGCTAATCATGCTCGCTATGCAGCCAGTTTAGGCATTCCCTCTCATTCTCAAATTGAATCTTTAGGCGATCGCCAAATTATTATTGATGGGTTATTCGGTTTCGGTTTAACGCGAGAACTTTCTGGAGAAATTGCACGATCGGTCAACTGGATTAATGAAAGCGGTAAACCCGTAGTGAGTATCGATCTCCCTTCCGGTATTCATACGGATACAGGAGCCGTTTTAGGAATTGCCCTTCGGGCAACCCATACCTTTTGTTTGGGATTATGGAAATTAGCATTCTTTCAAGACTGCGCTTTAGAATACTTTGGTGAAGCATCTCTACTCGAGTTTGGTATTCCGATAGCAGATGTCAAGGCAATTCTTTCCGAATGCCCTCCCATTCAGCGATTGACAAAAACCCTAGCATCCGCAATCTTACCCCGAAAACGTCCTCTCGTCACCCATAAATACAAACAGGGGCATTTACTGCTCGTATGCGGGTCGAAACGCTATGCAGGGGCAGCAATACTCACGGGTTTGGGGGCAAGAGCGAGTGGGGTGGGAATGCTGTCAATCGCCGTTCCGGAATCCTTGCGTTTAATGGTCGTTTCCCATTTACCCGAAGCCTTAATTATTGGCTGTCCGGAAACGGAAGAGGGGGCGATCGCCGCGTTACCTTTGACTCATTTAGAAGCATTTGACGCGATCGCCTGCGGCCCCGGACTGACCCGCGAACCTATATCTCTGGTTGAGAGAGTTTTACAAGTTCCCCAGCCTTTAATTTTAGATGCGGATGGTTTAAATATTTTGGCAGCAATGGAAACCATTTTCCTGCTCTCTCAACGAAAAGTTCCCACCATCCTTACTCCTCATATCGGTGAATTTAAGCGACTTTTTCCCCGTATTTTCCCTGAAAATACCATTGCAGCCGCCCGAGAAGCCGCGCAACAAAGCGGGGCGATTATTCTCTTAAAGGGAGCGAGAACGTCGATCGCTTCCCCGAATGGTTCCCTCTGGGTGATTCCCGATAGTACGCCAGCTTTGGCACGAGGAGGAAGTGGAGATGTACTGACGGGGTTAATGGGAGGTTTGACGGCGGTTTTAGCGAACTCCGAGAAACCTTTAGAACTGGTGGCAGCAACTGCCGCATGGTGGCACGCTCGAGGGGGAATTTTAGCGGCAAAAGAGCGTACTGAATTCGGTGTAGATCCTTTAACTCTCACAAATTTTCTTTCGCGATGTTTCTGAACTCAAAATATTCACTGATATTTTTGTGCTTTTTTGAGCCTCTAAATTTTTCGGATTTTAAGACAAATATCCAGTGCGTATTGTGATGCTAAAACAAAAAGTAATAAAAACAGAAGGCGATCGCAAATTGCGATCGCCTTCTTCACACACAAGATAGCAATATACACACAGACCCGATCTCTGCTATTCGATCTCTAAATTACGCGATCGCCGGCCAAGAAGCACTGGCGAAACGTTTTTCAGAAATCGAAGGAATTGTCACTAGTGGCTGCAGGCGTTCTAAAATCGCCATCACACTAGCTGGACGTTCCCTGACTAAAGGCGCGATAAGATCGTCAATCAGCGCAGCGAACTGAGGATTTAACCCCGAGACTCGCTCTTGCCAGATTAATCGTCCCTCCCACTCGGGTAAATTGGTGGGGGTTTGTCCTGTCAGGAGATGAACCATTGTCCGTCCTAACCCATACAAATCCGATTGTATGACCGCGTTGCCGCGTTCCTGTTCCGGAGCCATATAATTTGGCGTTCCCGCTCGGGTGCGATCTGCTCGGGCATTTCCCACAATGCCAAAGTCGATCAAGGCGAGCTTCCCGTCCGGCTGCAACATGATATTAGAAGGTTTAATATCTCGATGCAATAAGCCGCGCTCGTGAATGAAGGCCAAAATCTCGGCAAGTTGGATCGACCACGCGATCGCTTGGTAATGGGCGATCGCCCCGGTTTTCTCCACTGCCTCGGCTAAATTGAACCCTGGGATTTTTTCCATTACCAAACAGCGAAACGGCTTGAGGGTATGGGGAAAAGAGACGGTAAAACTACCCACCGATTCCACTTTCGGGATACGTGGATGTCTCAACCAAATCAACGTCCGCGCCTCTTCCTCAAACAATTGGGACAAGGGCGAGCTATTTGATTTGAGAATTTTGAGAACTTTTTTCGTACCCATGTGTTCCGGTTCTAAACTCCAGTCCTCGACCTCATAAATATCCGTGGCATGGCTTGGCGACAGGTCTCGCAAGGGGCGAAGGGCGCGATAGCGATGGTTAATCAATAACCGCGTGCCGCAGGCTTCGCATTCTTCAAGTTGCTCCGGGTTGGGGTGATGACAATCGGGATTAATGCAGTGGTTAATAGCAGGATCTAAAGCATTCATGGCTGAATGTGCCGCACAGAAATTGCGACTCGTCTAGTTTGCGTGTAAGACCAGAGGCAAGAAGCCTCTCTACAGAAGCTCTGGCTCAAATCGATCTTTTTATGCAAAATGGAACGAGTTGTCACAATTCTTTACAGCCTTAATTCGCCGCCGGCTCCAGATTCAGTTCGCCAAGCAGATTGAGAATATTATCGATGGAGTAGCCAACTTCCAAGGGGAATTTGTCCTCGAGCAGGACTTGAATTTTGCTAAGACGCTCGCTGAGACGGCGATCGCTGCGGAACATCCGCAACAAACGTTCTTTCACGGGCTTGAGCAACATATTTTCCTGCAAGGTTCGCAGTTCGCTGTCCTCTTCATCCACTTTCAACAAGGCGTGAGAGCGGAAGGTTTTCACTTTGTCGAGTTTCTGGGTGCGGCTGAGTTCGACGATTTCCGCGCAAATCTGCTCGACCAACTGTTGGGTAATGTATTCCATCACCACGGGTTGCAGGGCAAACACGGCACCGCCATCCTCTTGGCTCTTCTCGATCAAAGAACGGCGTTTCAAGGATTCAAGGGCTTCAAAGAGATCTTTCGGAGGCAATGGCAGGAGAATATCGTTTTGCAACTGTTCCATCGAAGCGGGGAAACGCTCGATCGCCAGCCAATAAACGATTTCTCGCTCCAATTCCGACAAGCGCGAGAGTTGCTGTTCGAGCAAACTATCAATATCGCCGAAAACGAGAGTATTTTGCTTGAGGAACTCTTTAACGCTACCGCCGAACAGTTCCTTGATGGTGGTGGCCACAATTTTTAGCGCCAAAGGATTGCCGCGATAGAGGTCCACTAAATCCCCCCATTTTTTCTTCTCTTCGGCTTTATCGTCGAGACCTTTCACCTTAAAGATTTCCGACGCATCTTCTGCTTGCAAACCATCAAGGGTCATGGTGCGAACGGGAGTATTATTCCCGGCCCGCAGGGCAATTTCCCGAGGGGTTTCCAAACTGGTGAGAACCACGCAACTTTGGTGGGTTTCTTCGGCCAAGCGTCGGAAGAAATCGCCATAATTGCGATAGCCGTCGCGATATTGACCGGCCAATTCTGCGGGGCTGAGGATGGCATCGACGCGATCCAAAACGAGCAAGCATTGGCGATCGCGCAACACCTTAATCAAGTGAGAGATCTTCTCGTCAAGAGGATCCGAGAGAATCGAGCGAGCGGGACGGGCAAGAGTTCGCAGTAAATCCGTAAGCAATTCCGACAGGGAAGGAGCTTGACGGAGCGATCGCCAAACCACACAATCGAATTCTTCTTCGGACTGTTTGGCCAGTTTCACGGAAAGGGAAGTTTTGCCGATTCCTCCCATACCCAACAGGGCGAGAATACGACAATCTTCCTCGATCATTGAGGTGGTTGCGGTTTGTAACTCGTCTTCGCGACCGTAAAAAATGGAGACATCGGGAGCTTGTCCCCAATCTCGCACAGGTTTGCTGGGGTCGGTCTTGGGTTCGAGATCGTCTCCGCCGCGAGCCTCTTTCATGCGGTGACGTTCGACGAGAATTTGTTGGAGCTTGGCAAGTTTGCCAGGACCGGCGCCGGAGATGTGAAACTTTTTGTAAATTTCACCCAAGCGCTTGCGAGCGGCAGCCGCTTGAATATTGAGTCGTGCGGCAATTTCTGCATTGGAAACCCCTTGAATGGCAAGGGACAAAACTTCCAATTCAGCATCGGTCACGCCGTACTCATCGGCGATTTCTTGGAGAAAATCAGGTGGAATGATAGTCATGGGACAATCAACAAACTAAATAACTAACTCGATAAGTAAACTTTCTTTCCTCTACTCACCTAATGTTAAGATATTAAGTCGAGTGGGAAAGATAAGACTACAATCTTAACATCATCATAGCGAATTTTTAATTCTGTCAACTTTTTTTGTTGTTAACCTTAGTGAGAGGAAATACGCATATTCTTACTCTCAGTTTCGGCCAATTGACAATTGACGAAACTCTCGATGCAACCTAAAACCTTCATGAAATGAGGCATAGATAGTCTACGAGAAAATACTGAACAGAGTTAGAATGGCTTTTAGCTTCTCATCTTTGAGCGATCGCGACAACGAGGCGTTAATATAAATAAACATTTGCATGCTCTGCAAACCTGTAGTTAATCTTGCACTTTGGCCTGAGAAGTATAAAGTTTTATGACCGCAACCGTTGCTCCACCGCCACAACCCACCCAGACCCGCCGTGTTGTTTTTCCTTTTACCGCCATTGTCGGCCAAGAGGAAATGAAGCTCGCCCTCTTGCTCAACGCCATCGATCCCAAAATTGGTGGGGTCATGATCATGGGCGATCGCGGGACGGGGAAATCGACCACTATTCGCGCTCTCGCCGAATTGCTGCCGGAAATCGAAATTGTTGAAAACGATCCCTTTAATAGCGACCCCCAAGATCCGGATTTAATGAGCGAAGAGCTGCGAGGAGCGATCGCGAAAGGTCAGACCTTTGCCACCATCCGCAAAAAGGTTGCGATGGTGGATTTGCCTCTCGGGGCGACGGAAGATCGGGTTTGCGGCACCATTGATATTGAAAAAGCCCTCTCAGAAGGCGTGAAAGCCTTTGAACCCGGTTTGCTGGCTAAAGCCAATCGCGGGATTCTCTATGTTGATGAAGTCAATCTTCTCGACGATCACCTCGTAGATGTTCTCCTCGATTCTGCTGCCAGTGGTTGGAATACAGTAGAACGAGAAGGGATTTCCATTCGTCATCCCGCTCGTTTTGTCTTAGTCGGGTCAGGAAACCCAGAAGAAGGGGAATTGCGGCCTCAACTTCTCGATCGCTTTGGCATGCACGCCGAAATTCATACGGTGAAAGAGCCAGCTTTACGAGTAAAAATCGTCGAACAGCGATCGCAATTCGATCGCGATCCGCAAACTTTTTGCGCCCAATATCAAAGCGAACAAGATAGCTTGCAGGAGAAATTAGTCAACGCGCAAAATTATCTCAAGCGCGTTGATATCGATTATGATTTGCGGGTCAAAATTTCGGAAGTTTGCTCGGAATTAGACGTGGATGGCTTGCGCGGAGATATCGTTACCAACCGCGCGGCCAAAGCCTTGGCTGCTTTTGAAGGACGCGAAGAAGCAACCGTAGAAGATATTCGCCGCGTCGTGGTCTTGTCCTTGCGCCATCGCCTGCGAAAAGACCCTCTCGAGTCCATTGATTCTGGATATAAAGTCACCAAAGCCTTTAATCGAGTTTTTGGGATCGCGGAAGGAGAAGAATAGGGAGTTAATCATTCATTGATAATTGCTCATTGAAATGGATCCCATTATCGAACTGAGAAAAGTCAGCAAATCTTTCGGCAATAGCGTTGTTCTCGACGAGATCGATCTCAGCATTTATCCCGGTAAAGCACTCGTTGTCATCGGACCTTCAGGGGCGGGAAAATCCACCATTTTACGGATTATTGCGGGTTTGCTTAACCCCGATGCAGGAGAAATCTATATTGCCGGACAGAAGCGAACGGGATTAATTGAAGACAGTCCCGATCCCATTGCGATTAGCATGGTGTTTCAGCAGGCTGCTCTTTTTGACTCCCTCACCGTTGAAGAAAACGTCGGTTTTACCCTCTTGCAACACTCGAATTTAGATCGAGAAACCATTAGCCATTTAGTGGAAGAAAAATTAGGTATGGTGGGATTGAGTGGTATTAGCGATCGCTATCCCGCTCAACTTTCTGGGGGAATGCGAAAGCGGGTCAGTTTCGCTCGAGCGATTATGGCCAATCCCGAAAATCCTCAAGATAGTCCCGATGTCATTCTCTACGACGAACCTACTGCCGGTTTAGATCCCATTGCTTCAACAACGATCGAAAATTTGGTCCGCCAACTACAGCGACAAGAAGAAATTTGCGGCACCTATGTCATGGTTTCCCACCAAGAAAGCACCATTCGCCGAACCGCCGATCGCGTGGCCTTTCTTTATGATGGTAAACTAAGCTGGGAAGGCAGCATTACCGAAATCGATACGACCGATAATCCCTTCGTGCGACAATTTTTTAGCGCGAGTTTAGAAGGACCAATTCGAGTGGTGAATTGAATTTGTTATAGAGAGGAGGAAAATCAATCATGCGATCGCGGACGATACGAGAAGGATCCGTCGGCCTGTTTATCCTCATCGGTCTCGCCGTCTTCGGAACCCTAACCGTTTGGTTGCGCGGGTTGCGACTCGGAGCAGACAATTATAAAATCGAAATTGCGTTTACCAATACCAATGGCATGGCAGTAGGAGGATCTGTGCGCTATCGGGGTTACAAGGTGGGCAATATTACAAGCATTACTCCAGAAACCAATGGGGTTGTAGTAACGGTTTCTATCACTCCGCCAGACCTACTCATTCCCCAGAATTCCCGCGTAGAAACCCTACAAGCAGGATTGATTGCTGAAACGGGGATTGAAATTACTCCCCTCGAAGAACTTCCCGATCCCGCGATTTTGGCTGCTCCTCTCAGTTCTCGCTGCGATAGTACCCTTATTGTTTGCCAAGGCGATCGCATCCAAGGAGATTCGGGCATAACTTTTAATGATGCCCTTCGCGGTACTGTCAGCATGAGCAATCGCCTCAGCGATCCTGAATTTTTTGAGCAGGTTAAAGCCTTAACTGAAAATGCCAATCTTGCCGTTAAGGAATTAACGGTATTGGGAAAAGAACTCGGTTTACTCTCCCAAACCACTCGCACGCAACTGAGTACGGTGGCGCGAGCCTCAAATTCTATTACCAATGCCGCCGAATCGACGACGACTCAACTGAATGCAACAGTGGAAGAATATGGCCAGCTTGCGAGTAATCTTAATGGGGTTATCTCGGATAACCGGGCTGGCTTACAGGCAACCCTCGGGAATATCGGTCAAACGAGCGAACAATTACAACTGCTCTTAACCAATTTAAATACGACAGTCGGTGGGATCGAGACTGCCGGCACGATGCAAAATTTAGAGGAACTGACGGCGAATGCGGCGGCGGCTTCTGCCAGTCTTCGCGATATGACCAATTCTTTTAACGATCCGACGACTTTAATTACCTTGCAGCGCACCCTCAATTCTGCTCGCTCTACTTTTGAAAATGCTCAAAAAATTACCGCAGATTTGGAAGAATTAACGGGAAATCCAGAATTTCGTAACAATATTTTACGATTGGTCAATGGTTTAAGCGGTTTAGTTTCTTCGACCGAAGATTTAAGCGATCGCGTGAAAATAGCACGACAACTCGAAGCGATGCAGGAAGAAATCCCTCGGGAACAAACTGAATCCGAACCCACAAAATCGCCGGTTGCTAAAGAAACTATTCCCGATGAGGAAGAAGCGATCGCAGACGAAAATAAGAGTCAAGAATCCTCACCCGAGTTATTAGAATCCCATGAACCTCTCGATCCTGTAACGATTTTTCAAACAACATCAGTTGAGGAGACATCTGCGATCGAGAGCGATCGCATTCCTCAGATGACAGCCGAAGAATTTGCTCGAGAGATTTTTCAAACACGAACCTTTGATGATGTTGAAGAACAAAAAACGACAGATTGAAAAAATCTTTAATTAAATGCGTTAGCAATCATAAACTTTGATTCGCTTGTAATATCTATCCCTCAAAAATCCACTCAATTTATTGATAATTGTTCATCGATCGCTGTTCATTGAATAGATATGTCTACTTTTACGGGTTTAAGTGAAACTGAAGCGATCGCACTTCGCCAAGCCGGCCAAGGAAATAATGTTTCCCTCGAAACCAGTCGTTCTTATTTACAAATTCTCCAAGAGAATCTCTTTACCTTTATTAATGCTGTCTTTTTTACCCTCAGTATTTTTTTGATTGTTTTAGGGCGAGTTGGCGATGCCATATTGGTAGGCGTTGTTATTTTAGGAGGAGTTATTGTTAATGTTTTACAGGAAGTTTGGGCCAAACAAAAACTCGATCGCATTGCCTTATTAACCCGTCCGCGATCGACAGTCATTCGAGATGGAAAAGAACGCAATATCGACCCCAAGGAGATTGTTTTAGGCGATATTCTTATTGTAGAAACAGGGGATCAAATTGTCGTTGATGGGGAAATTATTGGGACAACAGGAGTTGAGGTCGATGAATCTTTACTGACAGGAGAATCCGATGCGATCGCCAAAAAAACCGGAGATACTGTCTACTCGGGTAGCATCTGTACGAGCGGAAAAACCTATTATCAAGTCACCCGAGTGGGCAAAGCCAGTTTTGCTTATCAAATGACTGCCAAAGCACGAGAATTCCGCAAAACTTACACGCCTTTACAATTAGAAATAAATTTAGTCATTCGCATTTTTCTCCTCTTGGCAACTTTCCTCTGGATTTTAGTAGGAATTTCTGTCTGGACGGGGTTTTTAACCTTTCGCGATGGAGTCCAACGAGCAGCAGTCATTGCAGGATTAGTGCCGAGTGGTTTATATTTATCGATCACTCTTGCCTATGCTTTAGGAGCCGTGCGAATGATAGGTCAAGAGGTCTTAATTCAACAAGCCAATGCTGTTGAATCTTTGAGTAATGTCGATATTCTTTGTTTAGATAAAACCGGAACTTTAACGACAAATCGGATTAACCTCGATCGCCTCGAGCCGATTGATATTTCTGAAGCAGAATTACGAGATATTTTAGGAGATTATGTTTTTAATAGTACGACCAAAAACAAAACCAGCGAGGCGATCTCTTCGGTTTATCCCGGTAGAAAACGAGTGATAAATGATGAAATTCCTTTTTCCTCAACGCGAAAATGGAGTGCGATCGCTTTTGACGATCCCCAACGACAAGGTATTTATCTCCTCGGCGCACCGGAAATGTTAAGCGATCGCACGTCTCTTAGCGAAGCAAACCAAGAAACGATTCAGACTTTAACCCAACAAGGATTGCGAGTTCTTCTCCTGATTTATCATCCCGATCTCGTCTCTTGCAATGAAACTCATTCTCTAAGCGATCGCTTAGACTTTACACCTCTAGGCATTATCAGTTTTAGCGATGAATTACGCCAAGATGCCAAAGAAACGCTAGCAGGTTTTACCAATGCAGGCATTGACTTGAAGATTATTTCTGGAGATAATCCCGATACTGTTGCTGCTCTCGCGACACAAGTGGGATTAGGGGAAGAAATTCCGATTATTTCTGGTGTAGAGTTGACCAAAATGGATAATTCTGAATTTGCTCGCGCTGCCCAGAAATATCGAATTTTTGGTCGCATTACCCCAGAACAAAAAGCAAAGTTAGTGGCAAGTTTACGCCAAGATGAGCATTATGTTGCCGCGATGGGAGATGGGGTTAATGATGTTTTAGCATTGAAAAAAGCCAACTTAGGTATTGCCATGGAAAGCGGCAGCAAAGCTACTCGCAATGCTGCTGACATTGTTCTCTTAAAAGATTCTTTTGCCTCTCTTCCTCATACTTTTTTGGAAGGGCAACGCATCCGCAACGGTATTCAAGATGTGCTGAAATTATTTATGGTGCGGGTATTTGTGGTGACTTTAATTATTTTTGCCACGGGACAAGTTTTAGGCACGTTTCCTCTATTGAATAAACATAGTGCGGTCGTGACAATTGTTGGGGTGGGATTGCCTACGATGTTTATGCCAATTTGGGCGAAAACAGGGCAGTTTCCTCAAGGGAGTATTGTGCGTTCTTTACTGAATTTTACCCTTCCCGCCACGTTAAGCATGACGTTAACGGGGTTGGGGGTGTATTTGGGGTATTTGGTGAAAAGTCTTTGGGAAGCAACAGATAGTGAAATCATGGCTTCTTTGGCGTTGGGATTGTCAGGATCGGCAAGTTTGAGTTTGTGTAATGCGATCGTGAGTTTGCAAGGAGCCTTTTTAAGCGATCGCCTTCTTGCCATTCCTCGCAGTGCTTTAGTGACAATTTTAGTGTGGTGCGGGTTGCTCTTAGTTCCCTTTCTCAAGCCCCCGACAACGGCATGGGTGGGAGGAGAACCTTTGTCAAAAGATTGGCGCTATACCGGCATTGCGATCGCACTAATCGGTTTATATTGTCTTTTGCTGACTATTCCCGTTACACGCAACTTTTTTGAACTCTCTTTGTTGAGTTGGCTGGATTATTTGCTTCTCGGTTTAATTGCCTTGGGATGGTGTTTGATTTTGCGTTATTTATGGCGGAAAAAATTATTAGATCGCTTTTTAGGAGTCAAGCTGGAGTAGTAGAGGAAGAAGGAGAATAAATTTATTCTTCCTCCTTCCTCTTTACCAATTATTCACCGGCTAAAAACGCGATGGACTCGGCTTCCTGCCAGAGTTTGAACAGAAAGAACTCGGCGCGATCGCTCATCATGGTCACGAAGATCCCTTCTTCGCTATTGGGATCGGAAACCAACCAAGTGCCATTCAAGCAAACTTCAAGATATTCCGCATCGCAAACCGCCAAAGAGAGAGCATTGTGATGTTCTCGGGTCGCCAGGGCTTCCAACTCGGCCAAGTGGGGCAGATCCGCAGGAAGCAAGAAAGAAGCCGTACTCGGCTCGACAAACAAAGGAGTTGCCGATCGCAACGCCAAAACAACTCGCGTGGCGACCCAATTTTCCATCGGTTGAGTCAAATGCTCTAAGCAAAATCCGTTTTCTGTGTAAGTCAGTTTCAACATGAGTTCTGTTTTCGATCGTGTTTCCCGGTTGGTGGGGCGATCGCGGAGGAGTGCGATCGCCGTGATTTATACGAACTTACTAACTGTTTACTGTGGGCTATTATCGCGCCAGAATTGTTCGGCGAAAGCAACGGTGGGGTGCATCGGTGCTTTGGGTTTCTGACGCAGAGGCATGGCTGCTTCTCGGGGGGTACGAGCGCCTTTTTTGGAATTACACCCTTCGCAAGCAATAACTACGTTATCCCAAACGTGTTTTCCGCCTTTAGAACGAGGAATGACGTGATCCAAGGTCAATTTGTGCTTATTCCCACAATATTGACAGGTGTGCTTGTCTCGCCGCAGGACTTCTCGCCGATTTACGGCGGGTACCTTCCAAACTCGTTCGGTTTGTGCCATCGTCAGACGGATGTGGGCGGGAACGTGCAGTTTAACGCTAGGAGAACGGACTTCCCAAAATTCGTCGCTAAACAGATCCACGGGTTCCGCTTTTCCCGTTACGAGCAAAGCGATCGCTCGGCGAATGTTAATCCGGCTCAAGGGCAAGTAGTTTTTAGAAAAGACGACCACCGATCGACTTAAAGTTTCTGTGATTCCGCTCACGGCTTTACTCCTTTTTCTGCCGTTTTTAGTTAAGTCCCCAAAACGCGAAAACCCCCGCTTTCTCTGGACTCAGAAGCGGGGGTACAAACCTAGTTGGGGTTGTGTTATTGGGGTACTGTGGGCTTTGGCCTGTACCTCCCGCTTAGTTGTTGTGGCTTTAATCCACCTAATAATCTGGTAAATAATTTTTCGTTTTCGTTGTTATGCCGATAATTTGGGCTTGGGTTGCTCATTGCACTAAAAATCTTGCGAATTGAGCTTGGGCAACTGGGAAGACCGAAAGTGCGATCGAGGGTGAATGAGGGATCTATTTGATTCGATACAATTGTATCATCTAGAAGAATGCCGCTATCTCCTATCTCTCCTCCCATTATTTCTCTGACTTCTGCGCCCACTTCTAAGGACATTCGAACGTTATTCGCGTCCGCCCAAGTGGCTAAAGTCTGAGATTTTCGCTCTCGCGTTGCCATCTGCCAATTTGTTTGGCAATGGGTGACAAGGTTGAGCGTTGATAGGGATGAGAGAAGATTCACGGATTCCTCCTGTACATGGTTCTTTTGAACTTTGCGTTCCTTTGAACTAAAGTAAATCTGAAATTTTGTTTTTGAACTCGATAGGGGTTGTCAAAACCCATCTATTACATACTACACTTGTAATATCCATCTGTCTACTATTTTTGGAGGAAATTTTTTCGATGCGTACTTTAACTCGTACTCGTACATCAACAACCGACATGGAAGTCACTAGCATTCGTCTGGAAAGAGAACTCAAGGAGAAGTTGAAGGATCTGTCAGGCAACACGGGTTATCAAGCATTGATCAGAGATGTCCTTTGGAACTACGTCCAACAAAAGTCTGGCGACTACCGACCGACGTTTTCCAAAACCGATATTCGCGCCAGTTTTGAGGCGATCGCCCAAAAAGACGAATGCTGCGTCCTAACCGGCAAAACGATACCCGAACATGCGCCCATGTTTCTGGCTCTGACCACTCACGGCGATCTCGTCCCGTTAAGCGTGGAAAGTTTATCTGCTGCTTAACATTATCGGGGGGCGAGGAATCAAAATTTAGCTAACTCGCCCTCTTCAAGAAACAGTTATCAGTCTTTTGTCACTCTGGGGAATTTCAACAAATTTCCGCCATCACAGCCAACGAAAAATCAACGTTTCACCTCGATTTGACAGAAGAGGGTTATTTATTCTGGGAGTCTTGCGATCGCAATGGTTTGATTCTTGCCAGTCTGCACGGGATAGAGATCGTTCCCTGAAGCAAAAATAAGGCACTTTCAACGTTTCGCTTATTATTTTCGTTAAACCCTTTTGACCCTGAGTGACGCGCTTCTTTTGCTGCTCTCGCGGTGTTTTGTGAACATAGGCTTGAGTATTAACCTTTTTGCCTCCGAGAGTGATTACGCCGTTGCGATAAATTCTTCCTGAGACTCCGCTTTCATCGCTTGACTCTGACGTGCTATGCTTATCCATAATGATTATGAGTTAATGTTAATCGCACCTATCCCTTAGTTGCTGCTAGGGGCTATTTTTTGGGTACATCAGAACTATAAGCGATTGCAGGAAGAAGGAGCAATTTTTGATTATAAATAATTGAGTAAGATATGAGTAATTTTGATATTACAATTGCTTTGCTCGATTGACGAGAGAACGTAGAATGTAGCGTTTTTGACATAAGGACACTACAGATAGCGTATAAAAGTAAAAAGATGCTGTATATATGGTAGGAAAGCCAGTTTGTTCTGTATAAATCTTGCTATAGTTAATTTTCCAACCAAGAACAGAAATCTAATGAGACAAGGCAAAATAATGAAAAATTTGAGTAAACAGAGAGTAAATAAGGATTGTATTGAAGCAATAAACCCTAAAAAACCTTCAAAAACTGGGGTTTATCGTACTAATGCCAATAATTATCTACAGGAATGGCAGGAGAGTTGCGTTGACGAGCAACTCATCCGCTTAAACGTTACTGCTTTAGAAGGCGATCGCCCCTATGACTACCTTTTTTATGCCGATAGCATTCCTCGGCGGAATGATGGGCGCATTGGAGAGTCTTTACTTAAGCGCTACCAACACCTTGAAAATGGAGGTTGGTGGTGTTCGGGAATCGATATTTTGACAGGAGATAATGACCTCTGGGGTTGCTTTAAACCTATTTCCCCTAGGCTTAGTTTAGAAAGACACAAGCCAATCAAGTACGAGCATCCTCCTAAAACCTCTACAGGAGTTTTTGCACTTAAAGTACCTTTTCGTCTTTGGGAGAAAATATCAGAACGCTATAACCAGCCTATTTTACCAGAAGAAATCGATCCCGAACAATCCGATTCAGGTTTTTGGCCGTGGTTGATGAAATATCCTCAGATTCCCTTATGTATTACGGAAGGCGCAAAAAAAGCAGGCGCATTGTTGACGGCGGGTTATGCCGCGATCGCACTTCCGGGAGTTAATGGAGGGTATCGCGTCCCTCGCAACGAATTCGGCGATCGCATCGGCAAAGCTAGGCTCATTCCCCAACTACAAAAACTCGCCCAAAATCAGCGTCCGATCTATATTGTCTTCGATCGCGATCGCAAACCCAACACGGTAAAAACAGTCAACGCAGCGATTCGTCAAACAGGATACTTATTAACTCAACAAGAGTGTAGAGTCAAAGTTATTACTTGGAATCCGGAATGGGGAAAAGGAGTTGACGATCTGATCTCCGAAAAAGGATTAGAAACCTTCGATCGCGCTTACGAAACTGCCCCAACTTTGGAAATGTGGAAAGCATTTGCCTTTACGCAGCTGACCCATCCTGCCCATTATCAATTTAATCGTCGCTATCTCTCCGAGCTAACAATTCCTCAAGAAGCGCGTTTAATTGGTATTAAATCTCCCAAAGGAACCGGAAAAACGCAATTTTTAGAAAGTATTGTTAAAAAAGCGATCGCCGAACAGAAATGGGTCTTAATTATCGGTCATCGCGTGCGTTTGGTGGAATCTTTATGTAAGCGCTTCGGTTTAAATTATATTACTGAAGTTCGTGGCGATCGTTCTTTAGGAATCTTAGGTTATGGCTTATGTATCGACTCCCTTCATCCCAATTCTCAAGCGCAATTTAATGCTGCAAATTGGCAAGATGGAATCGTTATTATTGATGAAGTCGAGCAAGTTCTTTGGCACGGACTCAACTCGAAAACCTGTCAAGGAAATCGTGTTGCTATTCTTAAATCTCTCAAAACATTAATGCAAAATGTTTTAGGAGGAGAAGGAAAAGTCTATGTTGCTGATGCAGATTTAACTGATGTTTCTTTAGACTATTTGATTTCTTTAGCAGGAGTTAATTTACAACCTTTTATCATTAGAAATGATTGGCAGCCCGATCGCGAAAATGCTTGGCCAATTTATCATTATTCCGACGAAGCCCCCGATCGCCTCATGGGAGACTTAGAAGCTCATATTGCAGAAGGCGGTAAACCTTTTGTCTGCCTTTCCGCTCAAAAACTGAAAAGTCAATGGGGAACGCGTAACCTAGAAGCATACTTAACAGAGAAATTTCCTAAGACCAAGATTTTGCGAATTGATTCAGAATCCCTCGCAGATCCTACTCATGACGCTTATGGCTGCATGAGCGATCTAAATACAGTGTTAAGTCATTATGATATTGTTTTAGCCAGCCCTTCCATTGAAACAGGAGTGAGTATCGATCTCAGAGGTCACTTTACTTCTGTTTGGGCGATCGCACAAGGAATTCAATCGGAAAATTCCGTGCGTCAATCCCTCGGTCGCATTCGCGACAATATTCCTCGCTATCTTTGGATCGCCTCTTTTGGCTTCAATAAAGTAGGCAATGGTTCCACTTCAATTCCAGTCTTGTTAAACTCCGGACAGCGTTTGACTCAACTCAATGTGAGATTACTGCAACAATCGGATTTTGCTGCTTTAGACGACCTAGAAACGGGATTTCAGGCTGAATCTTTGCTCTGTTGGGCTAAATTTGCCGTCCGTTTTAATGCAGCAACCTTCGAATACCGCAGAACAATTTTAACGGCTTTATTGGCAGAAGGACATCTTTTAGAGGAAAAAAAAGCAATAGAAAAGATAAAAAGAGAAGGAGAGGAAAAACAGGAGAAACCCTCAATTGATGGGTTGAAAGCGGCCATCGCAGAAGTTCGCAATCGCAACTATCAAGAAGAATGTGAAGCGATCGCTTTTGCTGCCGATATCGACGAACGAGAGTATCAATTCCTGAAAAAACAACTGGTGAAAACCTATCCTCAACGGCGCAAATTGCGAAAATACGAACTCCTCAAGCGTTACGGTATCGAGATTACGCCGGATTTGGTCGTTAAAGATGATAATGGCTGGTATGCTCAACTGCGCCTGCATTATTTTCTCACAATAGGACGACAATATTTAGCCGATCGCGATGCAGCCAAAGCAAAACAACTCCTCGAACAAGGAGAGGGAAAGATTTTTGCACCAGATTTCAATCGCTCTCAATTAGGCGCTAAAATTGGCACGATGGAAGTACTAGGAATTCCCATCCTTTTAGACCATCTCGATCGCGAATTGAGAAATAGCGATCTCGACCTCAAAGCCATGCAAAAGATAGCGATCGACAATCGTACTTTTATTAAAACAGTTTTGGGTATTGGTATTGCTAAAAATTCTAGTCCAGTTTTAATCGTGCGCCGTTTTCTCGAACAGATTGGCTACGGAGTGAATTGTATTAAATGTGAAGGAGAGCGAATGAAAAATAAGAAAACAAAGCGCATTCGAGTTTACAAAACAGATATTCCCGATGACAATCGTTTTGCGATATTCGCTCAATGGCTGAAACAGGAAGAAACTGTCTTAATTCCCAATGAACTTTTAGAAACTGTTACGATTTCTCAGCACTCAAAAAAACAGCAGGACGATCGGCAAAACCAATTCATTCAACTAAGTTTGTTTTAAACTCAACATAATACTGATTGAATATCGGTCATTTTTTTAAAAAGAAATTAACGATTTCACAACAAGATTAGCTGCATCAAATAAACCTTCAAAAAAACCGGGAACGATATAGAGGATAATTAAAGGAACAAGTGCAAATTGACTATGTTGTAACGGTTTTAATACCGGAAAAATCTCACTAAATACGCGAAACCCATCGAGAGGAGGGAAAGGAATGAGATTAAACAAAAATAGCACTAAATTGATACGAGCAGCATGATAAAGAAACTCGTAACTTAAAATCTTCCCGATCGGTAATATCAAATACAATTTAAGGAGAACAACAAACAAAATAGCTAAAGACAGATTGAGAAATGGGCCGGCTGCCGATACGAGAATCTCTCCTAGCTTAGGAGAACGAAATTTAGAAGGGTTCACGGGCATCGATCCCCAGGCAATACCAGCCAAACAGAGAAAAATGATGGATGACCAGCCCATGTGAACAATGGGATTGGGAGTCATATGGCCGCTGATTTCGGGAGTATCGTCCCCTTGACTTAAAGCAGCCCATCCGTGAGCAAGTTCGTGTAGGGTAATAGAGAGGATGAGAATTAAAACTATCCTGAAAAATAGTAGAGGGTCACTTAGTACGAGCTGAATAAACATTTTTCATCTCCTTTAGTGAGAGCATGCGAAGTCTTGAATTGAGAATTTTTGTGGTCTTTGCCTCCACAAAGCGATGGACTCTAATATTTGTTCAAGGGATATTATAAAAGCTAAAGATTAAATCCGGCAATATTATAGGCGATCGCCCTGACAACTAGAGAAACATCAAAAAATAGGAAACCCTCATCCGCAGCGATCGCGCCTTCATAGTTGACTCGGGCAACTTCTTCCCCATCGATATACAAGCGGATACTATGACCGTCAAACATTCCTGCATAATCTGAACTTACGCACAGACACTAGATGTAGTGTCTGTGCGTAAGTTCAGTCAAACTCAGCGTTTTTCCCGTAAAATAGGAAAGATCATTTCGGAGATTCCTTATGCAAGAGGAGCGCATTGCTTGGTTAGTTCCTTCCGTAGAGTTAGGTGCATACTGGCAGCCTGTTTTACAGCATTTTACCCAAGCCTTTGAGCAAACTATCTTCTATACTGGGAAAGTCTGGCCGGGTTTCGATGCGAAGATACCCGGTGCGTCGGCGATTCAAATTGTCGGGAAGGCTGACTTTGTGGAGACACAAAAGGTTGAGACGGGATACGGACGGGGATTTATTATTGTTTCCCCCAATATCATTTTTGATCTCCTCCAATATAAACCCCGAGTCGTTCTACCTCAAGCCTTTTCTTTGTGGACATTATTGAGCGTTCTTTTTAAATCTCTTGGGGGCTGGAAAATTATTTTGATTTACGATGGTAGTTCTCCGAATACCGATTTTCGGGATTCTACTTTTCGGACTATTGCCCGTCGTTGGCTGGCCAAATTTGCCGATGCTTTTGTCGCCAATAGTCACGCGGGAGAACAATATTTAATAGAAGCGCTGAACGTCCCCAAAGATAAGATTTTTATCAAAACTTACCTCGTCCCCGATATTGAAGCCTTGCAGAAGCAAATAACAACCGCAGAACGCCCAAACTTAGACGGGATGCAGCAGCCGATTTTTCTTTATGTAGGGCGAATTACCCAGCGTAAAGGATTAAAAACTCTGCTCGAGGCTTGCGGACATTTGCGATCGCGAGGCTATAACAATTACACTCTCTTAATTGTCGGCACGGGAGATCAAAAAGCAGAACTACAAGGATTAATTGAAGCAGAAGGAATTACCGACCGGATACGTTGGGAAGGTTGGGTCGAATACGGTCGTTTGGGAGCATATTTTCAACAATCGGATGTGTTTGTCTTTCCGACTTATGAGGATGTTTGGGGCATGGTCGTTCCCGAAGCAATGGTATTCGGAAAACCTGTTCTTTGTTCTCGAGGTGCTGCTGCTGCGGAGTTAATTGCCGAAGGGGAAAATGGATATATTTTTGATCCTTTAAACGCCAAAGAATTGGCCGAGAAAATGCAGTTTTTTCTCGATCGCCCAGAATTAATTGCTGCTATGGGAATGCGATCGCAAGAAATTATTGCCCGCACGACTCCCGAAACAGCAGCGCAGGGGTTTGTTGAAGTTATTTCGCAGGTATTGAACCCATGAAAATTTTACTCTCTGCTTTTGCCTGTGAACCGGGACAAGGATCTGAAGAAGGAGTCGGCTGGAATAATGCTATAGAAACAGCAAAATATCACGAAGTTTGGGTTGTAACTCGTGTGTTTTATCAAGCTGCGATCGCAGCAGAATTAGAACGCAATCCTATCCCTAATCTTCATTTTATCTATGTCGAACCTTTAGGCTGGAAGGAAAATTTTAAAGGCAGACAAGGAGGATTACAACTGCATTATTACCTCTGGCAAATCTTAGCCTATTTAGCCGCTCGCAAGCTCCATAAGCAAGTTAAACTCGATTTAACTCGTCATGTGACCTATGTTAAATTTTGGTCGCCGAGTCTGGTTTGTTTATTACCCGTGCCGTTTATTTGGGGACCGATTGGAGGCGGAGAAGCGGCCCCAAAACCTTTTTGGCGAGACTTTAGTTTTAAGGCTAAACTATACGAAACTGCACGAGATATTGCTCAAAGAATAGGCGAATTCGATCCACTTACCCGCATTACGGCAAAACGTAGTATATTTACTCCCGTCACTACCGAAGACACCGCCCAACGAGTTCGCAAAATGGGGGCAAAAAATGTCCAAATTTTCTCCGAAGCAGGGTTATCGGAAGAGGAAATCGAGACTTTAGCACAATCTCCCTCACCTCCAGACTCTCCCATCCGTTTTATTAGTATGGGTCGCTTTTTACACTGGAAAGGTTATCATTTATCTGTGCAAGCATTTGCAAGGGCAAATCTCACTCATGCCGAATATTGGCTGTTAGGAGATGGACCCGAACGGAGTAATCTAGAAGCAATGGCGCAAGAATTAGGCATTGAATCACAAATTAAATTTTGGGGTAGAGTGCCGCGATCGCAAAGTTTGCAACTTCTCGGTCAATCTCATGTTTTAGTGCATCCCAGTTTACACGATTCTGGCGGCTGGACTTGCTTAGAAGGCATGGCATCAGGTCGTCCCATCCTCTGCTTGGCTTTGGGAGGACCCAATACTCAAGTCACTCCCGAAACAGGGATTAAAATCCCTGCGATCGACCCCGATCGCACTGTGGAAGGACTCGCAGAAGCCATGATTCGCTTAGCGAATGATAAAATGTTGCGCGATCGCCTTGGTCAAGCTGGCAAGCAACGAATTCGGGATGTTTTTACATGGTCTGCTAAAAGTGAGTTTCTCAATCAAATATATCGAGATGCAATTGTCAATCAGTAACGAGTAACAACCAACAACTAACAACAAATAACCAAATTATGTCTATTGCAATTATTACAGGTTCTGCGGGTTTAATTGGTTCGGAAGCCTCGAGATTTTTTGCTTCTCAAGAATTAGAAATTGTCGGTATTGATAACGATATGCGACGAGTTTTCTTTGGTGATGAAGCTTCGACGACATGGAATCGCCAACGATTGGAAAAAGACTTAGGAAAAAAGTATACTCATGTTGCCGCAGATATCCGCGATCATGAGGCGATCGAAAATCTTTTCCAACAATACGGAAAGAATATTGTTCTCATTATTCATACTGCCGCACAACCTTCTCATGATTGGGCTGCCCGAGATCCACACATGGATTTTAGCGTCAATGCTAACGGAACTTTAAATTTATTAGAAGCCACTCGCAATCATTGTCCAGAAGCTACTTTTATTTTTACTTCGACTAACAAAGTTTATGGCGATACTCCTAATCGTTTGCCATTAATTGAAAAGGAAATGCGCTGGGAAATCGATCCGACTCATACTTATATCAATGGCATTCGTGAAGATATGTCTATTGACCATACAACTCATAGTTTATTCGGTGCGTCCAAGGTTGCAGCAGATATTTTAGTGCAAGAATACGGTCGTTATTTTGACATAAAAACCGCTTGTTTTCGCGGCGGCTGCCTCACAGGTCCCAATCATTCAGGAACGCAGCTTCATGGATTTTTAGCCTATTTAATGAAATGTGCGGCGACGGGTAAACCTTATACAATTTTTGGCTATAAAGGCAAGCAAGTGCGAGACAATATTCATAGTGCCGATCTTATTAATGCCTTCTATGAATTCTTTAAAGCACCGCGAGTTTCAGAAGTCTATAATACCGGAGGAGGGCGATATAGTAATTGTTCCATGTTAGAGGCCGTGCAGTTATGTCAAGACATTACAGGACGAGAATTTAAACCAGAATATTCCGACCAAAATCGCATCGGCGATCATATTTGGTGGATCAGCGATAATAGTCGCTTTTCAGAACATTATCCCAATTGGAAAATGAAATATAATGTTCCTAAAATCTTGCAAGAAATTTATGAGTTCAATAAAGAACGATGGGCAAAAAAATTAGAATAAAAGACAAAAATAAGATCGATTTTTTTCTACATACTCTCCTTCATTGATAATTTTCTCTCAATCAATATGCACTGGAAACCAATAGAAAATTTAACAACTGATTGGAAAGAACTTGCAAGTGATGAATTACCACCTCTAGTCAAGGTTTGGGAAGAACAATCAGAACGTCTCAAGGACTCGGGTGAGTATAGAACCTTTATGGAAAGGTTATGTCGGGAAATCGCGATCGAGACTGGAATCATCGAACGTTTATATACTCTCGATCGCGGGATTACTCGCTTATTAATCGAACAAGGTATTAATGAGGCTTTAATCCCACATGGAACAACCGATCGCCCGGTCAAACAGGTTATTTCCCTTATTCAAGATCAACAAACGGCTGTAGAAGGATTATTTGATTTTGTTGGAAGACAAAGACAATTATCGACATTTTATATTAAACAATTACATCAGCTTTTAACACAAAATCAAAAGAGTACCGAAGCATTAGTTCCAACCACTGGACAAATTATTAATATCTCTCTCATTAGTGGGAACTGGAAACAACAACCCAATAATCCTATGCGATCTGATGGTTCGATTTATGAATATTGTCCTCCCGAACAAGTTGCTTCGGAAATGGATAATCTCGTACAATGGCATCATCAACATCAAGAAAACAAAATTCCCCCTGAAATTGAAGCTGCTTGGCTGCATCATCGTTTCACGCAAATCCATCCATTTCAAGATGGAAATGGTCGAGTAGCACGCTGTTTGGCAAGTTTAGTTTTTATTCAAGCAAAATGGTTTCCTTTAATTGTTACTCGCGACGATCGTGCAGTTTATATTACCGCATTAGAACAAGCCGATCGCGGCAATCTATTGGGTTTGATTCAACTATTCTCAAAAAGTCAAAAGCAAGCCTTCATCAATAGTCTTAGCTTGTCCGAACAAATTTTATCGGAATCACGACGAACTCAAGTGATTATTGCTGCAGTTGCTGATAAACTCAAACGCGGACAGTCAGAAACTCTTCAAGAACGTTACCACAAAGTTGAATCTTTCTCAGATCGCTTGTATAGAATAGCTTACGAACGTTTGGAAAATATTGTTGAGGAGATTAAACTATCTTTGCAAAATATCACTAATGATTTTCAAGTGTTTACAATTTCATCTCCAGTTGATAATTCTAAATCTCATTATCACCGCTATCAAGTTGTAGAAACTGCTAAACAGTTAGAATATTTCGCTAATATTAATCCATATCATGATTGGTTGAAATTGATTATTAATGTTCGATCTGTCACTATAATTTTGTTATCTTTTCATGTTATTGGTCGTGAATATCGCGGCCTACTTGCTTGCTCTGTCTGTGCATATAATAGAGATAATACTGAAGAAGGCGACCGAAATATTAGCGAAATTCAGTCTTTAACAGATACACCTTTTCAATTTTCTTATGCTGATGAAGAAAGCAACTTAGTAATGCGTTTTCAAAAATGGCTTGAAGAAGCATTAGTAAATGGTTTAGAATACTGGAATAATAGTCTTTAAGATTAATACAACTCATACTTTAATAAGGTGCAAGCTAAAGAACCATTATAAACCGGAAAGCGTCGAGATGCTTTTAAACCCACCTTTTTTGCAAGTTCTTTATTGCCAGTCAAAATATAAGCCGTCCAACCTGTAAAACGTTGTTTGAAAATATCTCCCAATTGTTTATAAAATCCCTCCAGTTTTTTCACTTCTCCGAGGCGCTTTCCATAAGGAGGATTGCAAAGAATAATTCCTTTCTCGCAAGGAGGATGAATTTGAGAAAAATCTTGAATTGAAAATTGAACCCGATCGCGCAACTTACAAGCATCTGAATTTTCCCGGGCCTGTTGAATCAATTCTGAAGCGCGATCGCTCCCTAAAATTGGTGCGGGAAGTTCGGATAACTGCTGTTCTTTTGCTTCCTTAACTAATTTCTGCCACAGTATCGGCTCGTAATCCTTCCATGTTTGAAAAGCAAAGCGATCGCGAAACAAACCCGGAGCAATATTTAAGGCTTTTAATCCTGCTTCTAAAGGTAGCGTCCCAGAGCCGCATAAAGGGTCAAAAAAAGCAATTTCTCCGGTATATTCCGCCATTTCTAATAATGCGGCCGCTAGAGTTTCTTTTAATGGTGCCAACCCAACAGCCGGACGATAGCCGCGACGGTGCAAGCTATCTCCCGAACTATCCAAACTGAGAATACCGCGATCGCGATAAACGTGCAAATTAAGTGAAAGATCGGGATTTTTAATATCAACGCTGGAGCGCCTACCCCATTCTTGACGCTGGCGATCCGAGATCGCATTCTTCACCTGCAAAGCGGTAAAATGAGTGTGATTGAGTTGTTGATTTCCTCCCGTACAATGAACGGCTAAAGTATTATCCGGTGTTAAATATTCTTGCCAATCAATATCTCGAACAGCTTGATACAATTGTTGAGAATTTTGACAGGGAAACTCAGCGATCGGCATGAGAACGCGAAAAATTATTCTTCCCCATAAATTGACCTTGTAGAGTAGTTCTCGATCGCCAACAAAATGTACCCCGGTAAAATCCGGACTCACTTCTGTTGCACCTAAATTCTCTAACTCTCGGGCGGCGATCGCTTCCAATCCTCGCGCTACAGTGGCAAAATAGCGAGTCATTGCATCATTTTGTAACAATATCTTGCATTGTACAGGAGGATAAAAAAAAATAACTTTGAAGAATAGTCACTCTGTAGAAATCACCGCTCCACAGCCTTTGAGTCTCTGTGATAAATTAAAAAGCGATCGGAGAAAATTTACCGATTTTACCAAACCATCCCGATCCACCACAACCCGATCGGAATTTACTTAAAGAATATTGTTCTTAGCTAAGATAAACTGGACTGAACTAAGAACTTCCCATTCTTTTTACTTCTTTTCAACTGTAACAATATGACCGCGACTTCTGCCCCAGATTCTTTAAAACAACACCGACAGAATTTCCCTTCCCTTGCCAATAAAGCCTATTTTAACTTTGGCGGCCAAGGGCCGATGCCGAGAATGGCACTCGATGCGATTTATAAGGCCTACGAATACACGCAAAATCAAGGTCCTTTTTCTGCTCAAGTCAATAGTTGGCTCATGCAGGAATCAGCACTCACTCGAGAAGCTCTGGCAAGAGAATTAGGCACGAAGTCAGCAAATATTACGCTAACCGAAAATGTAACAGCAGGCTGCAATATCGTCTTGTGGGGTATTGATTGGCAAGAAGGCGATCGCATTCTTATCACGGATTGCGAGCATCCGGGGGTCATTGGAGCCGTTAAAGAAATTGCTCGTCGTTTTAAAGTGAAAGTAACAACCTGTCCGATCGCGGCAACCCTCAACCGTGGCAACCCTTCTGTGGTCATCGAGCAGCATTTACACCCCGCTACTCGCTTGTTTATCATGTCTCACTTATTATGGAACACGGGACAAGTTTTACAGTTGGGGGAAATTGTCGAAATTTGTCGCAATTATCAAAGCAATCGTCCGGTACAAATCCTCGTCGATGCAGCACAATCAGCAGGCTCTATGCCTTTAAATTTGGATGAATTGGGAGTAGATTTTTATGCGTTTACAGGACATAAATGGATGTGCGGCCCTGCAGGTGTAGGAGGGCTTTATGTTGGTTCAGAAGCGTTGGATACTTTAAGTCCAACTTTTATCGGCTGGCGAGGTGTCGTAGTCGATAGCAGTACGGGAATGCCTACGGGTTGGCAACCCGACGGACGCAGATTTGAAGTAGCAACCTCTGCTTATCAACAGTATGTCGGATTGCGAGCAGCACTAGCAGTTCACCATAAATGGGGGGATGCCGAGGCACGTTACATGCAAACCTGCCAAAATGGCCAATATTTGTGGCAGGGACTCTCAATTTTACCGAATATTAATTGCTTGCGAAATGCCCCTCCAGAATCAGGGATTGTTTCCTTCCAACTCAAGGGAAATATCAGTCACAAACAATTAGTACAAGCATTAGAGCAACAGGGATTTTTTCTGAGAACGCTTGCTAATCCCGATTGTATTCGAGCCTGCGTGCATTATTTTACCCTGCCGTCGGAAATGGATCAGCTAATTAAAGTTTTGGGAAGTTTGTGATCGCAAGAAAAGTCAAGAATGATGCGATCGCAAAAGAAAAAAGAGCTATCGCATCATTTTTAGCACTTAAGATTGTTAGTTTACTTTATGGACTGGGTATTGGCATTGCCGGAATAATTGCTATTGCAATTATTATTGGTGGATTTTCTCAGGGTAGCATTCAAGGAATTGCCGCATTCATTATCGCCCCAATCGCCTTTTTCCTGTATGTTATCCTCATTAGGATTAGTTTAGAAGCCTTTATTGCTTCTATTCGGACAGCAGAAAATACAGGACGAATTTATGACCACATGAGACGTACTGACGAAAATATATAGAGAGTACCTAATCTCTACTCTCCAAGTTTTCAAGTTCTCTCATTTTTCTGCATAGATGACGGGACTCCTATAAAAAATTGCGATCGCACTACTTTTCTGTTGCGATAAAAATAAGATGATTTAATGCAAAAATCTTTCTTCCTTATTCTCGATTTTTATGCTCTATTTTGCCGAAGATGCTCAACAATCGCAGATAATCCCCAACGATAACTATTTGCCCCAAAACCACTAATCTGACCGATCGCAACGGGGGCAATATAAGAATGATGGCGAAATTCTTCCCGTTGATAAATATTACTCAAATGGATTTCTACGGTGGGAAGTTTGACTCCTGCGATCGCATCTCGCAAAGCGATACTGGTATGGGTATAAGCCCCAGCGTTAATCATCAGTCCGTGTTTCTCTTCCCCAGCACGATGAATAGTATCAACTAATGCCCCTTCATGGTTGGACTGATAGCATTCTACCGTGGCTTTTAATATCTCGGCTTCGCGCTCTAGCATCGCATTAATTTCAGCGAGAGTCGCTAACCCATAAAAACTTGGCTCTCGCTTGCCCAAAAGATTTAGATTTGGACCATGCAGAACCAAGATATTCAAAATATCTACAGTTTCAGAACGCATTTTTCCAATGCCAGTTAAGTGAATAGTGCCAAAAATGCGAACAGGTGAAAATTATATTATTTTCACTAAGGCTATTTTTAGCAACACCCTTAATATCGAAAATATCTAGCAAAATTATCTCGCTAGATTATCTTGCAGATCTTCTGGGGGGATCGTTCGTAGGAATTGGAATTAACTCGGGTTCGGGTTCGACTTCTGGTCCCAAGAGGGTTTCAACGACGCGACGCGCCCATTCTTTAAGCTTTTCCAAAACCTTGTCTAAATAGTCCATCGAACAGAATGCTCCTGTGAGACTGAACTGAATATTTTTAACTGATATTGAGGTAAAAGTAGCAATTCCTTCAGAGTAAAATAATTGACTCTATGTTGTTTGCTTGTTTTACCATTTTGTTTTTTTGCTAGATCCTGCTGAATTCTTTAGATCTAAATACTAGATTATCACAAGAACTTGAAAGTCAGCAACCCCAACATCCCAGATAGCAGCAAAGCCGTGGTTCTCCTATTCGGGGGCAAAAAAGAAAAAGCCGAAAAGGTTGTTGTTTCGGTTTCCTTTCGCGATCCTTTCCAGAGTGCCAGCATGATATCCGCATTCACCTAGCCTTCCATCGAAATGAACCTAAAGACAAAAAACTGGGCTTTGGGATATAGATCCCAAAGCCCAGTTTTTGCATCACACCAAGAAAACGACGTTCTTCACCTTCAAGAAACAACAAAAATTCTCAATAATGAAGAAAATCACAAATTTTGTCTCACTTATTATTTGAATTTTGTCTGTAGCTCTCGATACAAATATTAGATGTATTTTTCCCACTTCAACAGAAAAAACAAAAATAATAACATAAACTTTAACTTTGTGCAAAATAATGCTCTTTTGGGAATATTAATTCATTTTTATTCTTGACATTTTATCGTTGTTAATGTTATGAAAATAAAAAGATATTATTAGGGTGGCAAACGAATTGGCGTAGAGAATATTTCAGCAGTTGTCATGCCAGAAACAACAGTAGAAAATATTTCTTTCTTTGCCAGTTTAGATCAAAATATTCCGATTATTCTGGTCAAAAATCCAACTCAATATAATATCACGCCAGAATGCTTGCAAATTGATACGAAGAAACGCAAGATATACACGGTAAACAGTTATATGAAGGCATCTGGTTTACTCTTGGCATTGCGTAATGGTATCGTACCGGAAGCCACGTAACGTCCTTTATCCGAACTTCAACCTATTTTTCTCGAAGAGAGCAAAACCTAAAAATAATCTGTACTCAATACTGCAAATCTAAGTTTGGATAACGATGAATCAACTTTCTTCTGCCTATGAGGTCATTGAATCTCATAATCAGAGCATTCAGGTTAGTCTTTATACTCCAGCGCATCAAGGTATTGCTCGTCAGAGCGATCGCTTGAGCCAAGAAATATATCGTTATGACGTTCCCTTTTTAACTCGTCCTCGCACGGAGGGAGTCGAACAGCATTTTTCTCGATTATACGGAACAAAACATACTTTTGCACTAACTGGAGGCGGCACTCAAGGAATATTAACAGCTTGTGCCTTATTGGGAGCTTGTTATCAGAAGGTGGCGATCGCGGCAAACATTCATATTTCAACGATTAATGGCATTATTTTAACGGGATTAGAACCTCACATTATTCCTTCTCGATCTTGGATGCCGACGACGGAGGAAACAATTGCAGCTCTAGAAGCAAGCAATGTTTCGGCTTTGCTGCTCACTCATCCCAGTTATGAAGGCATCACCCTCGATCTAGTTCGGATCGCCGCTTATTGTCGCCAACGCGATATTGTTTTAGCGATCGACGAAGCCCATGGTAGTCATTTTCCCTTTCTCGACGATCGATGGCAATCCGCGATCGCCGTCAATGCGGATATCGTGACTCACAGCATGCACAAGTATACGGGAAGTTTAGTGCAAACGGCCTTGTTGCATTTGCCCGAGGGGTCGAGATTTACGCGGGAAGAGACAATGAGCGCGTTATCCTTATTTGAAACGACCACGCGCAGCAATCTGCTCCTGTTGAGTTTGGAAAATGCTATCGAGTACGGATTTACAGATAAAGGAAGAACACTATTCGAAAAAAATATTCTGGAATGCGATCGCCTGCGCGCCCAACTGGATCGCTATGGCTCGGTTTTGACCTACAATCGTAACGTTTGCGATCCCCTGAAAATTTATTTACAGAGCGATCGCGTAACAGGAGAGGGATTAGAAGAGCTTTTGTATGAGCGAGGGATTGATGGAGAATATGCCGAGGAAGAAGGTGTATTATTGATTTTCTCTTTCAACCACGATCGCCAACATTTTCAGCTTCTCAGCCAAGTTTTTGCCGATCTCGTTTCCATTCTGACCGAAAAACCCGCAGGAGTCTCCCGAGGAGATTTTCCGCTTTGTCGCCATCTTCAAATGAGAATGTTGCCCAAAAATGCGTTTTTTGCTCCCAAAGAAAAACTGGTTCTTGGGGATGCGATCGGCAAAACTAGCAGTTGTTGTATTAAGAAAGTTCCTCCCGGAATTCCCGTGCTAATCCCCGGGGAAAAAATTACGCAATGGCATTTAAAAAATTTGCCCAGCGATACCTCTATCTCTACTGTCAAAAATTCAAAATAATATTTCCTTAAAAAACGATTATAGTTTTGCTGATAGATAGATAATGATTAGGTGTATCTCAAATTTGTAAATTTATAATTCAGGTAATAAAAGAAAACTTCTCGATTATGGAACAAGAATCCTGCTTGTTTGAGAATTATATCAAATTACCCACGGGCAAGATGCCTATTCCACAGTAAAATAGAAAAAATATTCTCTTCGGGATTAGATATTTTTGAAAAACTGAGATACACCCTAATGATTGAATACTTTTCACCTTGAAATCCTTTTTTCAAGTCTATTTAAACTACTTTTATCCCAGTTAAATAAAGATTTTTTAATTCTTTTGTATTCTCTTCTCATGCAAAGCAAACAGAATTCTGAACAAAGCGTATTTACATTGAGTTTCTTCAGTTTATTGTTGGGCGTTTTGTTTCTTTCCGCAGCCGCAATTTTGATTCGCTTAAGTGAAGATAAAATTGGAATTAGTACGACTCTGTTTAATCGTCTTTGGATTGCGACAATTTTTTTAGGATTTTGGCATCAAATCATTGGTTTAATTCAGCGATCGCCTTCTCAAGAAAATCCTCAATCTGAAAATAAAATAATCGATCATTTTGGACTTTTGTTCCTTGTAGTAATTATTGATTTAATCTGTATTCTTTTTTGGGCTTGGTCTTTAACGCAAACGACAATTGCTAATTCTAATTTGCTTCATAACCTAACTCCTATTTTTGTAACTCTTGGAGGATGGCTATTTTTAAATCAATCTTTTAGTCCTCAGTTTGTAGCGGGTATTGTTTTAGCTTCAATTGGATCCGGGGCGATCGCTTTCTCTGATTTTCAATTTGGTAGTCAATATATAATCGGTGATAGTGTGGCTTTAAGTTCTGCGATACTGTACGGTATTTGCTATCTTATTTACGAAAAGCTCAGACAAAAATTTTCTGCAACCACTTTAATGTTTTGGACTTGCCTAATTCAGAGTATTTTGCTTTTCCCTTTTGTACTTTTTACAGAGTCTCAAATTTTTCCTTCATCTTGGTCAGAATGGCTCATAGTTATTTGTTTGGGAGTATTTTGTCAAGGCTTAGGTCATTTGATTTTACTTCATAGTTTTAAGGAATTTTCCGCAGTATTTGTTTCACTGCTCCTCTTACTCGATCCTGTTTTAACTGCAATTTTTGCAGGCATTATTTTTGCCGAAAAATTGAGTTATCTGAATTGGATTGCTTTTGGGATCGTTTTATTAGGAATCTACTTGGCAAAATCTAGCCAGAATGAAAAAACAACAGCAAGCAAGCAACTCCATTTAGAGCGAGATTTTTAACATTTAATATTCCCAACCTCCCGATAGAGGCACCAAAGAACCTGTCAAATAGGGTGGACTTTCCAGAATTAACCATTTAATTGTTTCTACAATCTCATCAATACGACATAATCGAGCAGCCGGTATTGCTTGTAGAAACCTCTCTCTGCTTTCTGGTAAAAGAGCCGAATCATCGACAGCACCCGGACAAATTGAATTAACTCGAACTCCAAAACGCGCAAATCGAGTGGCAAAAGATTTAGTTAAGAGAACGACACCGGCTTTTGCCGTACAATATCCAACAGAGACTTCACGAGGCTTTAAATATTCAGAACCAGCAAAGGAAAAATTAATAATATGTCCTTGGGATTGAATGAGATAATCTTTGGAAAAATAGATTGTATTAAAAACAACATTAAGATTTAGTTCCAGAGTAGATTTCCATTCTTGAGGTGTGAGTTCAAAAATATCCCGAGATTCAAAGGGTCCTGTATTATTAATCAAAACATCTATTCGTCCAAAAGTGTTAATGGTTTGTTGGACAATTTTTTGTGCTTCTTCTTCCTGCATCAGATTTCCCTGTAGAAGTTTGACCCGCACTCCATTTTTTTCCGCTTTTTCTTTTAAAGATTGGGCCGCTAAATCATTCTTCAAATAGTGAGCAGCAAGATCGTATCCATTCTCGGACAGCATTAAAGAAATTCCTTGTCCGATATCCGAGGTCGAACCAATGACCAACGCTATTTTTTGATTCATAGAAAACTCTCATACCAATTCTAAGTGAGGTCACATTCCCCTAATGCCACTATAACAATGCTTTACACCTTTGCTTTACACCTTTTCATTAAGTGCAGCTTTACATAGAATTGGTATAAGTCAAGAAGATAAAGAAAAGTTAATTGATTTAGACTGATAATTTCAGCTTTTAATATTATATCCTTACATCTGACGGACTACCTACGATTAAATTAGTCAAATTTGTATGGTTATCGAAATCTTGCTGTGGGAATATTCTGAGAATATTCCCACAGCAATTTCTAATTCGATCGCCTTAACTGAATGCGATTTTCGGAAAACTCACCGGGTTTGATATACGTCGGAATCGTCGTGTCGCTTTCCTCGGATTCTTCTTGGGGTGTATTTTCCGGTGCTTGGGAAACTTCTTCTTCTAGAGGGCGATCGCTCTCATTTTCAAAGAGGGTTCCCAACCCTAACACCATTTCTCCGAGTTCTTCCGCACTGGAAAGATAGAGAGACGGTTCATCTAACTCAGCTTCAGTTGCCGCGATCGCTTCCGCTTCTTCAGGATAGAGAAGTTCCAGCATTTCTGCCATCGCCCACTCCAAATGAGGTCCCGAATCAACGGGAATCCAACCTGTGGACATTAAGTGCCGCCATTCAAAGTGCAAGTGAGGTCCCGTAGAATTGCCTGTACTGCCCACCGTACCGATAACTTCTCCCTGTTCTACCCAGTCTCCCGGCTCGACAAAAAGTTCCGATAAGTGAGCATAACGAGATTCTTGGGTACCCTCTTCGTGACGCAGGGCTACCATTTTTCCGTAACCGCCGACATAATCTGCGATCGCAACTTCACCGTGATAGCTGGCAACGACAGGGGTCCCCAAGGGTGCAGCAATATCCGTTCCCGAGTGCATGCGCCAATTCCCGAAAATGGGATGCAGCCGCCAGCCAAACCCAGAGGAAAGCCGTGCGGGAGTAGGTAGAGGAAAGAGTAAGCCCGTGTTGCCATTGTTGGGATAGGCAGTCGGCTGAGTTGTTGCCGCATTGGTTGCTGCATTAGTTTCGGTATGATATTCCCGCCGAGATTGACTCGGAGAACTGATTCCCGTGCGTGTTGCCCATTCTGCGGGGGAAGGCACGACTCGAATGCGACGAGAGGCCACGGGGACGGATGCACCCCGCCACCGCGAATTGGGGGAAATAGAGACGCGAGGGGCGGGGACTCGCTGACGGGAAACTGAACGAGGTGAGGGGGTTTGACGGGCGATCGCGCGAGGCTGTCTCGGTTTAACGTTACAACTGCCACGACTCAAGCGACCGTTTTGCATTACTGCTTCGCATCCCGTGGAACGATTTCTGAGGACAACGGTGGGGCGATCGCGGTTGGGGGAAGGAGTTGAAGTTGCTGGTGGCGTGGCTGCCGTGGTATTGACTGTATTGTAATTGGTGCGATCGAGAAAATTATTAGTTTCTCGTACCGAAGCCGTATGGGGGCGATCGATCCAATGCGAAGGAATTTCGGGTTGTTTCTCGGGAACGGAAACGACAGGTGCAGAGATGGGCTGAGAGGGACGAGTTGCAGGGCGAGTTGTGGGACGACTGGGAGTGGGTTGGGCAACTGTCCTGACCGGTCGAGTGGGTTGGGGTCGGGCCACGGGTTGAGGAGCCGGTCTGACCGCCGGACGAGGAGCGGGTTTAGCCGCAGGGGGTCGGGCAACGGGGGTATTATTGCGAGGGGGTTTGGCGACTCTGGGGGGTGGAGGAGCCGGCCGAGGAGTGGGTCGGCTCGCTCTTGGCGGTGGGGGGGTTACTTTCGCCTTAGTCGGTTTGGCTAAGCGTGGGGTGGTCGGGACTGGAGAAGCAGCAGGGGTTAAATTATCGACAAAAGTATTTGTATTTGCCCATCCCATGCCTGCGCTTAATAAGCTAAGACTGCCTAACATTCCTAGGCTTTTCGCAATCAGGCAAGTTCTCATCAGGCGATGTAAGGGTTTTTCTGGAGAGTGGTTCTGGGTCATTTGCTCCTCACAGCTAAGTAACTAATAGTTCTTTTTAACTTTACTTGGGGTTTTTTAGGATTTTTTATGCAGCGATCGCTCGCTGAAATTTTCATCTTTTGTATTGTATCCTAGGGCGATCGTTCCGGGTGGGCAACAAATTTCTGTAGAGGCTCCTGGAGATTTGAGGCAAATGCGAAGTTCGCCTCGGGGGGTAATACCTACAATTGTTCCTAGAGCGCCGTTTACCATTACAGAACGTCCTTTTGCGATCGCAAGTTCCCAATAGGAAGATAATAGCGCGTCTATCCCTTCGTTTAAATAGTAATGATATCCCGACAAAATACCATGAGTCGCGATCGCCGCTAAACTTTCCAGATCGGCGATCGGGGCGCGATCGCTTAGAAATGCCGCCAAAGAAATACCGGGATCGGGAGGCTGATTTTGCCAATTAATACCCACACCAATAACGGCATAAGAGGATTTCTCAATTCCTCCTACCTTCTTTGAGAAAAGAGGGATCGAGTTAATCTGGCGGTTTCTGAATAATTCTGTCTTAATTCCGCCCAGCTTTTTCCCGTCTAAAATTAAGTCATTCGGCCATTTGAGTTGTACGGGAATTCCTTCTTGACGCAGTGCTGTGGCAAGACCCCAACCGCTACAAAATGTTAGATGAATACCAATCGCATTTTCGACGACCATCCCAATCGATAAATATAAGCCCCCGCGATCGCTTTGCCATTGTCGTCCCCATTGTCCGCGTCCGGCAGTTTGGCGATCGGCAATCACAACAAGAGGAAAAGATGCGCCACTTTCTAACAATTTCGCTGCGGTTGTATTGGTAGAGTTTAAGACTTCGTAATGATGGAGAGCGATCGCACTTTCGGAAAAATTGCGAGGGAGACAAGGGAAGATTGTGAGAAATTTCTGGCGATCGAACACTTGGTCAGTTATCAGTTATCAGTTATCAGTTATCAGTTATCAGTTATCAGCAGGGACGTTGCATGCAACGTCCGTACACCAGTTATCAGTTATTTTGCAAAATGCGATCGCAAACCTCAATCAATCGCTGCCACTCGGAATCCCATTTGACACTCATACCATTCTGGGGGAGTATCTTCGCGATCGCCTCGAGCTACTGCTGGAGATTCAGGCGATCGCCGTGCAGAGAGCGCCAAACCACAGCCCAATTTTCCCTTACGCCAACGCGGTAAACCTTTGCTATTCGCCAAAAGACAGTTACAGCAGACCTGCTGGGGGGAAAGCATTTGTTCGTCTGTCAGAATTACTAACATTATTCCCCTCCGATAGTGTTCTCGAATACTCTTTAACCTTATTATAATTTAATTTTTTGGACGAACAGTGGAAATTGCTACATACCTTAACTCAAATCTGCCAACGCAAGGCAGCGATCGCGCCTTATCGATGGGGTATGATGGAAAACTTGCACCGAATTTAGAATAATTCTTATGAGCGAAACTAACACGGATTTTCTCGTCCAAACCGATCCCGAAATTGCCAGTATCATCAATCTCGAACTGCAACGGCAACGCGATCGCCTCGAACTCATCGCCAGCGAAAACTTTACCTCTCCTGCGGTGATGGCTGCCCAAGGGTCGGTATTAACCAATAAATATGCCGAAGGATTGCCCAAAAAACGCTACTACGGCGGCTGCGAATTCATCGATCGCGCCGAACAATTGGCGATCGATCGCGTCAAACAGCTTTTTGGGGCAACCAGTGCCAACGTTCAACCTCATTCCGGCGCACAAGCTAATTTTGCCGTCTTCCTCGCCCTCCTCGAACCGGGAGACAAAATTCTGGGTATGGACTTATCCCACGGCGGACACCTCACTCATGGCTCTCCCGTCAACGTTTCCGGGAAATGGTTTCAAGTCGCGCAATATGGAGTCGATCGCGAAACCGAATGCCTCAACTTCGACCAAATTCGCGAAATTGCCCGCAAAGAACGCCCCAAATTGATTATCTGCGGTTATTCTGCCTATTCTCGCATCATTGATTTTGCCAAGTTCCGGGAAATTGCCGACGAGGTTGGCGCTTATTTAATGGCGGATATCGCGCATATTGCCGGCTTGGTGGCCACCGGACATCATCCCAACCCCGTTCCCCATTGCCATGTCGTCACCACCACCACCCACAAAACCCTCAGAGGTCCGCGAGGGGGATTGATCCTCACCCAAGATAAAGAATTAGGCAAACAATTCAATAAAGCCGTTTTCCCCGGCAGTCAAGGCGGACCCCTCGAACACGTTATCGCCGCCAAAGCCGTTGCCTTCGGGGAAGCCCTCAAACCCGAATTTAAAACCTATTGCGGTCAAGTTATCGAAAACTCTCAAACCCTCGCCTCTCGCCTCAGGGAACGCGGGTTTAAAATTGTTTCTGGGGGAACCGACAATCACGTTTTTCTCATGGATATGCGCTCTGTTAGCATGACCGGGAAAAAAGGCTGTCGCCTCCTCGAAGAAGTCAACGTTACCACCAATAAAAATACCGTTCCCTTCGATCCTGAATCTCCTTTCGTCACCAGTGGCGTGCGCTTGGGTTCTCCCGCCATGACCACTCGAGGTATGGGTAAAGGCGAATTCACAGAAATCGCCAATATTATCGCCGATCGCCTGCTCAACCCTGAAGACGAAAACATCGCCGAAGATTGTCGCCATCGGGTCGCCAGTTTGTGCGATCGCTTCCCCCTCTATCCCCATCTCAAAATTCCCACCCCCGCGATCGTGTAATTTCCGTCACCGGTTCCGAAAAATTTCTCCCTCGGTCTAGGCTAGAGGGAAAGATTTAGTGTAGACTTTGACGGATCCCATTAGGTTTTTTACCTGTCCAGATGCCTCTCCATCTGTATCACCTCATTGCCTTTCTCATTTCCGCGATCGTCGTCCTCTGGAGTACGCCCGTCGTCAAGACGATCGGCCTCAAAAGCGGCCACGTCGATCGCCCCAACGAACGCAAGGTTCACGAACAACCGATGGTTCGTTTGGGAGGGGTATCTATTTTCATCGGCACTATTTCGGCTTTAATTATCGTTTATTTTTTGGGTGGGTTTAATAACCTACCCTTGCAAGAACAGGGAAGTCTTTGGGGAGTTCTCCTCGGGGGTATTGGCTTTTTTTTAATTGGTTTGGCAGATGATTTATTTAATCTCAGCCCCTTTTTGCGGCTGTTAATGCAAATCGCAGTTTCTGCCTCAGTTTGGCTGATGGGCGTGCGGATCGAGTTTCTTTCCATTCCCTTTGACGATGGCTTAGTCTACATGGGTTGGCTGAGTTTACCCATTACCGTCTTATGGTTGACGGGGATGCCCAATGCCATCAATTGGATTGATGGTTTGGATGGCTTGGCTGCTGGCGTATCGGGCATTGCTGCCGTGGTCATGCTCATTGTCACCCTATTTATGGATCAACCCGCCGCCGCTTTGATCGCAGCCGCTTTAGCAGGAGGAGCCCTCGGATTTTTGCGCTATAACTTTAACCCAGCGCAAATTTTTATGGGAGACGGCGGTGCTTATTTTATGGGATTTACTTTAGCGGGGGTGGGAATCATTGGTTTGGTGAAAAGTACCGCCGTGACTGCCGTTCTCTTACCTTATTTAATTCTTGCCGTCCCGATCTTAGATATGTCTGCCGTGATTATCTCCCGTCTGAGTCATGGTAAATCTCCCTTTTTGGCCGATAAACGCCACCTTCACCATCGCTTGCTTGAAGCGGGAATTCCTCAACGATTAACGGTGTTATTTATTTATGCCTTAACCTTGTGGGTGGGGAGTTTGGCTCTCGCTTTCTCGGGTATTCCCAGTGGGGAGGCTTATGCGATGGGAGCAACCATGCTATTAGCTTATGTCGGCTGGCAGGTTTGGCGGAAAACCAAAATTCCAAGGTAATATCAATTTGCCATTCATAAAGCCTCAATTGAAATTTGACAATAAAAATGGTATGAGTGCGGAAATCATTTGCGTGGGAACAGAATTACTGTTAGGGGATATTCTCAACAGTAATGCCCGCTATTTAGGGCAAGAATTAGCAAAACTCGGTATTCCTCACTACTATCAATGTGTAGTGGGAGATAATCCAGCGCGAATTAAAAATACGATCGAAGTGGCGATCGCGCGATCGTCTATTCTTATTTTCACGGGAGGACTTGGACCGACTCCCGACGATCTGACCGTGGAAACCCTCGCTGATTTTTTTGAAACTCCCCTCGAGGAACACCCAGAAATCTTACAGGATATTACCGAAAAATTTGCCCAACGGCGCAGGCAAATGACACCAAACAATCGCAAACAAGCACTATTACCGGTCGGTGCAGAGGTTTTACCCAATCCTGGAGGAACGGCACCCGGCATTATTTGGCAACCCCGCTCGGGATTGACGATTTTAACGTTTCCGGGAGTTCCGTCGGAAATGTACCGAATGTGGGAAGAGACGGCAATTCCTTATCTCAAAAATCAGGGCTGGGGACGAGAAATTATTTACAGTCGCCTGTTGCGATTTTGGGGTATTGGCGAATCGGCATTAGCGACCAAGGTTTCTCACTTATTTGATGGCGTCAATCCTACCGTTGCCCCTTATGCGGGGAAAGGAGAAGTGCGCTTACGGATTTCGGCTAAGGCTAAATCAGAAACCGAAGCCGATCGCTTAATCGATCCCATTGCGACGGAGATTCGCAAAATTGCAGGAGACGATTGTTTTGGAGTCGATGGGGATACTCTGGGTTCTGTCGTCGGGCAGTTATTACGCGATCGCGGACAAACTCTAGCCGTTGCCGAATCTTGCACGGGAGGAGGTTTAGGGGCAATGCTGACAGAAATTCCGGGCAGTTCCGACTATTTTGTCGGAGGGGTGATTTCTTATAGCAATCGCGTCAAAACGGAACTCTTGGGAGTGAGTCAGGAATTACTCTCCCAGTTGGGGGCAGTTAGCGAACCTGTAGCCAAGCAAATGGCTGCAGGTGTTAAAAAACAAATGGCTGCAGACTGGAGTTTGAGCATTACGGGCATTGCCGGACCGGGAGGAGGGTCTTCCCACAAACCTATCGGTTTGGTTTATATCGGTTTGGCCAGTCCCGATCGCGAAGTCGAAATTTTTGAGTATCGTTTCGGACAAGAACGAGATCGCGACATGATTCGACATCGCAGTATCTGTCATGCTCTCGATCGCCTGCGTCGCAGACTCTTGGCTAGAATATGATTTAGTCAAATTTGAATCAAGAAAGCAATTGCAACACACGCCCCATCAAATCATCGATTGTATTGATACCAGTTCTATAGCAATCCTAAATGAGTTGTGAAAAAGCATCGAATTTTTCTAGATTAGGAAAATTAAACAATTCATATTTTGAAACCGATCTCCTCACTCTACAATACTATTTAAAGTTGTTGTTTAGCTAATTCACCGAGGGTTTGCATGGTGCGATCTACTACGGGAGACCAAGAAATTGCTGTATTTAAGCGAAAACAATTTTGATAGCATTTTCCAGAAACTGAGAACATAACTCCAGGTGCAATACTAATCTTTTGTGCTAGAGCTTCTTGATACAGTTGCAAAGAATCGAATCCTGCCGGCATTTCCAACCAGAGAACATGACCACCATTGGGTTGAGTGACGCGGGTTTCCGGGGGAAAATAATCGCAAATTGCCTGTAACAGTCGGTTCATTTGGGTTTGATAAGCGTGGCGCAATTGTCGCAAGTGCCGATCGCAACCGCCATTGGCGAAAAATTCTGCGATGGTGAGTTGAGGTGGAACTGCAGTGCTCTGATTGATAACCGCTTTCACTTGGAGGATGCGATCGCCGTAGCGTCCCGCCGCACACCAACCGATCCGCAAACCAGGAGAGAGAATCTTGCTCACAGAAGAACAGTAAATTACACGTTCTTCTGTATCGAAGGCTTTAATCGCTTTGGGACGAGTGCCATTAAAATAAATCTCCCCATAAACATCATCTTCAATGAGGGGGATATCATATGTGTTCAATAATTCCACGAGGCGCTTTTTTTTAAGATCACTCATGCAACTACCGAGAGGGTTATTAAAGTTGGCAATAATTAAACAGGCTTTTACTTGTTCTTTTTGTAATGCTTCTTCTAGGTGAGATAGACTGATGCCTTCGCGAGGATGAGTGGGTAAAGCTAAAGCATTGAGTTGCAAGGTTTTCATCGCCTCGAGTACCCCAAAATAAGTGGGAGATTCGATCGCGATGGTATCTCCGGGTTGGGTGACGGCTTGCAAGGCGAGATAAATGGCTTCCATTGCCCCATTCGTGATGATAATGCGATCGGGATGGATGGAACAACCCGCGTCTAGCATCCGTTTGGCGAGTTCCGATCGTAAGGAAAGACAGCCGAGAGAAGTCCCGTAGGAGTGAGCGATGCGAGGATTTTCTCGCAAAATTTTCCCCATCAAGCGATTGAGCTTAGTGAGAGGAAGATATTCGATCGCAGGAATGGCGGCTCCTAATTGTACGGTATCGAATTCTCTGATTTTAGCCATCACCTGAAAAGCGAGGGAAATATCAACCGGGCTGGCCTCTTGAGGTGGTGAGGTTTCTGCGGGTTCTTGGGGTAAATCGAGGGCAGTTTGCTTGACATAGTACCCCGATTGAGGACGAGGGACAATCAGTCCGCGATCTTCGAGGAGTCGATACGCTTCGAGGACGGTGGAGGTACTCACAGAAAGCTGTTCTCGCAGTTTGCGAATGGAAGGCAGGCGATCGCCTGGTTCGAGTGTACCTTCTACGATCAGTCCTTGCAGGCGATCGGCGACTTGTTCGTACAAAATTTGGTCGGAGGAGACGGCGATCGGGGTAATTTTCATGGGTAGGAATACAATTTCAAGACTTTTCAACCAGAACAGTTGCAAAAAAACAAACTGTATACGAAACAATTTAATGCAATTGTCTCTGTACGGATCGCAATCGGTTGAAGAAAATACAAATATGCCAATATTGAAACCGTTTCGAGGTGTCTCCCATGAGAAATTACGATCTTTACGCCAGACTCGAATTAATTCCCAGCGATCGCGTTATTGCGACCAACTCGCTGAAAAACAAGCTGGCAAGTTTGGGAAAATCTTTATTAAACTTTTTCACGGGTTCAATGCAACTCCGTATTACTGAGAAACGCGATCGCCGAGGAAATCTCCATTTTCAGGTCTACGATCCCTACGATCGCTCTCGTCGTACCTTTGATTCTGAAACAGGATTGCGAGGGTGGTTAGAGCAAAGATATTACCAGTAATGTAATGTGTCAATCTTATTTTTTGGCGCTTTTGGCTTCTCTGAGTCTTATTTCTCAACCTTTTTGCTTTTTTTCAGCAAGCCCTAAATAAGAAAAGGAGAGCTAATAAAGCTCTCCACGACCAGCAAACTTTGAAAGACGATCGCACTACGCGGATTCAGATATCATCTCAGTCATGTGTAAGAAGCGAACAGACTGATTGCGAGCGTGAAACGCCATAAAACTACGTGCAGCTTCTACCGGAAACAGGTTTTTCCATGCCAACCATTCTCGTTGAATCGCACTTAATTCTAATAATAAACTATTAGGAATATTAGTGGTACAACAATCGATAACACGGATCGCTTCACTCAGAAGATATTTGGTTTGTCGATCTTGTTTCGCATGCGGGGTTTGTGCAGCGATCGCGGCAAAAAGAGAAGCCAAAATTCTTAATTTTTGTTGCCAATTCAACTGTTGTAATTCTGAATTGTTAGGTAAAGTCGTTGCTTGCATGATCGAATCCCTCCAAAATGCACGCCTCAATTCAATGTTCTGCGTGTGCCTCTCTTTCTACAATGATGTTTTTACACTGAATCAGCCAAGATCTAAACTGGATCGGCGTATTAAGTATCACTTTCAATTATTAATTATCAATGAGAGAGTTTGTGGTTATGAGTCACTTTGTTTGTAGTTATGGGTCACATTGTTTACAGTTATCTGTCACTTCACTTACAGTTTAAGATCGCGAATAAATTGCGATCGCTATCATTCTTATTGCCTCTCCTCATCTCTACAACTGTTGACCCATAAACGGTGACAGATGATTGAGAACTGGTGACTGGTGACTGGTGACTGGTGACTGTTCCTCCCACTTCTCCCCCTCTCGATCTACAATCGATCTTGCATGATGGAACAAAATACGCTATGGCAACGCTGAAAGCCTCTAAATTGGGATTGAGTCGCATTCAACAAGCACGCAAAGAAAAGGGATGGAGTTGGAATGCAGAGGATGACACTTGCTTTCTCGAAGCCAGCCAGATTTTAGAGCCTGCGGTCACTTGGCATACTGGAGGACCTTATGCTTATGGGGTGTCTCTGGGAACGTGGAAACGCTTTCTTGCGGGAAAATATCCCATTAGTGCCAAAACTTTCAAAGCCTATTGTCAAATTCTGGGATTGAATTGGGAAGAGATTGTCGATCGCCGCGATCCCAATACCAACGAGAGCAAACAAGACTGGGATGAAGAGATTGACGTATCCGGCTTTTACGGACGCGAGGAGGAACTCGGACAACTCGAACAATGGATTCTTGGCGATCGCTGTCGTCTCATTGTCCTCTCGGGAATGGGGGGGATCGGCAAAACGTCCCTTTCGGTTAAATTGGGAAGCAATTTACACAATCAATTTCAATATATTCTGCGACGATCGCTCCGTCACGAACCCTCAATTAGCGCTCTTTTAAGGGAAATTCATCTATTTCTCTGTAGCGAGACAGATCCTCAAATTCCTGATGCGATCGAAGAACAAATTGCTCAAATTATCGAATTGTTACGCGATCGCCGTTGCCTATTATTATTTGACGATTTTGAAGCAGTGTTATCCAGTGGAAAATTAGCCGGACAATACAAACAACATCATCAAAACTATAGGGAACTCATTCACAGAATCGGACGAGAACGCCATCAAAGTTGTTTATTACTCATCACCCGAGAAAAACCACGAGAAGTGACTGCATTAGCAGGGGAATCTACTCCGATTCGCGATTTAAAATTAAGAGGACTCTCTCTAGAAGAATCGCGAAAGATATTAACAGATCGCGGGTTTCCGAATTCTCCACGCGGTGCGATTCAACTTATTCAACTTTATCGCGGTCATCCTCTCGCCTTAAAACTTATTTCCAGCACGATTCAAGATATTTTTGGTGGAGAAATTGCCGAGTTTCTCAAGCAAAGTACGTTGGTTTTAGGGGATATCATGCCCACAATTTTTTATCAGCAATTTGCACGTCTCTCAGAATTAGAACGAGAAATTGTTTATTGGTTAGCTATTGAAGGGGATGCTGTTTCTCTGTCTCAAGTCAAAAACGATCTGCGATTTTCTGGTGCTTCTTCCTCGGAAATTGTTGCCGCACTAGAATCTTTAAAACGGCGATCGCTTTTGGAAATTTCTAAATCTATTGATGGATTTGCTGAATTTACATTGGGAACTGTTTTTATGAAATATATTACGCAACAATTGATTGATGAATTTTATCGTGAAATCGAAGAAATATTAGAATTGCGATCGCTCCAAAATCTTAAAGTGTGTAAAACTCATTGCTTGGCAAGTCCGCGAGGAGAAAGTAATGATAAACGAGATTTGATTCTCAGAAAACTTAAAGAAAAGCTCGAACTTACTCTTGGCTTTTCTGACGATCTAGAACAAATAATGGAACTTTTCCAAGGTCGCTTAACTCGAGATATCGGTTATGCAAAAAATAATCTAAAAACTGTTCTTGCAACTAATAACTAATAACAACCCACCCCCAACCCCTCCCAAGAGGGGAGTAACTAACAACTAATAACCAACAACAACTCACCCCCAACCCCTCCCAAGAGGGGAGTAACCAACGACTAACAACCAACAGCAAATAATGAAAATCGCGATCGCACAACTCAATCCGATTATTGGCGACCTAGCAGGTAATGCCAATAATATTCTTACAGTGGCAACAATAGCCTCAGAGCAAGGTGTTAATTTGTTATTAACACCAGAACTTTCTTTATGTGGCTACCCTCCCCGAGATTTACTTCTCAATCCAAATTTTGTGACAAAAATGTCACAGGAATTACAGAAATTAGCACGAGAATTACCGCAAAATTTAACAGTTTTAGTAGGTACTGTCGAACCTAATCTTGAAGCCGAATTACAAGGTAAAAAACCACTATTTAATGGAATTGCATTATTAAATGAAGGGAAAATACAACGCATTTTTCACAAGCATTTATTACCGACCTATGATGTTTTTGACGAACATCGTTATTTTAGTTCTAGTGATGAAAGTAATTATTTTATCTTAGAAGAAAATGGAAAATCCATAAAAATTGGTGTAACAATCTGTGAGGATTTGTGGAACGATGAAGAGTTTTGGGGTAAGCGCAGTTATCAAATTAATCCGATTGAAGATTTAGCGCGATCGCAGGTCGATTTTATTGTCAATTTATCAGCTTCTCCTTACAGTGTTGGAAAACAAAACTTACGAGAAGCCATGTTACGCCATTGTGTTCTACGTTATAAAATCCCTATTATTTATACCAATCAAGTCGGAGGAAATGACGACCTTTTATTTGATGGCAATAGCATTGCATTTAATCGCAAAGGAACTTTAATTTGTCGTGCTAAAAGTTTTGCAACGGATTTAAAAATCGTTGAATTCGACAGGGAAAAACGAGATTATTTACCCATCCCTCTCGTTCCTTTATCCGATTGCGAAGAAGCAGAAATTTGGTCGGCATTGGTATTAGGAGCCAAGGATTATGCGAGAAAATGCGGCTTTTCTCAAGCCATTTTAGGATTGAGTGGTGGGATTGATTCTTCTTTAGTGGCTGCGATCGCATCAGAAGCATTGGGTGCAAAAAATGTTTTCGGGGTGTTAATGCCTTCTCCTTACAATTCCGATCATTCCTTGAAAGATGCAGAGGCCTTGGTTAAAAACTTGGGGATTAATAGTCACACGATCGCGATCGCAGAGGCAATGACGGCTTACGATCGCTTATTAGAGCCTTTATTTTCGGGAACGGAATTTGGAGTTGCAGAAGAGAATATTCAATCGCGAATTCGCGGCAATTTGTTAATGGCGATCGCCAACAAATTTAATTATTTGCTCCTTTCTACGGGTAATAAATCAGAAATGGCGGTAGGATACTGTACCTTATACGGCGATATGAATGGCGGTTTAGCAGTTATTGCTGATGTTCCTAAAATGCGGGTTTTTGCACTTTGTCGCTGGCTCAATCGAGAACGAGAAGTTATTCCTCAAAATGTTATCATTAAGCCGCCTAGTGCCGAACTCAAGCCCGATCAAAAAGACCGAGATTCTCTTCCGGATTACGAAATTCTTGACGAGATTTTACGCCAATTCATTGAAAATCATCAATCAATTGAGGAGATTGTCAATTCGGGATACGATCGCGCTACAGTAGAGAAAGTAGCGCGTTTGGTGGCTCGGGCTGAATTTAAGCGCCGTCAAGCACCTCCGGGATTAAAAATTACCGATCGCGCTTTTGGGACGGGATGGCGAATGCCGATCGCTTCTCGGATAACGAATTAAAAACCTGAAAATTCATACTGGAATGAGTTGTTTTTTATGAGAGATAATACGAGTAAATCTGGTTCGAGTCCAATGCTTTTTGGAGTTCTTCCGCTTCAGTTAGTATTAAAATGGGGAAAATGGGCGATCGCGCTTTTGGGTTTATTAATTTTATTGGGAATGTGGCAAAAAGGAACAAATTTTGTCGCAGAAATCAAAACCTTATTTCGTATTGAACTTAAAGAACCCAAAGTTAATATTTCGACAATAATTGTTGAAAAAATTCGCGGTGCAAGTGAGTTAACTACGGCGATTTATACCACAGAAACAGTCGTTCCCACTCATCAAGATCGCGAAGTTGCCGGGGTTCTACAATTCCGGACAAAAATGCTCTATATTGCTTACGGGGAAGTTGAAGCCGGTATCGATCTCAGTCAATTAACGACGGAAAATATCAAAGTTGCCGATAAAACCATTTATATTCAATTGCCCGCACCGCAAATTTTAGATGCTAAGATTGATGTCGCGCGATCGCGCATCTATGACTACGATCGCGGTATTTTTAATTTGGGTCCCAATACTTCTGCTGAGTTACAAACCCTTGCACAACGAACCACATTAAAGAAAATTGTTGCGGGTGCTTGCGAACAAGGATTACTGGATGAAGCCAACGATCGCGCTAAATTAGCCTTAACTCAATTATTAGATTTGGCCGGACACGGAGAAGTTGAAGTCATAACCACTCCGCCTTATTTGAAAACTTGTCAAAAAACTTAAAGCAGAAAAGGTTGCGATCGCTAGGTGGGTAATGTTTTTGGCAAAATTAATTGTTTTCTTAAATAAACCGTTAGGGGTTTTTCAACGAAACTATAGAAAATACATGACAATCCAATCGAAGCGATCGCAATTAGTGAGCCGAGAATAAAGTAATTATTAATCATTTCATTGAGTTTCAATTTTAAAGTCAATTGAACTATAGCAGAAATAACAGGACTATGAATAAGGTAAATAGAATAAGACGCATCTCCAAAATAATTAAATGTTTTCGGAATATTTATCCCTTGCTTAATATCAATCGAAGCTGCGCCCACGACGAGCAACAAACAAGGAATTCCTGCAAATATTGTGCGATTAATATTAAAATCAATCCCCAAAATATTGATTACATTAACTTCATTAATTATACCATAAGTTTGCAAAAAGCTGAATAGCAACAAAGAGGCTAATCCTAGAAAAAATATGGTTTTGCGGTAATGTAGAGAATAATTAAGAACAATATAGGCAGCAATACAACCAAACAAGAATTCTAAATTGAGAGAGTTAAAAACAAGCCCTAAATAAGGATACTCTGCTGGGGAAATTGCAAAACTACCAATAAATTGTGATGCCGATCCCAAAAAGACAATCGCGATCGTGGCGAAATAAAGACGACGGGGCAGAATATAGTTTAAACTAAAAATAAGATAGAAGAAAATAATCAAAATCAAAGTCCAGCCGACGTTTAAAATAGGAGCTTGGCCTTGAGGAAACAGCAGAAAAGATTGTAGAATAAAAGGTAAAGTTAAAGGAGTATTGTTTTTAAATCCCGGTAACAATAGTAAAAAGCAAAGAATGCCCAATGTTGAAATCCAGTAAATCGGATAAATCCGAATAAATCGCTTTAAGAGAAACAATTTAAACTTAGAGAAACTTCGTTGTAATAAGTTTCGATGTTGAGTATAAATAATAATGAATCCGCTGAGTACGAGAAAATAATCTACCCCCGACCAACCAAATTTAAAAACATCGAAGACAAAAACAGTATGAAATTTTTCATTAGTTAGCTGATCGACATGAAACAAAGCCACTGCGATCGCGGCAAGTCCTCTAAAAAGTTGTAAAAGATTAAGCGTCTTGGGTTTACTACTCGTTTGTTGCTGCATTTTTCTTACTGACTCGAGCGGATAATATCTAAAATTTCAGAGATTTCTCAGTTTTTGCCGACCTCTAGCAGGCATAATAAAATAGAAAGAATAAAAGACAATTCAGGAATGATGCTCCGCTTTCGTCGTTGGTTTATTTTCTCTCTCATTGCTTCTATTACCGTGTTTTTCGCGATCGCTTGTTCGGGAAAACCACAGGCAACAGAAACAACGATCCGCATTGGCTCAAAAGATTTTGCCGAACAATTCATTTTAGCTGAAATGTATGCGTTAATTCTTGAAGACAATAGTTTCACGGTAGAACGCAAGCTGAATTTAGGAGGAACGCCAGTCACTCAAGACAGTCTGATAAGTGGAGAGATCGACCTTTACCCAGAATATACCGGAACGGCACTCTTAAGCGTGTTAAAACTACCGGGAAATAGCGATCGCCAAAAAGTTTATGAAACAGTGGCTCGTGGGTATAAGGAGCAATTCAATTTAATCTGGCTCGCACCCTCTCCCATGAACAATACACAAGCATTGGTCGTCACGCAAGCAGGAGCAGAAAAATACGGCATGAAAACAATTTCCGATTTAATCGCGAATGCCGATCGCATTACTCTGATCGGACCGCCAGAATTTCAAGAAAGAGAAGATGGTTTGCCCGGTTTGGAAGAAGTCTACGGAAAGTTTACCCTAAAAGAATATCAAGCTGTTGACGCTGGATTGCGCTATCAAGGATTAACCCAAAGAGAAGCCGACGTTGCGGTAGGATTTAGTACTGATGGAGAAATTAGTGCCTATAATTTAATCGTATTGCAAGATGATAAAAATCTTTTTCCTCCCTATCAAGTTGCTCCGGTGGTACGTCAAGAAATTCTCGATCGCCATCCTGAAATTACAGAGATTCTCAATACTGTCACAACTCGCCTAACCGATAAAACCATGCAAGAATTAAATTACGAAGTGACAGGAAAACAGCAAGAACCTGCTGATGTGGCTAATGAGTTTTTGCAGCAAGAAGGATTATTAAAACGATAATCTGCAAGACTTTGCAGGTAATAAGGAGTTGATAATTGCTTGTATTGTTCGCTTGCATTTCCGCGTTCATTTTTCATTTCTCATTGGAAAAAACTTCGGGCAAAACAGTTTTTTCTCCTTCCATTTTCCAGCCGTTTTCTATTGCAATTTTTTCTAATTTATTAACCCGATTTTCTGATAAGGGGTGACTATAAAAATATTCAGAAATTTTCAATTTTGTTTCTTCTTCTTGCAAACGTTTAAACAAATCTAAACTATGATTGCCATGATCGTAACGACGGATAATCGCTTTTAAACCATATAAATCTGCGGCTGATTCTTGACTTCTACTATAGTTTAAATCAGAAAGATTGAGTACAGTTCCCACAACTCTTGAATCTCCGCCGCCTGCTGTTCCAAAAATAACTGACCAACCCAAATTAATCACTAATGCTCGACCCAAACCGCGTAAACTATCTCGGTTTTTTAAATGCCCTAACTCATGTGCCAAAACAAAAGCTAATTCATTTTCCGATTTAACTTCATCGAGGAAAGCCGTCGTTACGAGAACATGACCGCCAGATATTGCTGCGGCATTGACAATCGGACTTTCTAACAGATGCAAAGTTAGAGGGATTTTCGCTTCTGGATCTTGTAGAGAATCAAGCAATTCTTGGAGATGAGAAATGCGAGGATCGTCTTTAATCGGTTTTCCGTCTAAGACTAAATAAGCGCTGGCAATAGACGCATCGCCGATCGCTTTTTCGGTTTCTGCGGGAACTCGGGGAATGACAAGATCCACTGCAAAACCCAAGGCAATATAAATTGCAACACTCACCCCGATAACCGTTCCCAATAATTGGGTTAAATTCGTGAGGGGATGAATTTTAGAAACGTTGACTTCTTCTTTGATTTCCTTGGGTTTGTATTCCATTGTCTTAACGAATAGCCGTTCCGTAAACAATGACTTCTAATGAGGCAACTCCTTTCTTGCTGCTATTCCCAATGGTTGCAGTTTCATAGCGAACATTCAGCACTTGGGTTGCCCCCCATTCGATCGCCTGTTCCTTTAAGCGTAACAAACTTTCCCGACGGGCTCGATCGAGGAGAGTTTCGTAAACCGTGACTCGCCCTCCCACTAAGTTCCGCAATGCTAACACAAAGGTTTTAAAGGCATCGGGAGAAATCACGACTTCTCCGACAAATAAGCGAGCTTCTCTTGCATCGGGTAAGGGTTGCTTGCAACCGAAATTAATAACGGGCAAGTGCAAAGTTTGGCGTTCTCGCTTACGAATACTTTCGTAATGCTGTTTCTCAAAATATGCTCCGATTAAATAACCAAAACCAATGAGAAACAAAGGGACTAGAATAATAATTAGGTCGTCCATCGTTATGAAACCCTCACTGCTGTTCCATAGGCGAATAATTCGGCGGCACCTTGGGCAACAGAAGAGGTGGCAAAACGAATGTTAACAATAGCATTTGCTCCCAATTGTTGCGCCTGTTGGATCATGCGATCGAGGGCTTCTTGGCGGGCTTCATGGAGCAATTCGGTATAGCCTTTGAGTTCGCCTCCGACAATATTTTTCATGCCAGCTAAAAAGTCTTTGCCGATATTTTTAGCACGGACGGTGCTTCCTTGGACGATCCCATAATGTTCTAAAATTTCTTTTCCCGGTACGCCTTCAAGGGTGGTGAGAATCATGGTTTTCCTTGTGTTGTTAATGAAGTATTGATGAAAGGTTAAAGTTTCCTCCCTTGAAAAAAGGGAATCGATCGCAGATTATGGCATAGTTCTTTTCTGGGGAGGGCATTTGTAACAATTCTTTCTCAATTGAGCGATCGCAGGGGTTTTGCTAGGATAGCGATCGCAAAAAATCAAGAAAACAGCGTGACACTCTCAAAATTGCAAATATCCCCCCTGACCCGAGAAAAACTCGAAGCAGTAGTGGAACTCGATCGCCTCTGTTTGGGGGGAATGTGGAGTTTGGCGGGTTATCAAAGAGAGTTAGACAGCCCCAACAGCGAAATTTTAGTCTTATCCGTACCCAACAATGCGATCGCGGGAATCGGTTGTTTTTGGTCGATTCTTGAAGAAGCACATATCACCCTCCTCGCCATTCATCCCGATTATCAAGGACAAGGTTTGGGACAGCTTTTACTCTATTCTTTATTGAAGGCGGCAGTACAACGCCAATTAGAACGGGCAACTTTAGAAGTTCGCGCTTCTAATCAAATCGCCCTCTCTCTCTATCAAAAATTTGGTTTCAAAGAAGCCGGACGACGGAAAAAATACTATCCCGGTACAGATGAAGATGCTTTGATTCTCTGGCGTGGAGGATTGCATACTCCCGAATTTGACCGACAATTAAACATTTGGCGCGAATGTATTTTCTCTCGCTTGGCGATGCAAGAGGCTTGGTGTGTTGAAAACGAGCATTGAGAAAGAAAGCTGTCTTTTCTGAGAAAAGATTCTTTTTTTATGAAGAAACGTAACTAGAAAAATTTTAGTTTGGGAATTGCGATCGCTGTTGACGACTCACCTTTTCTGAGTTTTTCCTAAGTTTTGTAAATCGAGATTGGGCGGCGCGATCGCCAAAACAAAGGTGAGTCAATAGCTGTAAATCCTAAAACTATAAGGTTTTGAGAAATTTTCATTTTTCTCTATCTTCACAAAAAAAGGGTTCTTTATCATAAACTTTCAACAAAAAGTATTACGTTTCATTACAAACATTTCATCTTCCTGAAGAATTTATCTATACTGACTTATCAACGAACGCGCAAAGAAAAATCAAAAATTAACAAGATCGGTTTAATTAAAAAAATTGGGAGGAATCAGACAATGGTTTTAACAAGAAGCCAAAGTTGGGAGAAAACGTACTGGGCGATCGCAAAAAGTTTTTTAACATGGAGTTTCACATTAATCGTTTGTTTATTAGTGGTCGGATTTCCTCTGGTGGTTTTAATGACAACAATCGCGGTACTGGCGGCCATGATTTTACAATCCGTGCTGCCGGTTAGTGCGGTTTTGGTGGTTGTGGGAAGTACACTCGGCATTAATATTTTAGCCGTATTATTGGGCGCAATGATATTGACATTTAAAGGCATTCATCCTGAAGAAGTCAGTTGGTTGAGTTGGCTGCATGGCGAAGCAAACAGGGCCAAAGAACCGACTTTTGCATCTTGTCCGTTAACCTGTGCAATTGAAGATTGAGCGATTAAAAGCAACGCTTCAAGACGCTCTTTCAAAAGGTTTTGAATTCATCTTTGAATTCATTAAAGTTTGCAGTGCAAAGTGAAGCCATCGGGGTAAGTTTTATCTTATCCCGATTTTCTTAGAATCGAGTCCTTCTGCTAGACGTTGCAAGCGTTGGAGTTGTGCTTTCATATCCGCTTGCGTCCAAGATGAGGCAAAAAGCTGAAACCCCCACCGGATTAAAGGATTGGGAATTGCAAATTCAAATCGGTTTAATAAGATTGTTCCTCCTTCAGTTGCTTGACATTCCCAGCGATCGCGTCCTTGGAAAAAACCGCGAAATTCCCAGACAACCAACCCCGATTCGCGCTCGATGACTGTGTTTTCTAAAACGAGAGGTAAAGGGGAAAATTTAACAATAAAGCGACTGCAAGCGCCGATTTCCGTACTCCATTCTCCGATCGGTTCGCAGCGCAAAGCAGGATTGAGCCAACAGTGCATTAAATCGCGATCGACGATACATTTTTCTACTGTAGCAACACTGGCATTAATTTTTATAGATTGCTCGAATTTCATAAAATTCATGATCTCTCCAATTTTTTCCGCAAGCCTCATGTATTTATATTATTGAGCTTTACCTCCAACAAGCTATCAGATATTTAATTGATGTGGCCGATCGCTCGTTGGAGAAACTCCTAAGTGACTTGTTCATCTTAGCGATGAGGTTTAGCCAATAATTCCTAAGATCTCCAGTAATTATTGGCAGCAGCTACTGTCGCAAATTCGGTAGCAACGGTTTGCCCGATAGCGATTAACATCATCGCATCGGAACCATATACATCTCGCAATTTGTCTCTCGTGTCTGCATTGGGTTGCGTCAGCTTAATGGTGAGTCGTGCCATTTTCACTGCCAACTGTCGTCCTTCTTCAGGGGTTTCAACGATCAAGGAATTATTTGGGACTAAAGTTACTTCTTCCATTGTTGGTTCTTTCCTCATTTTAAGGGAACACAATAATCGTGTGCGATTAAATCGTGTGCGATTGTTTCATCGTAAACAATACCTTTTGAAAAGTCAAGCATTTGCGAATAAATCGCACGCAACTTACAATTGAGGAGAGGCTGAAACCTTTTTATAGCAATCCATTTAATACTCTTGACGAAAGGAAACAATGTCTGACTCTATTCCCCAATCTAAGATATCCCTTAGTCTTGATAATTTTCTGTGTTTTGCTCTTTATTCTGCCAACCATGCTATGAACCGTGCCTATAAACCATTGCTAGAGAAGCTAGGACTCACATACCCTCAGTATATTGTAATGGTTGTGCTATGGGAAGAAGACAAACAGACAGTCAAGAGTTTAGGTGATAAACTTTTTCTAGCCTCAAATACACTCACTCCTCTTCTGAAGCGTTTAGAGAAAATGAGTTATGTTAGCCGACAACGAGATCTAGTTGATGAGCGAAAAGTTCTCATTTCCTTAACACAGCAAGGCAAAGAGCTAAAAGAAAGTGCACTCCACATCCCAAGCTGCATCATTGATTCCACAGGACTAACGCCAAAAAACTTGCAATATCTTCAGGAGCAAATGTTTCTACTTCGCAAAAATCTTGAGATTGCAGTAGAAACAGACTGAAACGGCTTAAGGGATAACAACCTACCTGTAAGGCTTGTCAGATTTAGGTTTTTCAGGAAGGCGAGCTTATCTTTGGGTGTATTAAGACCTGTTGCGGCGATCGATTTGTTTTCAAGCTTGTTTTGTCTAAAGCTCACCTCCAGAGGCTTTCAGCCATCTTGTCACCTTGTAACCTTTGTTTGCTAAGGATACAAAAGAGCCATTAATTATCCATCAAATCTCGAATCGTTAATGCTGTAGCAGGGGCGAGTAATACGCCATTGCGATAATGGCCAGTTGCCAAGAGGACGTTAGTATAGCCGGATAAGTGCGTAATAATGGGGGCGGGTTGGCCTTGGGGACGAGGGCGCATTCCCCACCACGATCGCAGTATTTCTCCTCGGGCGAGATCGGGACAAAAGGCGATCGCATCTTCTCTCATTTTTTCTAATAAGGAGCGATCGGGGATTACTTGCCCACTTTCATCGGGAAATTCTACTGTTGCCCCCAACCAATATTCCCCGCAACCTAAAGGAACAACATGAACGTCATTCCCAGTAATTGCAGGCTGAAATTCGGGATTTCCAAGAGGATTGGCAATCTTGAGATGGAATGCCTGGCCCAACACCGGACGAATATCAACGGGTTGTTTCAAATGCGTCGTGAGGGAAGTCGATCCTAATCCAGCAGCCACAATCAGATCGTCGAGTTCGAGAACCTCTTCGGTGGTTTCAATATGGCTGCATTGACGGTTTTCAGAGCCATTCAGTGAGGTAGAAAGACCATCTCGAAGCTCAACTTCAAATTTGCATTCAACCCCCTGTATTTGGGCAGCGTGGACGAGAGCGCGAGTGAGGGATATGGGGTCAATTTGTCCATCTTGGGGAGAATAAACTGCTCCGATCGCGCATTGGCGTTGGCTTCGCTTTGCGAATAGCGTGTTTTGAGAAGTATCGCCTCTAATTTGAGGACAATATCTCTGCAAAGTTGGGGAATCCCACAACTGCAACTCCCATCCTTGAGAAGCACGAATTTTAGCTAAATTTTCCCACTTTTGCCAATCGTCTCCGGCAAACAAGAGTTTCACCAGTCCATCACGATTGTAGGGAATGTTTTGTCCGGTTAGAGCCGCCAATTCCGGAAGCAGGGTCTTGTAACGTTCTAAACTTCTTTGGCGCAATTGCCATTGTCGTCCCTTTGTTTTCTGGCTGATGATTCCCATTAAAAGACCGAGAGCAGCACCAGTAGAGCCGGATGCGGGAACGTGTCGATCCACCAAAGTAATGTGTAAATGGGGAAGCGAACTGAGTTCGTAAGCGATCGCGGCTCCAATAATACCGCTCCCAATGATGACAACTCGTCTCACGAAGCGATATCGCTTTCCGTGGGAATTAAGTCGATATAGGCATCAAAATCTTTTAACGTGGTTTTGTATTCCCCGATCGCAAAGCCATACGTTCCAGCTTGTGCCGCCGCATCTAAGCGTTCAATATCTTTGTAAAAAGACTCGTATAAGGTTTCTAGGGCGGGTCGGTCTTTGGGCAGAACGACAGTACGATTGATATAGCCCATTGGACTGCTCAAACCACCTAGCGGTCCGTGAATAAAGGAGCTAACATTGCCCCAATCTTCTTCTTCAATGTATTCGGCTAACTCAGGCATTCTGTCCCGTGCGATGTATACGGGAGTCATGTATCTTTGAATCTCGGCGATTTTCTCGGGGGTGTAAACTGGGGGCGCTTTTGCAACATTTCCCCCACAACTGACCAAGAGGATAGCGAAGGCCGCTAACAAAATGGGTAATATAGACCGCAAGCGTTTCATAAGTTGATTTCTGCAACAAAATACTCAACTTAATAGGATAGAACCTTCTGGCGTGTAATCCCCACTCGGTTAAGAAAATGTATTAACCGTAAATGCCAATCTTGACTCCCTATTTTTTCGCGATCGCAAAAATTGAAGCTCGCTTATTAATCTGTATTATGATGCGAAGGGCGCAAGCATTACCCCAAACTTGCGCCCCTTGGTTGACACAACGATTCTGTGCCAACCATTTATTAATTAATTAACCTTTTTCGACTTCTGCAACCATCAGCAGGGTTTTCAGCACCGAATCTGGGTTTAAACTCATAGAATCGATCCCTGCTTCGACTAAAAACTTAGCAAACTCGGGATAATCGCTGGGAGCCTGACCGCAAATGCCAATTTTGACTCCTTTTTCTTTGGCGATCGCGATCGCCATTTTCACCATGCGTTTCACCCCTTCATTGCGTTCATCAAATAGGTGCGCCACTAAAGCCGAATCGCGATCCAAACCCAAAGTGAGTTGAGTGAGGTCGTTGGAACCAATGGAGAATCCGTCGAACACTTCCGCAAACTCGTGAGCCAAAATGACATTGCTGGGCAATTCGCACATCACGTAGACTTGTAAACCATTTACCCCGCGTTTCAGCCCTTGTTTGTCCATTTCTGCCAGCACCCGTCGCCCTTCTTCCGGGGTACGACAGAAGGGAATCATCGGAATAACATTGGTTAATCCCATCTCATCCCGCACTCGCTTCATGGCTTGACATTCTAGGGCAAATGCCTCGCGATATTTGGGGTCATAGTAGCGAGAAGCGCCGCGCCAGCCGATCATCGGGTTATCTTCGTGGGGTTCAAAACCCTGACCTCCCAACAGATTCGCGTATTCATTGGATTTAAAATCCGACATTCGCACGATAACGGGTTTGGGATAGAATGCCGCTGCGATCGTGCCGATCCCTCGTGCCAATTTATCCACGAAGAAATCGGGTTTATAAGCATAATTTTTGGTGAGCTTTTCGATCTCGGATTTTTCCCAACGATCGCTCAATTCATCAAAATGCAGCAACGCTAAAGGATGCGCTTTAATATTATTGGCGATAATAAACTCCAATCGCGCCAAACCCACGCCATCTGCGGGAATGCTCGCTAAAGAAAATGCCTGTTCCGGGTTGCCAATATTCATGAGAATTTGCGTGCGGGTTGTGGGCAAATTATCCAAGAGAGTTTCCCGGACTTCAAAAGGCAATAAGCCTCGATAAATACGCCCTTCTTCCCCTTCCGAACAAGATACCGTCACCTCGCTTCCTTCGGCGATCGCTTCCGTTGCATCTCCACATCCCACGATCGCAGGGATACCCATTTCTCGGGCGATAATGGCCGCGTGGCAAGTCCGTCCTCCTTGGTTAGTCACGATGGCGCTCGCTTGTTTCATAATGGGTTCCCAGTCGGGATCCGTGCGGTTGGTCACTAATACTTCCCCGGGTTTGAAGCGATCTAAATAGGAAGTACTGAGAATTGTGCGCGCTTTTCCTTGACCGATCGCGGTGCCGACACTGCGACCCGAGGCCACAACCTCGCTGCGTTCCTGCAAAGCGTAGGTTTTAAGCACATTAGCCGCTTTTTGAGATTGGACGGTTTCCGGGCGTGCTTGCACGATAAACAGTTCCCCCGTGCAACCATCTTTCGCCCATTCCATATCCATCGGCGTGTCAATGCCTCGAACTTGAGAATAATGTTCCTCAATTTGGATCGCCCATTGTCCTAACTGCAAGATTTCTTCATCGGTCAAACAGAATTTTGTTCGTTGCGGTTCGGGAACTTCGACGTTTTTCGTCAGTTTTGAGCCGCCGATATCGTACACCATTTTAATCGCTTTCGTTCCCAAACGCTTTTCCAAAATAGGTCGATATCCTGTTTTCAAGGTCGGTTTAAAGATTAAATATTCATCGGGGTTAACGGCACCTTGAACGACATTTTCTCCTAACCCGTAGGCGGCGGTAATGAGGGCGGCATTTTTAAATCCAGTTTCCGTGTCGATGGAAAACATGACCCCCGATGAAGCCAAATCCGAGCGCACCATTTTTTGTACCCCGACGGAAAGCGCGACGGTAAAATGATCGAAACCGTTGCGATCGCGATAGGAAATAGCGCGATTGGTAAACAAGGACGCAAAACATTTATGACAGGCTTCAAGAACCCCTTTAATACTCCGGACGTTAAGATAGGTTTCCTGCTGTCCGGCAAAACTGGCTTCCGGTAAATCTTCCGCCGTGGCACTCGATCGCACTGCCACATCCATATCTTGGCTAATATCCTCGCAAAGGGCGCGATATTCTGGGTCAAAGTGAGCATAAGACCCTGTATTGCACCCATGCTCCCGACACATTTTTTTATACGCCAGGGCGATCGCGTCTTGCAGGTCTTTGGGGAAGAGGGTGTGCAGGATCAAAGAACGAGCCTGTTGCCCTCGCTCTTGTAAGTTCTGAATATTAGTAACATCGAGATCGCTGAATAACTCCCGCAAGCGCGGCTCCAAACCCGTCTCTCGAATGTAGTAACGATAAGCGTAAGCCGTTGTTGCAAATCCCATGGGAATATTAATTCCTTTGGGTTTTAGCTGTTGGATCATTTCTCCGAGAGAAGAATTTTTTCCTCCCACTAAACTTACATCTTCGCTTCTCACTTCATCGAACCAGAGAATAAACGTATTCTCTCGGGTGGTTTCTATTGGGCGCTCTAGGTTAGCTTGTACCATATTCTGCTCCTCGAGAATTAAACTCAATGCAAAAAACTGCGGCGATCGCGCTCATTGAGCAACGATGCCTCTTTTTGGGGACTCGCGATCGCATCGGTTGAGGGTTTCCAGTTTCTCTATTTTCTGGTTTGTTCGGCCGGTTGCGATCGAGAGTTTCCCAAACAATATTTAGCAATTAAATTGTCAAGTTTGACAATTATTAATCAACATTCAAGTTACTGTTACCGTGCAAAATGGAATCAAAATAAGTCAGAACATTATATTGTCAACATAACCCTTGCCAAAACAATTTTTATGTTGTATAATGCTTGCAGTTGTGATTTGCTCCGAAAAACCAATTTGCTTGATATGTAAAGGTTTAGACCGCTAAAAAACACTTTAAATTAAACCTTTGATTTACCAAGAAATGTTTTTCTTGTAATACTTTTAGTTTAATCTTTTTTCCGATTTTTTAAAGAGGTACTTTGAATTTATTTACTTTCGATCTCTGTTCTGTGTGTTTTTGTAAAGAAAAGAATAGTAATATTAACAACAGAAGGAAAAAGTAGATTCAAGAAAAGATATAAAAACAATCATGTTGTTCTTGCGAAAATTTTTGCAATTTCTGTTCTTCCTCCCTCTTTTTCCGATCTTTCCCATCCTTCCGTTCCCAGTGTAAAATCGAAAAGCGCGAGATAGACGAACTGAAAACTGCATGGCCGATAACAAGACTGATAACAAGACCGACGAAAAAAAAACAAACATTTGGGTAGAAAGCGCGATGCTGGTGGGAGTTAGCGTCGGTCTAGCGTTAGCAATCCGCACCTTTATCGCCGAAGCTCGCTATATTCCCTCTAAATCCATGCTCCCCACTTTGGAGGTTGGCGATCGCTTGGCGATCGAAAAAATCAGCTATCTTTTCCGGCAACCCAAACGCGGCGATATTATCGTCTTTACGCCTCCCGATAATGCCATTCGCTGCAACCCCGCCCAACCCCAAACTTTACCCATTAAAGATGCTTATATCAAGCGTATTATTGGCGTGCCGGGGGAGACGGTGGAGGTCAAAGAAAATCGGGTTTATGTGGATGGACAGCCTTTAGAAGAAGACTATATTAACGCTTTACCTCAATATCGCTTTCCTCCCGTCACGATTCCCGACGATCGCTATCTCGTGTTGGGAGATAATCGCAATGAATCCTGCGATTCCCATGTTTGGGGCTTTGTGGTCAAGGATAAAATTATCGGTCGCGCGGGGTTTCGTTTTTTCCCTCTGAATCGTTTGGGAGGGTTTTAGGACGATTGGGCGATCGCTTTCCCGAACCCAACCACGAAAGTAAGGCAAAAAAGCAGACAAAAGAGATAAAAACCTTCAAGAATTCAAAAATCCCCAGCCAAAAAATTCCCCAAGGATTTTGCTGTAACATCATGCGACCGGTTGGGGAGAACAAAACAAAAATTAAATGAACGATCGCGACAATAATCCCCAAACAAGCCCCAAAAATTAAGGTAATACCCAACCACAATTGCAAAATTTGGCCGCGTTCTCCGAGATTTTTCCAGTTTGAGAGATTTTTAAGTTTTGCCAAAGTGGATAAACGGATGGGAAAGTGTTGCAGGATGGGTTGAGGGGAGAAGCGCCGCCACGTTTGCTTTGAGGGCAACCATTTCCGCTTTCGCGATCTTTTTGGCAGACGAGGGGATGCGATCGCGTTGGTGGGAGTGCGATCGCTGGGCAAATCTTTTTCAGGCGAATCTTTTTCAATAGAGATGAGGGGTAAACTATCCGCGAGTTTCAGATATTCCACGCCCAAAATCTGAGAATAATGTTGAATAATGAGGCGGGTTTGTTTGGGTGTGGGTAACAGTTCTACTCTTCCCCCTTCCAATGCCAGTAAAACAGCAGGATCGATCTGGAGTCTAGCAGCAAGGCGATCGAGGGGGCGATTGTCGCGATGAAACTGAAGCATTACGCCAATCAGTTGCAAGCGTTCGATTTGCTGGGGTTGCCATTGGGTCATTTCAGTTATCAGTTATCAGTTATCAGTAAAAAGATATACTCTACTCAGACTGGATATCCCCTCATTTTTCTCGAACAAGCCAATAATATAATGTGGCTTCTTCTTCTGCCTCGATCGTCTCGAGTTTCAGACTGCGATCGCATTTCCAGTCTCCCATCTCAAAATCCCTTGAAATGACTCGCGTTCCCGGTTTTAATTGTCGCCAAAGTTGGGGGCGAATTCGCAAGTTAAGATGAGGTAAAAGATATAGAAAAACTACGCTTGCTTCTCTAAAGTTGCAGGAAAATAAATCTTCTTGGCGAAGCTCGACTAAGTTTTGAACATTCGCTTCTGTTGCTTTTAAATTTGCTTCGGAAAGGCGATCGCGATCGCATTCAATTCCCACACCCCGAGTTCCGAATCTCTCGGCTGCACGCATTAAAACTCGACCATCTCCGCAGCCCAAATCATAAAGGATATCCTCTCGGGTAATTTTGGCAAAATCCAATAAAAGATCGACTAATTTAAACGGAGTGGGAATATAACCAATATCAGGTTTTTTTGTTAACATTAAATCGATCGCTTGTCAAGTTTAGCGGCACGCCACAACGAACTAAATGCGCCCAATATTATAATAGCAGAAACAATACTAATGAGTTGCCCTAACTGTTCTTCAATTCCTGCTTCCAGTTTAATCAATACTCGCTGCTTTCCTTGAGGGATAAAAATTCCGACAAGTCCGCGATCGGCATAGGTAGAAAGAAAGCGATCGCTTGCGATAATTTTTGCGCTCCATCCTTGATAGTAAAGTTGTCCAATTTTGATAAAAATATCTGTTTGTGTATTTGTTTTTAAGATAATATTTCTCGGTTTCCATTGCTCAATCGAAACACTTCCTTCACCAAAAACAACTTGAACTTTATTAATATTATGACTGAGTTTTGTCATTTCTTCATCTGACCACCATATTTCATCGTCAAACCATCTCGGACGATATTCAGGAGGATCTCGTCTCAATGCTAATATCTTTGATAATTGCTCGGGTTGGCTAATATTGTCATTGAATACAAATCCTAAATGCAATTTTTTCTCGATCGCCCAACCACCCGTGAAACAAATCGCGATCGCGATTAAGAAAATTGCGATCGCCAATATTTCTGGACGACTTCCCAATCGAGATTCTATCATGAGAAGTGACGTGAAAATTGGGAGTAACGCCAGACCAAAAAAGATAAAAACTCGCACAAGTTTAAAGTTTTCATCTTGAACCGAGTACATTGAATAAGATATCCATGTAGTTAAGCTAATAGATAAAATTAAAAGCAAAGCGATTTTGGGTTTCTTCAGAACATTGAATAACTCCATCTTTAGAGAAGAGACTACGAAAGCGATCGCAGCTGAAATACTCAAGGTCAGCAAAGAATGAAACCGCCAAGGAAATTGTAGTTTGTGTAAAATTGTTACTTTATCCCAGAGCCATTCACTCAGAGGAGTCATCATCAATATTGAGGCAAAAGAAATGAATAGCCAATAGCTGAGTTCTCGTCTGTTTTTGTCACTGTTTTGATAGGGAATAAAGAAACAAGCTAGAATTGCGATCGCACCCATCAATAAAGTCAGAAGTTCTAAATAATTCCAAAAAGAAATTCTCCAATCTATTTTTTCAAAGAGGAACAAAAAGTTCTTATGATAAAGAAATCCTGCTTTTTCCCAGAGGAAATGAGTCGAAATATTATCTTGTGTTGTCATTGCTGGCAACCAATAGATTGCCGATAATCCCAATCCCAAAAAAAGCGATAATAATAGTTGAAATGCTATCTTTAATTTCTGCTTGTATTTTACCATTAAAACTGCATAAATAATGGGAACAAAAGCAAAAACAACAAAAGTCAATAAATGCGTTACAGACAACAAAAAATAACTGATGATGATGCCAATAAAATTTAATTTTATTCCTTTAATATAGCGAACTAAAAAATAGAGTATTAAAGGCAACCAAACGAAAGCCCAATATTCTGCAAAAGCAAAGCGGAGATATAAATTAATAGTGAGATGATAGGGCAGAATCATATAAGCGATCGCGCCAATTAAAGCCCCAGATTTCTTGGTAATTTCTTTGAGCCACAAATAAGCAGCGATTCCCGATAAAGTCAGAGATAAACAAGCAGATGATGCTAAAGCAAGCCATCCCGAGGAATCTCCAGCAAAAAGAGGCTGAAATAAACTCGTAATATAATAAGGAAGAGGAGGATAAAAGAAAAAACTCGGACTGCCTAAACCGGCATGAGCGTCGGACAACCAACGTGGATAGAATTCACCCTGCCAGAATTGTTTCGAAAAGCCATTTGACCAAAGGAGATGAGCCTTAATGTCGTGAGCGTTAAAAATGCCATAAAATAAAACAGGAACCGTGACGAGGAGAGCAACTGAGATAATTAAAAATAAATGCCAAATCGTGTTTTTTTTCAGAGAGAGCATTGAAGGTTATTTAAAAAGAAGTAAAAATAAATAATACCCAAAAATGAATAGGACTCCACAGCAAAATAGGAACGATCCAAAACCACTGTAAAAAGCGAGTCTGTTTGCCAATTGTTTGTTGTATCCCCCAGATTGCGACTTCAAAAACAAACAAGTAAATAATACCCCCAAGCCATAACGCTATCTCTGAATTCGCGGATAGAGGTACGCCAATATCAGCAATATTTCTGCCTCGACTCATAGCAGCGATCGCAATTGCGATCGCCGATGAAATCCAAACAGTAACAAATGCCAGAATCCCCAACAAAAATCTCATTGTTATTTGTTATTTGTTAGTCTTTTAATCTAAGCTAAGTCCGGTGGAATATTGCGCGATTTAGAGAAAGATTTCTGCCAATCTTGCCATTGTATCTCAACGAGCTTCTGTAGATCCGATCGCCGCACTTCCTTCCCTGCCGATAAATTACCGGGAGTTTCCATAAAAACGATACTATCGACTTCTTTGAGGGCAAATAACTGAAATAAAATATGCGTCACCGGTAGCGCGATCGCAACCAAATTGGGATCGGAAGTGTCTTGAAATCCTGACGCATCTTTGAGCGAGGCAAAAGCATAAATTACCTTTTTTTCCACCCCTTCCCGAGCGCGATTGCTCAAAGTCGTCAGCACCCAACCCTGTTCCAACGTTTGTACGACATAATACTCTAATTGCTTTAACTGCTCGGCAAACGCTCTTAACGTCGGCACCACTGCTCGCTCGATAATCTTCACCGTCATACCATCATCCGGCGATCGTTCGATGAGGAGTTGTAATTGTTCTTCGATGTCCATATTTTATTAAGAATTGCGTTTTCGGTCGGGCAATTTCCGCCTATATCGAGTTTATCTTTGGATCGCGTCCGTGCTAACCTCTACAATATTCTCTAGAGAAATCACTATTTGGCAAGGGGCTCTACTCAAACGTGGAGACAGTTTTACAACATCTAGTTATCCAGTTGCGGCAACACACCAAGGCCTCCGAAAGCCAGTGCCGCAATGTTGCCTCGCGCATTACTGACGAAGTTCAGCGCATTTGCAATGAGAGTCCCCGCATTCAAGCCTCGGGGGAAATCGAAAATTGGGCCAAAACTCTTGCCAACCATCGTTTTAAACAATGCCTCCGCTATTATAAACTCGGCTCCGCTCGAGGAAGAGTCGAATTGCAAAGCCTTCTCAGTGCGATGGTCTATCGTTATATTTCTCCTCTCCACGGCTCGAATAGCTATCAAGGACGCGTGATTCTCATTGAAGACTTTCTGCAAGGATTTTACGTCGAAGCCCTCAATAACCTTCGTAAAGAAGCCAAACTCCCCTTGACTTATTCCCCGCGATCGCTGCTCGAATTGGGAGAATACATGGCATTTTGCGAGCGCTATGCCAAACGGCGCATTTCCTTACCCGGTCGTCGCTCCCAACAACTGATTATCCTACGAGCGCAAACCTTTTCCAAAAAACAGCCTCCCGAAACCTCCGTCGATATGGATCGCGCTGCAGAAGGAACTATTTCTGACTCGGAGGATCGCGGCGATCCCGTCGTACAGCAACTTCGCGCCCTCCTCGCCAGTAATAATAATAATCCTGCCGATACGACCCTGCGAGATACAATTATCGAAGAAGTGATTCAATATCTCGCCAGTCGCAAGCAGAATGATTGTGCCGATTATTTCGTTCTGCGCTTGCAGGATCTAACCGCTAGCGAAATCGAAGCCATTTTAGGCTTAAACTCTCGAGAGCGGGACTATCTCCAGCAGCGCTTTCGCTATCATTTAATTCGCTTTGCTCTTTCCCATCGATGGGAACTCGTCCATCAATGGCTCGAGGCAGATATCGAGCGCAATTTGGGATTAACCGCTCGAGAATGGCAATCTTTTCACAATCAATTGACTCCCCAGCAACAACAAATCCTACAATGCAAGCGTCAAAGCATGGCGATCGCAGAAATTGCTCGCAAAATTGAATTAACACCGACACAAACGGAAAAGCAATGGTATAAACTACTCGAACTCGCTTGGGAGATTCGCAATCGTTCTGTATCCTGATCGGGGGCATCGGTCGATGAATAATGAAGTAAATCAAAACTGGGACTCTTTATACTGCCAATTTCTCAGTTGGCTTAAATCGGAGTCCGAACATCCATCCTCCTTAGAAACCAGCGAGGAATCCCAATTTTCTGAAGGCGAAAACGCCATGCAGGAATTAGATATTGAATCGCTAGATCCCTTGGACTGGGAGGAAGAAGAGGTGAATTTGGCATCTTCCACTTTTGATGAACCTACAGCAACCCCTCAATCTTTCACTATGGGAGAATCCATCGTGCAAAAACGCTTTCAAGCGCTGTTGCGGCGCAAACTTCAGACAGAGATCGAGCGCAACCCTCCCCTCTTTCCGTGGGAAACGGAACTCACCGAATACGACCCCGAATATGCTGACGAAGCGGTGGCAGCAATGTTGCCTTCGCGTCAGTTGTGGCTGCCCCAAGTAACGGCGCTGATGCCTTTTGCCTTGCCCGATCGCGTCCTTTCGGTGCTTCTCGATACCTGTACCGAGGCTATGGGGTTAATGCGCCCTCAAAATGCCAAAATGGTCAATGCGGTGAAGGCTTTGTTCCCCGAATATGCTCGTAAGCTCAATGATATGGCGGGACGCATTCGCCTCTCTCCCAGCTTTGCCGTCACTCGCTTGTCTTCCCAAGAGCAACAGCGACAGCGACAAAAATTGGCCGAGGTTTTACCCAGTGCTTACGATGAGGCAACATTGGAACAACAAATGGCGATTTCGCTGTTAGTGGCAAAGGAAATTTTGGAAACTCTCTCGATCGCCCTCTCTCCTCGCCAACCGCGCATCGAACGACTTTGGGAAACCACTGTTGGCATCGTCAGGTTTTTAGTTGATTACAATCCCAGCGATCGCGATCGCGACGACTTATTCAGTCTCACCCCCTTGCGCGTCAGGGTGCAGTTACCCAAAGGAGGCAGTTTAACGTTACAAGCTGATGGCGAATCGATCACGGCACAACGAACTTATGCAGGGTATTTAACCGTTGAATTATCCGATTGGCAAGCAGGGGAGCAGTATTTACTCGAGGTGCGATTGAGCGATCCGGGTCAAATGCCGTTAAAATTCGCGATCGTCTGTCAATAATTTGATGCTAATTTTAGTCAAAAAAATGAGAAGTTAAATATACGCCTTGAGATGCGTCAAATTTTCTCCCTCCATGCTCGGGACTGGGGGGAGACCTTTCGCTCATTGGAATCGATCGCGATCTGCATACAAGAGGAAAACCCGCCATTCAATTTGCCGATGGGTTTAGCATCTATGCCTATCATGGGGTAAGATTTCCCGAAAAATACGGCAAACTTCCTCTCTCTCAATGGCGATCGCAATCAATCTAGAAGTTAACGAAAGATTGAGAGAAGAACCGATTTATTTATTCAAAATGACATGTCCTAGCACCGGACACATTCATGTATTTCGCGTTCCTCTTACTATAGTACAGGATAAAAATTGGATGATCGCAGCTTTTGTTTGACGGCTATAACTCACAAATTGACTGAAAATGAAAAAATGAAATCTCATAACAAGGTCTTGCGATCGCCACAAAAACATGATTTAGAAATTCGTGTAGGGTGCAGAAGCGCGATTGTATAACCCATCCAAGTTTTTAAAAACCAATTCAGCAACCGATCGCTGACCTTGGGGAGTTAAGTGCGCCCAGTCTACAAAATAAGATTTTACCTTTTCGCTAGGAAGTTCCGACCAAGCGCAATGAATGTCAATCGCAGGAATTTCAGATTCTTGCAGAAATTGGAAAAATTGGCTTTTGTAAAGAGGAATATTAGGGATGGGTAAAACATCCTCGCGACTGGGAGTATAAATCACAAAAAGCGGAATATTATTTTCTTGAGTTAAAGTGGCGATCGCTTGTAAATATTGTAGATTTTCTGTAAATTGCCAGTCTAAATTCTCATTGCTGAATGCGACTTTTCCGCGTAAAAAATGGGAGATGCGAGGAATCAGATAGCGTTGAAATAGTTCTGCGATCGCCGAGGGAGGATAGTCGGTGGGATACAAATCTCTTCCTTGACTTTTTGGCTGTACTAGATCGTGAGTGCCAATTTGTAAAATAACGGCATCAGCATTAAATAACCCAAACTTCTGTAAATAGCCTAATTGATTGCCAATTCCCCAAGAATTTGCCGAAGCATTGAGAATTTCTGTATCTGTCCTTGTTGCTTTGAATTGTGCTTCCAATTGTTCGGGAATTGTTTCCTTTTGATCGGTGCGGTTGCCACCATTCAATACCGAATCCCCTAACATTAAAATCCGCAAAATATCTTCTTTTTTGGTGCGATCGATGGGTTCGGAACGCTGAGAATATTGATTGTATTCTACCCAATTGCCAAAACGCCGCGTTTGTTGATTGGGTTGGAAGCGATAGCCTATTTCTGCATCAGTTTGGACTAAGGCTGGTTTACCTAGACCGAAAAAAAAGCGCAGTCCTATTTCTGTTATGAATACACTTAATAGAACTGCCAGTAATATTTTACTAATACCAACAAGTTTCATCTCATTCATTCAGCTATTAGCTAAAAATTGCAGTTAATTATCAGCACTAACTAATTAAAAATTTGCTTAAAAAACTGCTTCATTGCCGTCCAAGAACGCTTATCTGCTTCTACTTGATAGGCGACTCCTTTTGAAGGATCGTCTCCTGCATCGGGATCGCTAAAACTGTGTACGGCACCACCATACATTACCAATTCCCAATCAACATTAGCCGATCGCATTTCTTCAGAAAATGTTTGCACTTGTTCGAGAGGAACTAAGGGATCGTCAGCACCGTGGAGTACCAAAACTCGTCCCTGAATATTATTTGCATCAGCAAGATTAGGCGTGTCTAAATTACCATGAAAACTAACAACTCCTGCAACAGAAGACCCACTGCGGGCGAGTTCCAAAACTGTTCCACCGCCAAAACAATAACCGATCGCAGCTAATTTTCCCGGTAATGTTAACTCGTGGCTTTGCAGGATTTTTAAACCTGCATTCGCGCGATCGCGAAGCAATTGGCGGTTAGAACGATAAATCGTTGCTTGCGTTCTCGCTTCTTCGTTATTTTGAGGACGAATACCTTGACCGTAAATATCAGCAGCAAAGGCAACATAACCTAACTCGGCTAACTCTCTTGCTCGGCGTTTTTCGTAATCTCCCAAACCTTTCCACTGGTGAACGACAAGAATTCCGGGGCGTTGTTCTTCAATGTCATCATCGTAGGCTAAATAGCCTTCTAAAATTGTTTCACCGTGACGATATTCAACGATTTCCGTGCGAATAGCGGCTTCGGCAGGTGCAGCAATCCAAGTAATAACGGGAGCGAGAAACAAGGCAATAAATAAAGGCTTCATGGCTTGAATTAATATTTTTAATGTTTACTCTATTTTACCAACTTTGTGACAATTTCAAACCCAATGTTTTGCGAACTTTTCGATTAACTTTTTTGAAAAGATTGGGTTGGTAATCAAAATAAGTGGATTCGGTGTAGCGATCGGCTTTATCGTGACGAATCACAAAAGGAGGATGTTTTAAAGGAAATTCCAGTGCTTGGACTTCCAATTGATTGTACTGGCTTAATTCATTGGTTGTATGGGTCGCATCTTCAGTATAACCAATGTATTTAATCAGATTTTCTCGAGGTGTTATGGCTAAGCCACCATGAACCCAATTGGCAAAAATCCACTGAAAATCCCAACAATCTAATTGTTTCTCTCTGATAATATTAAAAGTGTGCGTCCACGACTTAACTGCATGAGGATCTTGCAAAATATCTTGTAATAAATCTTTTTCTCGAATTTCCGGCCATAATTTTAAGTCAAAGTCAAAATATTGCCAAGCTCTGCGCCAACTTGCCCAACCCCAACAGTGATTATAGCGAGAAAAATAATAACTGTAGTCTGTTGGATTATTGCCAAATTGTACGTTTAAACCGCAGATTGTCATAATGCGATCGTTATGTCGATAATACGCTAATAAGTCCTGACAATAGCGAAAAAAGCTCGGATGAGGAAGACAATCATCTTCAATAATAATGGCTTCTTCTACTATCTCGAAAACCCAATCAATTCCCGTAGATGGACGCTTACCACAGCCTAAGTTAACATCAGAATAATTTTTGTGAACCTGACAGTCCCAATCTACTTTTTCAATAATTTCTCTAACCGCAGCGCATTTTTTTGCTTCTCCCGGTTTGTCAGGACGAGGACCGTCAGCAATCAAAAAAAGAACAGGAGGTTTAACTTGACGAATTGCCTCAAATACTTTCTCTGTTGTCTCGGGTCGATTAAAAACAATCATCGCAACAGGGGTTGTTAATTGCCAATCATTCATCGTGCTGAATCTCCATCGTTTGCATTGATAACTTTCAATCGATCGACAAAAGCGATCGCGTTGACAATATTTCTACACTACTCGATATCACTTGAAAATGGCAAGTAAAAACTTGATGAGTAAAGAATTCCTAGATACAGTCTTTTTAACGCTCAAACAGACCAATTAAGAAAATTGCTTTAGTTTGTCGCCAAAAAATAGCGCGAGTGGGTTTAAATAATAATCCTGATAAATAAGAGGCAACAATTTGAGAAATCACGGTAGCAACAGCCGCCCCTATACCGCCATAAGTTTTAATCCATAAGGTGTTCAAAATAATATTAATTACAGCCCCTAATGCAGTTGTTGCTGCCGCAAATTTCGTTAGGTTTTCTGTAGTTAACCATGTGGTTCTCGCTACTCCCAAACCGATAAATAAACCTGCCCAGATATGAATGGTTAAAATATTTGCAGATTCCGCATACTGAACCCCGTAAATCAGATTTACAATAAAAGGACTTAAAAAAGTCACAGGAATGGCTGCCATATAGCCAATAATAGCAACCACACTCAATAATTTTTGGATGCGACCGTAATAGATGCGATCGCCAAGATCTTTTCCTTGAACGATAGAAGGATAAACCGAATTAATAATAGAAATGGGAACAAAATACCACATTTCAGAAATTTTGACGGCGGCTGAATAAATCCCTACTGATTCTGAATTAACCATTTGTGCTAGCATAATTTGGTCGATTCTCATGTAGATAACAGTGACGATATTTGCTAAGATTAACGGCCAACTATCTTTAAGCAAAGAACGAGCGCGATCTCGACTGAATCGCCATGCTTGAATTAAGCTACCACTCAATTGATAAACAATCGCTAAACTGGTTGCTGTTAAAAGTTGTTCGAGAGAAATAATAACAATAAATGCTAATAAAGGAAATTGCTGTTGAATAGAAATGATTTTAGCAATGTTAATAATAACATAAACAATATTTTTTGCCAAGACAACATATTTAGATTTAACTTGAGATTGAAACCAGTAATCAATCACCTCCGTCGCCCGTCCAAAACTGGTTGCAAAGGAAAAAATACCCAATAAAAGATAAATTTGTGGATCGCGTTGTGTGGAAGTTAAAGCAAAGATCATTACGGCGATCGTTGAGAGAAGACTAGCGCTAAATCTTAAGAGAAAACCTGTTCCCAGCGTTTCATTTTTTTGCTCGATATCTCGGGAAATATCGCGAACAATAATTTGTTCTAATCCTAATTTTGCGATAACACCAAATAGTAAAACAATGGCAATGACATAGTTGTATAAGCCAAATTTCTCTGGTCCTAAATAACGTGCAACCCATACTCCTACAAAAAGTCCGAGAAAAAGCTGTAAAATTTTTTCCCCAAATAACCAAGTTGTATTGCCAATAATTTTCCGTAAATTCGGATTAATTTTTTCTAACATTTCATTGCCAATTAATTGTTTCCGTGTTAGTGCAAATTATTATGAATGACTGATATCAATACTAATTCGCGTAGTCAAAGTAACATACCAAAAAAAAATACTGGTAACGCCGAGTAAACCGGTCTCAGTTAAATTAGTCACGAGGATATAAGTTAAGAGAAGTATTGGTAAACCACCATAAGGCATGGAGGCACGACTTAAGTAGATGACTGCTTTGACAATACTAGCAAGAAATGCAGTAATAAAAAAGGTTAACCCTAGATAACCTAAATCGACGGTTAAATCCATGAATCCATTGTGAGAGTGAGGGGGAGCAAATTGGGTTTTTTGGACGACAACATCTACAGCAGGGTTATTTGCACCTTCCCAAGGTTGCCAGAATCCATCAATTCCATAACCTAAAATCGGACGTTCGTTAATCTTATTAATAATCAGCGGCCAAAAATCAGTACGCCCTGTCAGTGTTAAATCTTTATTGAGCGTATCAACAACAATAAATTCAAGATTTTCTGTTACTAAAATGGTTACACCAATACTGAGAATCATAAAAAGAATAACAGAAGTTACCGCCCATTGAACGGGCAGCGTTTTTACAAATCCTAAATAAAACCAAAGTGCGCCTAGGCAAACAACTGTCACTTTTCCTGCACCACTTCCACCTTTATTTAAGGCGAATAAAGCCATTAAAATCATGAGAATGCAAAATAGGCGTTGTTTAGGATGATATAGAGATTGAACAAACCAAAGATTCGCACTGAGTGCCATCAGAAAACAAAATTGATTTTTATGTCCGTTGATGCCAACCCATGCTCCTTCTGAAACCCCAACTGAAGGTTGGAAAAAGCCATAAAAAAAGGCTAGCAAAACAAGAATTGCATGAAACCATAATAATAGAGGATATAGCTCTTCCCAAGTAAAGCGTTTGCCAGTATAAATTGCAAAAACAGCAGTTTCTAAAATCACACAACTGGTTTTTAATGTTAGGATAAAATTATTAGACCATGACGCTGAAAGTAAGATTAATAAGAGAAATGAGTAAAGAAAAGGATTACGAGTAATGAGAATTCCAAAAACATCAACAAACCCTTTTAAGGTATAGCGTAAAAGAGGAATGAGTAAAAAAATTGCTACTCCATATATAGCAACTTGTGCAATAATTGTTGGTGGTGTTACTGTCGTATTAGAAAGGACTCGAGGATGCAATTTTGTGAAAGGAGAAATAGTTGCTCCTGTTGCTCCAGAGATGGTAATCAAAAACAGTATGAGACAGCATTTTTCGTAAAGAATTGTATATTTGAGGTGGGTTCCTAAGTAATTGAAGGCGATCGCTAAATAAATTACACCCATACCGAGGATAAGGGGTAAAATAAGAGGATCGAGAAGAATTTCTTTCATGGCAGTATTTTTCAGGGGTTGGGCGATCGCAAGAAATATTGTTTTGTAAATCTACTAAACTTGCAATACTCTTATTTTTATTAACTTTTCTAGCGTAATATTTTTAGATTTTGCTATATTTAACGTTCTTTGACTTTGAAGGGACTCAATTTCAGAAATCGTGTTCAATGATTGCAACTGCTCGAAGCAGAACTATTTTTAACAGGGAAGCCTCGATCGGACTCAGATTTTTTAACTTTCAGACGAAAATATCGCCAACAGCAATAAACGCTGTTCGTGTTTTATCGCTATTTTTAGGGGATGGCAATGTACGAACCTTCCGAACGAGATAAGTTGGCTTTAGAATTCCGTCGAGAACGTTCGGTTCGTCGAGCGGCTGCTATTCTTGAAGCCAAACGCAAACGCATTAGGGCAGAACTCAAACAGTTACTCGCTCATATTTCCCTGTTAATTCCGGCTTCGGAAACAAAGAACGATCGCAATTCTAAATTAACACTACTGGAAGATGCTGCCGAACGCTTGCGGGATGAAAATTTTTCGCAGTTACTTTTAGAGATTTTGCGCGAACGTAAATAAAATCAGCAAGCATTAAAACCCTCTAATTTGCTGTTTGCGCCGCAGTTTTCTCACTCGCCTCAAAACAAGGCTGAGAACAAACAAAACTACAATTCCTGCAAGCACGGGAAGCAGTAAAGCTAAAATGGACAGCGTGATGGCACTGAGGGCTTCTAGGGTAGCAAGGATGCCGTTTCCCAAGCCTCCTGTTGTGGTCGTGGAGGCTAAGCGAGTAACACTGGTAAAACTTTCGATCGCCCCAGCCGTTCCGCCTCCGGCGATCGCGGCTAAGCTCCAGCGCAATAGAGGATTGACTTCTCCTAAGCTGGCTGCTGTTATGATGGTACCAAAAGCGATAGCGGTGGGAATTTCTAGGGTATCCAAAAAATTATCGACAACGGGAAAATAATAAGCAGTAACTTCGATGAGGGTAGCGATCGCAAAGGTAATGAGGGCTGGATAAGTCCCGAGCCAATCAAAACCGGGAGCAAGGGTCAAATTCCCCGTTAAAGTGGCAATGCTCATGGCTAAAGGAGGAATAAAAATCCGAAAACCACAGGCTGCACTCAAGGCAACTCCCAAACAAATTCCTATCGCGAAATCGATCATGGCAAGGTTATATAAATTGGTATTTCTGTTATAGATCGTCCCTGCAAAATTCGCGTACTTTTTATTATAATGCAGCCCAGTTCAGTCTTTTACTCATTCGGCTTTTGTTCCTCGGGTGCGAGTAATGCCAATACGATTTGAGGAACAAATTGGGTACTTAAAAAATCAGGTCGAGAGTTACCTAAAGTTGTATTACAATTCAAGACAGGGTTTTTCATGCGATCGGGAATGCTATTGCCTCCGCAAACTGCACCAATTAAGCCGCCAACAATACAGGCATTGGTATCCGTATCACCTCCTCCAAAAAGGGTTTCGCGAAGGGCTTGCTTATAATTCGTTCCTAATCGTAAATGCCGGAAAGCGTGAATAAAGGCAATTTTAATAAATCCGATGCGGGGAGAATAAGAAACATTAAGATTGTTTGCGGCGGCATCTAACCAACTGGTTACTTCTTCATAACCTCGAGAATGTTCTAAAGAAGGTGATAGATCGCGTTGAGTTTCCAGCCAGTTTTGAGCGCGGTTAAATGCCAGTTGACTATCACCCAAATCTCGCATTAAACTGGCGATCGCAATAACATAACAAGCAACAGCATAACAACAAGTTGGATTGGGATGAGAGAGACAAGAATCTTGCATAGCATAGCTTGCTAATTCTTCATCAGTTGAACGATGTCCCCAAATTCCTAACGAGGTAATTCGCATCAAACTCCCATTGGCTTTTGACCCCAAACAACGCTCCTTTGCGGCTTGGGTCATCACTACTGCAATTCCTTCTTTTTCTCGCAAATCCTGCCATTTCTGTTGAGAATAAGAGCCAATTGAAGCGGCTGTCGTATTGCCGAGATCGAAAGGTTTAGAATCAATCCACCGTGCATAATTTTGGGCAATTTTCTCTAAATTAAAAGTCGAACTTTGTCCCAATGCTCGTGCTAAACAAAGGGTCAGTTCGCCATCATCGGTAATCTGTCCGGGAGCAACTCCTAAGATACCTCCACCGGGCATTTTTAGGGCGCGATCGCAATCTTCTAATGTTACCTGCTCTCTAAATTCTAAAATAGCCCCGGCTGCATCGCCTACTAATGCACCAAGCAAACAACCCAGAGCGGCATCTTGAAGATTTTGACTTTTTGGCTGCATAATAATTCTTGACAGAATTTTATTTTTATGATTCAATCTCCCACAAGTAAAGCACTGGCTAATTTATCTTTCGATAAAGTTTAGAAAAATTAATTATAATTGAGTTAATCGTCATGTTAAAGAAATTAAGCAAAAAAATAAAACTTTGGTTTTACAATCGCGAACTACAGAATAAAGTTCAAGAAGCTGCCCACAATTTAGAGCGACCGCGATCGGTTATATTTTATACGACGCATAAATGTGCTTCAACTTTTGCTCAGAGGCTGTTTGAAGTCATGACTAAAAATGCCGATTATGAATTAGTCGATTATGCGGGGGCAATTTGGGAGGCAGGCGATCGCTTAAAAAATATTGCTAGCCCCTACGAAGTATTCTTAGAGAGAGCTTATACGGAATTATATTCTCTCAATGGTAAAATATACGCACCTCAGCGAGAATACTTAGATTTTCCCGGTCGCCATAAGTTTAAGCATATTTTCTTTTTACGAGATCCCCGAGATGTTTTAGTCTCTGCTTATTATTCTTTTGCTTTTACTCATGCAGAACCGTTAAGAAGTAGCGATCGCAATACGTTTATCGAACAAAGAACGCAAATTCAAGAACAAGAAATCGATGCTTATGTTTTAGAACAAGCAGAACAATGGATCGTGCCTTTTTATGCAAATTATCAACGTTTGCGAGATACTGCTGATGATTATTTATATGTTAAATATTCTCTTTTCATTAATGATACTGCTGAATTTATTCAGAAGATATCTGATTTTTGTAACTTGAATCCCTCTGACCAAGATATTCGGTTTTTAATGCGAGAAGCCAGTCCTGTACAAATCAAGGAAAAAATGAGTCATAAGCGATCGGGTAAAACGGGACAATATCTCAAAAAACTGCACCCGGAAACGATAGAAAAACTCAATCATATTCTGGCAGATATTTTAAAGAATTGGGAGTTTGAGTCTTAGAAATAATTGCGATCGCAGTCAATATCAATGTTATACTTGAAATTCTTTAGATTTTAGATCCAAGGAGAAAGAACTTGTTTTATCCTAAACTGCGATCGCTTTTATCGATCCTATTAGCTTCAGGCTCTTTATTAACAATGATAGGTTGTACTCAACCTGAATCACCAACAGCTAATGGAGAATCTGAAACTTCTGAACAAACGGCTTCAGAAAAAACAGCTTCAGACTCTTCCAAAAAATCGCCTTCTACTTCTAGTTATAAAAATGCCGAGACTGAAACCGGAACGGGTAATATTACAGGTGAAGTGCGCTGGAATGGCAAAGGTGCTACTAATCTAGAAGTTAAATTGTGTGAAAATCTGACTCTCATCGGTTGTAGTGGAGAGCAATTTGATACCAGAACAAATGATGCGGGAAATTTTGAATTTGCCAATGTTCCTACAGGAACTTATAGCGTTGCTGTCAGAGTATTTGAAACTGATTCTTGGGTTTATCCCACAAGCGGTCTGATTAGTGCTTCAGAGTTTGAAATTAAAGAAGGAAAAGTTCTCGAAACCAGTTTGCTGAATATTTATAAAAGTTTACTTTTAAAGAATCCTTCCCCAGAACAAAAGATTTCCACAAATCCACCTATTCTGTCATGGCAGGAAATTACCGAGACAAGTTACTATGAGGTTTATGTATCGGCTGAGAAAAATTTTCACCCTTACGAGAAAGGAATTACTAATCTCAAGATTGAAACTAATGAATATACTATTCCTGAAGAATTACAAAAGTGTAAATATAGGTGGCGCATTGAAGCATTTAACACAGAAGGAATTCTGATTGCAAGAAGTGATTTTGGTAAGTTTTCGATCGAAGGATGTCAGTCTCCTAGCGATGAATAAATTGAGAATTTTATTGGTTGAGAGAATTGCGATCGCCAAAAGCGCGATCGCATTTTTTTAATCCTGATGACAAGTTTCTCAACCAATTGGGTAACTTAGAAACTAAGGCAGCGATCGATCGAGCCAAATCCATTTTTTAACCATTATAGGACGATGAAAAAATCTCGGATTCGAGGAGGCAAAGTTCTCTTCATGGTTTTTATTGTCACGACGGGTTTAAGTCAACCCATAAGAGCTTTTTGCGGATTTTTTGTCAGCAAAAATTAGATGATTTTACTGCACTGCGTCTCGTTCTATCTCATTTTGTGGCTTCGCATTTTGCGGTTGAGGAATTGCGATCGCATTTGCTGAATTTTCCTGGGTAAATTGGCTTGTCAGTTGTTCTAAAGTTAAATCTACAGAAGTGGGTATTGCTTGTAAATCCTGCAATATTTCCGAGACAGCAGTATAGCGATGGTTTATGGCAGACTTTAACATTTTATCTAAAATTCGTCCAATTATCTAAAATTCGTCCAAATTCTTCACGAACAGCCCTCTTTAGCGATTGTCTCTAAGTCCATTCTCCTTGGTGAATATCAAAGAGATCGAAAGGATGCAAACCCGTTAATAAACTAATACAAGTTACGCCTAAACTGTAAATATCGCTGGCATAAGTTGCGCGACCGATCGCCTGTTCCGGTGCGGTAAAACCTTGAGAACCGATCGCCGTTGCCGTCTATCCGAGAGTTGCCGAATCAATCGTTTTAGCTGCACCAAAATCAACTAAATATAACAAGCGATCGCTTTCGCGGCGAATAATATTTTCAGGTTTAATATCTCGATGAATCATTTGCTTGTCGTGAATGAAGGCGAGAACTGAGAGAAGATTTTCTAATAAAGCACGCACTTTAATTTCATCAAATGCCCCCAATTTTCTGACTTCCCGGGCTAAGTTATCTCCAGCAATAAATTCTTGTACCAAATATTGGCGATCGTCCCAAGAAAAATAAGCCAACAAATCGGGAATTTGCGGATGCTGCCTTAATTCATCTAATTGAATGGCTTCCCGTTCACATAATTCGCTCGCTTTAGCAAGAGTGCTTTTTTCTGCAATACGAGGAAAAAATTGCTTGATCGCACAATAGGGTTTTGAGGGCTTATCTTCGTCAATCGCGAGAAATGTTTTCCCAAATCCACCTTGTCCCAACGGTTTCAGGGTTTCAGCGTCCGATTGCGATCTTTGAGTTGTAAGTTTGCCCCACAAGCATGACAATAGTTTGCGTCATGGGGATTTTCCGGGTGAGAACATGGGGATTAAGACAATAGCTCATGGATGACGAAATGCCAAAAATATATCCTGCTTCTATGGTATGCCCGATGGAGAGAAATCAAAGCGATCGCGAGTTTGCTGGAAAGGAATATGTAAAGATTGATGCGCGATCGCGACAATATCAAAATGTTTTTCTCCTTGTTGAGAATATAAGGGAAAACCCGATCGCGGACAAACAATCTCGGTTGAAAAATTGCTCTTTTTCCGAACAGTGCGAGCAAATACGAGAAACTCAGCCAACAATCGATCTTTTTCTTTCGCGATCGCCTCGCGTTCTTGGATTAATTCTTCTGTTGCTTGGAATAAAGCGATCGCAACAGTTTGCAACTCTAGAAAACCGGGTAATAATTGCTGTTGATATTGCAGGAGATAAGCAGAAGGCTCGACGAGATGAACGTGCAAATTTAATCCCGTCGTCGGATCTTGAAAGAGTTTGAGCATTAATAATTTGTGAGATGCAGGCAAAAAGGCTGTGTAATGGCTGCATCTCCAATTTGTAAATCCCCTCGATCCTCCTTTTGTAAGGAAGGGATCGGCTTCCCTCTTTCAAAGGGAGACAGAGAATTTCTGCTAAATCGTATTTTTGCAAAACTGAGATGCACCTTCAGTATAAACCTTCTTTATTGGTTGACAAGGACGAGACCATACCATAAGTGACTAGATCTTATGTTTCACTAATTAGCAATTCAATAATCTTAAGTTAACCTTTTCTTAACTAAAATACAAACTTTTCTTTATCTTTGCTTTAATTTATCGATTTATTCTCAGTAAAAGTCAAAGCCATCACAAATTTCATAAGGAGTTTTCAAATGAAAATTGCAAAGTTATTGGGAATAGTTGCATTTTTGATTGGTTTGCCGAGTTACGCGAATGCTGCCACGGTTACCTACACAAATCAGTCTAATTTTGAAGCGGCTTTAGCCAATGATTTCAAATTGATCGATCTTGATAGTCAACCAGCCGCAAATTTTGTTAACGAGTTAGATCTATCGGGCTTAAATGCTGGTTTTTTTGGTGCTAATGCCGAGATCATCTCGAACCAAAATGGACAGACAGAAGGAGATAACGATCGCCTCATTAACAATGGTCCGGGGTTTAATGGTTTAATTGGTTTAAATTTTTTTCACGGATCTAATGGTGTTGGGGCTTTTTCAAACTTTATCGATGGTGGAAGGATTCAGTTATTTTCCGAACAAAACGGTCAGGGGAATCTTATCGCCGAAGTTGGTTTTGGAGGTGGAAGTATAAATGGTGGAAACTTTGGTGGAATAACCATCGATGAAACTTTTCATTCGGCAATCGTTACCTGTGATTTTAATACGGATTTAAAATGTGGAGTTCATGACATCCAATTTAGTAGTTTTGACGCGCCAGAAACGGTACCAGAACCTGCATTTTCCTTCGGTATTCTCATGCTAGCAGCGAGCGGCAGTTTGGCCATCAAGCGCAGGAAATCGGCAAAATAGAGGGAATTTGTAGCAAAGGCACAAATCAATAAGATTGCGATATCTATACGCAGGGTAAACGCATCTAAATTCGTATCAAAAGCTACAGATAGAAATTCAATCATAGTATCCAAGATATGTGATTTTCCTTGTTGTTGACAATATCTATGGCTTATTGCACATTGGAAAGGAATTTCTCTTTTGTGTAACTTGAAAAATCCAAACATGGCGATCGAGATCGCAACGGTTCTTGTTTTTTTCTTCAAAATCATTGGACAATTGAAGCAAAATAGAACAAAATAACTATCTTGCCCTTCGATTTTAGGACAAATTAAAATAAGTGGATTTTTTTCAGTTACAATTTATACCAAATTAGATGCGTTTGCCCTGAGCAAAATGGCGCTATCACGATCGCTTTAAATCTCAATGGAATCAAAATCTCGCCCAGTTAACAGGCTGGGATATTGAAGAGATCAAAAAAAAAGTGGAATTACGAAGCGCAAGGATTTCAGATAATCTGCAATCTTCTCAAGAAAAATAGAATAATTTATCTTTACTCTTTGCCAACGATTCGACAATCTCGCAACCACAGGCGCACGGCTTGACCGATCGCGCCGTTACTGGCTTCTCTGGGAGGGGATGGGGGTCGATCTTTTTGCAGGGAGCCGTAACGAGTAAAAAGTGTTGCCATACGCCACCCGTCAGAGGTTGGAGCGAGAAATAACCAATGATAGTTTTCTCGAGAGATGGCGCGATCGCTTGCAAAAGACTGCTCTAGGGTGGTAAAAAAGACTTGTTTGGGGGCATCGGGAGAGGCTGGTAAAGAGCGCGATCCTCCTAATTCCAAGGGGTCAAATTCTGGTTGACCCGCCATAATGATATAAGTTTCGCGATCGCTAAACCCCGAAGTACGCGATCGCTGAATGATGCGATTCGCGTAACCGGGTAAATCCTCCAAAAGCAAGCCTACAACGGTTTCTAAGTCTCGCGGACAGGCAATCTCTGCAATAGCAGCAGCAGGAAAGATACTGCCAGTGGCGATCGCGATCGCGAATCCTGCCAGCACTTTTTTAATACTCACAGCAAAGCTCACAATCAAAGCGCTCCGGCAACTTCTTCACAAATACGATTCCATGCCTCTTGGGGATTTGCAGCTTGAGTAATGGGACGACCAATGACTAAATAATTCGCCCCTGCTTTAATTGCTCGGGCGGGGGTCATCACTCGTTGCTGATCTTTCGCCTCCGACCAACTCGGACGCACTCCTGGACAAACTAAAAGAAAATCATTACCGCAAACTTCTCGTAATTGCTGAGCTTCTCGAGGGGAACAAACCGCACCATTCAGTCCGCATTCTTTTGCTAATAATGACATCTGCAAAACATATTCGGGCAATTCAAGGGGGATTTTTAGATCGAAGGCCAATTCTCGAGAATCGATACTCGTGAGCAGCGTCACGGCTAAAAGTTGTAGGTTTCCCGAGCCGCGAGCCGTTTTTGCGGCTCCTTCTAGCGCCTTGCGCCCCGAGGTTGCATGAATGGTGAGGAAGTTAATATCATAAAGTTTAACTGACGCACAAGCACTGGCGACGGTGTTGGGAATATCATGGAGCTTGAGATCCAGAAAAACGCGCTTATTTCGTTGTTTGAGAACTTTAAGAACTTCTACTCCCGCACTGATAAATAATTCCAAACCGACTTTCCAAAATGTGACTTCTGGGAGTTTATCGATCAGCGCGATCGCTTGGACGGGAGTGGGTACGTCAAGGGGTACGATAATGCGATCTTTAACTGACAATTGCTCGCTTTTCATTGATGACCGTTCATGGATAAATGAATTTTTTCTGATAACTTGTAAGACTTTACCATCGATCGACAGAAGCGATCGCTTGATAGTTCCCACTCAAAATACTCCTATAATGATTGCAGAAATTGTTTTAAGCGATCGAATGCTAAACTTTCCCAATTAAAGTAACTTGCTTCAGATGCTTCTGCAAGGCGCTTGCTCGGATCAATTTGAGAAGATAACCAAGCATGAATTTTAGCTTTTGCCATATTTTCAGGTTGTTGGTTAGCACAATTTTTTACACATTCAAAATATTTATCAATGCAAGACATAACAGGACTATCTTGAAGAGACTCTAAACATAAATCTTCTAGCATTCCCGTTCTTATTCCATCGGGAAAGAGAAAAGAAGCGATCGTGGGTTCTCCTTCTATTTTCTCACCAATTCTAGTAGGGACGGAAAATTTATTATTGTTTAATGCAGAGCAAATGCTATTCCAAGAAGATGTAACATTATCATCTGCATCTCTGGTTATTGCGAGAACTGCTAAACGAGAAAATCCCGGAATCAATTTTAAAGTTTTCAAATATCTTGATAAATTATCTTTACCGCTATATGCTTCTACTTGAATATCAGTAAGATTAAGATATTTTAGAAAAGCCTTGAGAAAGCGTCGATCTTCAACCCCTTCACCAATGAGTAACTTAGGTTTGACAATTTCTTGAGGTTTATTTGTCATTAGCGCATTTCAAGGTTAAGTTCTGTTGATGTTTCAATTGATTCTCGATCGTAGGTTATGGCCTTAATGCGATCGTCAATTCGTTCTAAACGATGATAGCGAAAGTCATACACTTCTCTTTCTGAAAAAGCATGATGAGCAGCGCGAATACTTTCTATACTATGAGTTGTTGCAAAAATTTGCGTGTTCGATCGCCTTGCGGCTTCACCAATGGCCTGCCAAATTTTAGGTAAAATAGAATGATGTAAACCATTATCAATCTCGTCAATGAGTACAATTCCATTTGGTGCATTTGCGATCGCTAAAATTATAGAAAGCAATCTTACCATTCCTTCTCCAGATAAGGGTAGAGGGACAAGATGTTCTAAACCTAGATTAGTATAAAGCATGGGCTTTCCATAGGAAACTAGAATAGATAACTCTTTTAATCGTGGTTCAAGTATGGTTAGAGTTTTTAAAATACTCTCTCCCTGTTTGGATTCTTGAAGAATACTATAACGTTCTATATCTTCATTAAGAGAATGATGACCTGTTTTGAGAAAAACTGACGGGAATGAGATATTTATTTCTCCTTCACCTTCACTTGCCCAGACAAATCTATCGATTTGTTGTCTATCAACACTTAAGTATAATCTATAAGTTAATTTTTGACCATCTATATTCTCATATTCTATCTCCAAATCTTTTTGTCTCGATTCTCTAATAGAAAATTGAGGATGCAATTTAAAAAGTTCGATATCTTTTGCATGAACAAGTTTGAGTTTTAATATCCCATTTCTTTGATTATTTTGAAAATCGGTAAAACAAATCTCTCTATCTATTTTTTGATTATAGAACAACCAATTGCAATTTCTTTCTATATCAAAAGATTGCTCTATTGCTCCTCTCTCATCATTTAATTGGAGAGGTGCGTATAACTTATTAATCCCAAAATGTAAAGAGATCGCTTCTAATAATGCCGTTTTACCAATATTATTCATTCCTCCAATTAGATTTACTTGTTCTAGAGGCTCTATCTTCAGTTGCTCGAAACATCGGAAATTTTTGACAGAAAACGCAGTTATCATTTTCGTTTGGGTATCAACGATCTATCCTTTAGATTAGCAGCAAACAGAATAACTGACAAGCATGAGCAAAAATTAACGACAATATTAAAATCCTCCCTGCCGCAAAACAGCAAAGAGGACGTTAAAGAAAATCACGAAAACGAAAATCGGAATGTGCAAAGTGAATTAGAATGGCAAGTTAAATAATCCCCAAGAATCACCTTGAAAACTATTCAGCAAAGCCAGAAAAGCAAATATGTTTAGCCCGGCAAGCAGGAAAATAATTAAGAATTGCTCCGGTTTGACAAGATTGGATTTCATTCGTTTCTCCTATTTTGGATTGAATTGAAGTAACAGAGCAATGCTACATATTGCTTTTTCCAACTTTGAGTTTAATCTGCAATTTGCGATCGCCTTGGATTCTCTTATTAACTTTTAAGATTTGTAAATTTTAGGTATTCTAGAACACAAGTCTTGCTTTGATTCGCGATTGTAGAGTCCAGAAAAAATGAACAAAAAGTTAAGCAATCAAACGCACAAATTTTTTCTTACCCACTTGTAAAACTTTGCCATCTAGATCCGCAGGGGAAGCGAATTCGAGATTGACATCAGTAATGCGATCGCCATCCAAACGCACTGCACCGCCTTGAATCTGTCGGCGACCTTCCCCACTACTTTTACATAAGCCACTCGCCCCGAGAATGTAATACAATTTGGCAGGAAATTGTACTGCGCTTAAAGCATATTCGGGGACGGCTTCCGTGGCAATTTGCGTGCCTTTACTTAAAGATTCGGCGGCTTTTTTCGCTTCTTTCGCTGCTTCCTCACCGTAATATTGAGAAACGACATCCAAGGCCAGTAATTTTTGCTGCTCCCTCGGATTTCCTGGCAAACTCTCTAACGATAGCTTAGTCAGTAACTCAAAATACTGCTCCAAGAGAGCATCAGGAGTTCCTTCCAGTTTGGAATACATCGAGAGGGCATCCTCGGTCAAACCCACATAATTATTGAGAGATTTCGACATCTTATTCACGCCGTCAAACCCCAACAGTAATGGCAATAACAAGCCAAACTGAGGCTTTTGACCAAAATGGCGTTGCAAGTCCCGTCCCACGGCTAAATTAAACTTTTGATCCGTTCCGCCTAATTCCACATCCGCTTTTACTGCCACAGAATCATAGCCCTGCATCAAAGGATAGAGAAATTCGTGCAGATAAATAGGATTTTCCTTCTCGTAACGCTCGGAAAATCCTTCCTTAGCGAGCATTTGCCCCACCGTCATCGTCCCCAACAATTGCAGGATTTCCTTTAAATCCAGATCGCTTAACCATTCCGAGTTATAGCGAATTTCCAAGCGTCCGGGAGTGTCAAAATCCAAAACCGGGCGCAATTGTTCCAGATAGGTTTCTGCATTCTCTCGCACTTGTTGGGGAGTCAATTGGCGGCGAACTTCCGATTTTCCTGTCGGATCGCCGATTTGGGCGGTAAAATCGCCAATAATGACGACAGCAATGTGTCCGGCATCCTGAAATGCCCGCAACTTCCGAAACGGAATACTATGGCCGAGGTGGAGAGCCGATCCTGTCGGGTCAATACCCAACTTGACTCGTAAGGGGCGATCGCATCCAGTCAATAAACGCGCTAAATTTTCTGCGGGGTCATCCGACTCGGGGCGATCGGGAAAAATTTCGTTTGTGCCTCGGAAGAGCCAAGCTAAATCGGGATTGGAGTTGCGATCGGGCATAGGATTCGACAAGTTAAGGGTTTAACGTTAGGATACCAAGCGAGTATTCTAAAGGAATACGCACCAATTCCATCGAGTGGAGGATATATTTTCCTAACCTGTAGGGATAAATTAGAATGCCTGAAGCGTTAAGCAAATGTTAAAGTTTTCAGAGGAGGAATTTGCCAATGGGTTCTCGGTCATTGCTTATACAATTTAAAGTAACTGTTTTCCCCGTTGTTTGAGACTCTCGTTCTGACAAACACTAGAGCGTCAATTATTTTTAGCGTGAGGTAGTGGAATTATCGTGGCGACCAGTAGCACCGTTCGACAAAAAGGCACCAAGAAAAGCGATCGCAAGCCCTTCGTTCAATTTGCTCTCGGGACGACCAAAGCGGCGGGAGGAACGATTCTCGGCATCACTATGCTCGCCAGTTCGGTAGTCGCAGGAGGGCTGGTCGGACTGGCGATTAGCTTTCGCAATCTCCCCGACGTTCGCGTTCTACGAAACTTCGTTCCCACGGAAACAAGCTATATTTACGATATCAAAGGCAAACTCCTCGATAGCCTGCACGGAGAACATAACCGGGAAGTCGTCAAACTCGACGAAGTTTCCCCCGACCTCAAACGAGCAGTTTTAGCCATTGAAGATAGCCATTTTTATTTACACGATGGCATTAACCCCAATAGTATCGGACGCGCCCTCCTCGTAAACTGGCGACGAGGTGCGGTGGTGGAAGGAGGATCCACCGTGACCATGCAGTTAGTCAAAAATTTGTTTCTCTCCCGACAGCGCACCGTCAGCCGTAAATTAGCAGAAGCCGTTCTTGCTATTCGCGTTGAACAAATTTTCACAAAAGATCAAGTTTTAGAAATGTACCTCAATAATATTTATTGGGGTCATAACAGTTATGGGGCAGAAACCGCCGCTCAAAGTTATTTTGGTAAATCAGCCAAGGATTTGAACTTAGCAGAATCCGCCATGATGGCCGGCTTGATCCAAGCCCCAGAAGATTACAGTCCTTTCATTAACTATAAAGAAACCAAGCGGCGGCAATCTTTGGTTTTGCAACGGATGCAAACTTTGGGTTGGATTACATCACAAGAGGCAGAAACGGCGAAAAAAGCCAAACTTTTAATCAATCAACCGACCGCTTGGAAGACCAGCGAACTCCCTTATATTACAGAAGCTGTGGTTGCTGAATTGCAACAGCGTTTTGGTGAAGATGCTCTCCTGAAAGGCGGACTGCGAGTGCAAACCACGGTAGATTATAATTTCCAAAAAATGGCGGAGGAGAATGTCGCCAATGCTCACAAAAGGTTGATCGCTCGCGGTTTATATGCGGATCAGGTGGCTTTGGTGGCAGTAGATCCTCGCACTCACTATGTTAAGGCCATGGTGGGGGGTGTTAACTATAAAAAGAGTCAGTTTAACCGCGCCATTCAATCTCTACGACAGCCGGGATCGTCTTTTAAACCGTTTGTTTACTATACGGCTTTTGCCAGTGGCCGGTATACTCCCTATTCAACCATTGAAGATAAGCCGGTTAAATATCGCGATGGCTCGATTTACTACGAACCGCAAAACTATGGTGGCAATTTTTCCGGTTCTGTGAGTCTTCGTACGGCGATCGTGACTTCTCTCAATATTCCAGCAGTGAAAATTGGGCAAGCGGTGGGGATCGATAAGGTTATTGAAATTTGCCGTACTTTGGGGATTACCAGTCCTCTCGATCCGGTGATTTCTTTGCCCCTAGGCTCTATTGGCATTACACCGATGGAGATGGCGGGAGCTTTTGCGACCTTTGCCAGTAATGGTTGGCATTCCAAACCGACGGTGATCGCTCGGGTGACAGATAGTAGTGGTAATGTTCTCCTCGATAATACACCTAAGCCTCGGTTAGTTCTCGATCCTTGGGCAACAGCTTCCTTAACTAGCTCATTGAAAGGGGTTTTGGCAGGGGGAGGGACAGCACCGAGGGCTGCGATCGGTCGTCCGGCGGCGGGCAAGACGGGAACGACGACTTCAGAACGAGATGTTTGGTTTGTAGGCTACGTGCCGCAATTATCGGTTGCAGTTTGGATCGGCAATGATAACTATCGACCTCTGGGACGTGGGGTAACGGGAGGAGGATATGCGGCTCCCATTTGGCGCGGTTTCATGCGAGAAGCCTTGAAAAACGAACCGGTGAAGTATTTTCCGGCACCGTCTAAGTTTCCGCGTCCCAAAGCGTGATTCAGTTATCAGTTATCAGTTATCAGTCACCGAGAGAGGGTTTATGAGAAAAGTGGCTGTTTTTGGGAATGCTGGGGGTGGGAAGTCAACTCTCAGTAAGCAATTAGCAGCAATGACTGGTTTACCCTTGCACGTCTTGGATAAAATTCAATATGAAGCGGGTGGGATCGCGGTTTCTGAAGAAGATTATCAGCGCACTCACAATCGGATTTTGGCGAGCGATCGCTGGATAATTGACGGATTTGGTTCAATGAAAACTCTCTGGCCGAGGTTGAATGAGGCTGATACTCTTGTTTATATTGACTTGCCTTTATCGGTTCATTTTTGGTGGGTGACGAAGCGATTTTTAACGGGGTTCTTTGTTCCTCCTGATGGTTGGCCCGATCGCTCTCCCATTTTGAAAAGCTCCCTCACCAGCTATCGCACCCTTTGGCTTTGTCACAAGTATTTGACCCCAAGATATCGGGATTACGTGCAGCAAGCTAAAAAGACTAAGCAGGTTTATCATTTGCGATCGCGCCGACAAATTGCCCAATTTTTGCAGGCGATAAAAATAAGGGCAGAAAAATGACCTTGACCCCTTAAGATCGAGAGATAGCTGCAAGCATAAGCGGGTCAATGGCTAAGATTGAAACCACGGGAAAGGTAGATGCTGACGGAAAATTAACGGCGCAGGTTGAAGGAGTACCGCCGGGGGAATACGCGATCGCGCTAACGCCTCAAAAGGCTGCCCCACAAGTTGCCTCTTTCAATACGCCTCAATTTCCTGATATTCAAGGGCATTGGGCGCAACCCTTTATCCTTGCCCTTGCCAGTGCGGGGATTATTCGCGGTTTTCCCGATGGCACTTTTCGCCCCAACCAACCCGTAAACCGCGCTCAGTTTGCGTCGTTGGTTGCGGGGGCATTCGATCGCCCTAAAGCCAGAGAGGCGATAAAGTTTGGCGATTTATCTTTGGGATTTTGGGCCAATGCGGCTATCCAACAGGCTTATCAAATGGGTTTTTTAAGCGGGTATCCCAATAAAACATTCCGCCCGCATATCGAGATTAGTAAGGCACAAGTTTTTACGGCGTTGGTGAATGGTTTGGCGATCGATCCGGCGAGTTTACCGGAGATTTCTCTTGAGGATTATTATCAGGATGTGGGGGAGATTCCCAATTACGCGATCGCACCCATTACGACAGCGACACAGGCGGGAATTGTGATTAATTATCCCGATCGCGATCGCCTACAACCGAACAAAGCCGCCACTCGTGCTGAAGTTGCCGCCCTATTGCATCAAGCGATCGCTTACACCGGGAAAATGCCGAGAATCCCCTCGGATTATTTCATTCCGCCTCCTGCCTCGCAAACTGAAGTTTTAAGCCATCAGAGGGAGTTTCGCGGCGCTTGGATCGCTTCAGTGTGGAATGTGAATTTTCCTTCCAAACAAGGACTTTCTGGGGAACAACAACAACAAGAATTGCGAGCCATTCTCGATCGCCTGCAAAGCCTGCATTTTAATGCGGTTATCTTGCAAATTCGTCCGGAGGGGGATGCACTTTATTCTTCGGCGCGAGAACCTTGGAGTGTTTGGCTGACAGGGATTCAAGGCAGACCCCCAGAACCGTTTTACGATCCTCTCGAATTTCTAATTGAAGAAGGACATCAGCGCAATATTGAGGTTCACGCTTGGTTTAATCCTTTCCGCGCTAAAACCAGTAAATCCGAAGCCAATAAGCCTCCGCATTTCGATGCTCTCCATCCTGAAGCAGTATACGATTACGGTAAGGATCGCTGGATGGATCCGGGGCTGCAAATCGTTCAGGATCATACTTACGAAGTTATTCTCGATGTGGTGCAGCGCTACGATATCGATGGGGTTCACATTGATGATTATTTTTATCCCTATCCCATCGCAGGGCAGGAATTTCCCGATCGCGTCACTTATGAAACTTATCAGCAAGGGGGCGGCACCCTTGAACTCGCTGCATGGCGACGGGACAATGTAAACAAGATGGTGCAACGTTTATCGGCAGGGATTCGTGGTACTAAGCCTCGTCTGAAGTTTGGGATCGCACCTTTTGGTATTTATCAACCGGGAAAGCCGGAAGGGATTACGGGATTAGATCAGTTTAATGCCCTTTATATGGATCCGCTTAAGTGGTTATCGGAGGGCTGGGTTGATTATTTATCGCCGCAATTGTATTGGCGAATCGAACAAACGAAACAAAGTTATCCAGTTTTATTGCAGTGGTGGGCGGAGAATAATCCGCAAAATATTCATCTTTATATTGGCAATAATTTATCGCGTTTAAACCCGGCAACCAGTAGTTCTCCGTGGACGGTGGAAGAGTTTGAAAATCAGGTCAAAATTACGCGAGATTCTGGAAATCCGAATGTTTTGGGTAATATTTTCTATCACGTTAAACCTCTGATGGAAAATATGCAAAATGTCAATGAGGTTTTTAAGAATAAGATATACGATCGCCCGGCATTGATTCCAGTTATCTCTCGACAAGGCTCGGAAAAACCTTCGGTTCCGACGGTAACATTGGATGGGAGCAATCTAGCGTGGAAGCCGCGAGAAGGTGAGGAGATTCGTGCTTGGAGTTTGTATCGTCAGAATGGGGAAAGTTGGGAACTGGCGGCGATTTTTCCTGCTTCGATTCGCGCGACGGGAATTGCACCGGGAAGTTACGGGTTATGCGCGGTGAATGCTTCGGGGGTTGAGAGTGAGGGTGCGATCGTGAACCTGTAACTAAAAATTAGTCCTAATGTGAGGGAGGAATTGCGACTTTGTCGTGAGCGCGATCGCAATTGTTTATTGCGTCTAGAAACCATTGACCCTCCCCGCTCTAAAGAGACGAGGCTATCAATCTCCCGATTTTTCTCGTATTCGCGTAGTGCTATATTAGGTTTGCGCTACCCACACTCTTAACCAAAACAGTTCAGCGATCGCACTCCCCCTGTTTAACGAGAAATTGACTCGCAAGTCGTTTGAGGATTTGTAGGACAATATACAAACCGTTTTCGCGGTTGCGGAGATTGAATTCATCAGAGAGAGCGTAAGTAAACCCGTTAGGAGTCGAGATAAGTTTAAGAAAATTAAAATTTGCCCCATTGGTAAGCATCCCGTAAGTAGGAGACAAAGACGCATTGGGACTAGCGAGAAGGTAAGAAAGAAGTTGAGATCGCCCCACTTCAAGGGAAAATGCCGCTTGTTTGGATTCGATCGCTAACACCCAAAAATCTTCGCAGAGAATCAGTACATCGAGAAGTCCCGTTACTTTCAGTTCCCCATCTCGGTCAATAATCTCAGTAGAGGCTTCCGAACGAATCAGGAAAGGAGGGCTAAAAAAGCCTGCGAGATCGAGTAATGGCGAAAGAACAACCATTTTCACCGTATTTTCCAATAAAGGAGGATATCGGAGTAGATAAGTATAATTGCTTTTGATACGATCGCAGCGATCGCGTTCTGTATCCGTTAACTCGGGAAGTTCGCTTTGCCATTCTAAAAAAGCCGAAAGCTCGTCAGTAAATTGAAGTTGGAATCGCTCTTCCAATTCATTTAAAGCAATATTTCTAGCCGTGAGAATTTGCATCGGTTTGTTAAATTTTGTTCTCGTTGGTCATTCCCATTTTCCTCATGATATCCTCCTCATCTTGCATCGTAGAATCGATCGCGATCGCCTCCTCATTTTCGCGCCTGAATCACTTGCAAACTTCCCCCCGCATGCAGAACGCGATCGCACTTCTCAAAACCTACATTCTGCAATTCTGCTATTAAATCTCGTTGTAATAATTGCCACGCCGTTTCCGTTTCAAACAACCACATAAAAACAGCCAGCCCCGGCACAAACAATAGATTAGTCGGTTGATGAAAATCAACGATCGCAAATATTCCCCCCGGTCGCAAAACCCGATACACTTCCTTGAGAATTTGCTGAAATTGTTCGGGGTTCATTTCATGTAAAGCCGCACTAACATGAACGATATCAAATGTATTTTCCTCAAAGGGCATTTTCTCCGCAAAGGCTTCCACATAGTTTCCTTGCGGTACATTTTGACTCGCCCGCGCGATCGCCTTCGGAGACGCATCCAACCCCGTCACGCGATCGCTCGCAGCAACCAAAAACCGCGTCACTTGACCCGCACCGCAACAGAGATCTAAAATTTCTGTATCGCGATTAATCGACAAACCTTGCAACGCCAATTGACGAAAGCGTGCTTCTCCTCCCACCGCCAAAGCAGAAAGGCGAGTAATGCCGTCATATAACCACTGATAACGATAGCTGAGAGGTCTGAGAATCGTGGCCAAAATTGCAACTCCTAATTCGCGTTCATCATCTCTCATTTAGATTAACGAAGAAACACCATTATTGTTAAACTTAGTCAAGAATCTGAAAAAATTTAGAAATTTGTTATGACTGCCAATAATAGTGTAGGTGTATTATTGCTCAACTTAGGGGGACCAGACAAGCTCGAAGACGTTGGCCCCTTTCTATTTAATCTCTTCTCCGATCCCGAAATTATTCGCTTACCCTTCCCTTGGTTGCAAAAACCCCTCGCTTGGTTTATTGCCACGCGGCGCACGCAAACGTCCCAAAACAATTATAAGCAAATTGGGGGCGGTTCTCCTCTGAGACAAATTACCGAAGAACAAGGACAAGCATTACAAGCCAAACTCAGCGAGCAAGGTTGTAACGCTAAAATTTATATCGGGATGCGCTACTGGCACCCCTTCACCGAAGAAGCGATCGCGCAGATCCAAAAAGATGCGATCGATGAATTGGTGGTTCTTCCCCTTTATCCGCAATTTTCCATTAGTACGAGCGGCTCGTCTTTTCGCCTGCTCGATCGCCTTTGGCAAGAAAACCCGCAACTCGCCAACATTCGCTATACCGTCATTGCCTCATGGTACGATCAACCCTCCTACCTGCAAGCAATGGCTGAATTAATAGCCGGAGAACTCGATAAATTTTCTCATCCCGACAACGTTCATATTTTCTTCAGCGCTCATGGCGTACCTGTCAGTTATGTAGAAGAAGCGGGAGACCCCTACCAAAAAGAAATTGAGGAATGTACCCGCCTCATCATGCAAACCTTAAACCGATCCAACGCTCATACCCTCGCCTATCAAAGTCGCGTCGGTCCGGTAGAATGGCTCAAACCCTACACGGAAGAAGCCTTAGAAGCCTTGGGAGCAGCCGGAGTTAAAGATATCGTCGTGGTACCGATCAGCTTTGTTTCCGAACATATCGAAACCTTGCAAGAAATTGATATTGAATATCGAGAGGTTGCTGAAGCAGCCGGAATTGAGAATTTTGGCCGCGCTCCGGCTTTAAATACCCATCCCCTCTTTATCGAATCCTTGAAAACTTTGACAATGGACGCTCTATCCAGTCCGCCTCAATCTTTTGCCGATGTCAAGCGCATGGAGAAAAAAGTCAAGCTCTATCCCCCAGAAAAATGGGAATGGGGAATGACTACCGCCGCAGAAGTTTGGAATGGTCGCTTGGCAATGTTAGGTTTTTTAGTTCTCGCGATCGAGTTAATCACAGGCAATGGACCATTACATTTAGTCGGATTACTGTAGTTTTACAGGCAAAGTTAAGTGGCAAAAATTCAAGGAAAAGGGAAAAGTTAAAATTTCCCTTTCTGCTGGAAAACTCCTTTTTAAGTTAAAATATGTTAAAAAGTATGTAGATTTTTTAATATTCGCCAAACACGGCAAAAAAATGACCTCAGTAACCTCTCTTTTTTCCCCAGTCGATGCCGATCTGGGAATCTTAGCGGAAAACCTCAAAAAACTGATCGGCGCAAAACACCCAATCCTCAGTGCTGCGGCAGAACATTTATTTGGGGCTGGAGGTAAGCGCTTGAGGCCGGCGATCGTCTTATTGGTTGCTCGCGGAACAATGTTAGACCAAGAGATTACCTCGCGCCATCGTCGTTTGGCGGAAATTACTGAGATGATTCATACCGCCAGTCTCGTACACGATGACGTGGTAGACGAGTCGGACATTCGCCGACGGGTGGCAACGGTGAATAGTCTTTTTGGCAATCGTATTGCTGTTTTGGCGGGGGATTTCCTCTTTGCTCAATCTTCTTGGTATTTAGCTAATTTAGACAATCTTGAAGTGGTGAAGTTATTATCTGAGGTCATTCGCGATTTTGCTGAGGGAGAAATTCAACAAGGTCTCAATCGTTTTGATACTGATATATCGATCGAATCTTATTTAGAGAAGAGTTATTATAAAACTGCGTCGTTAATGGCGAATAGTGCGAAATCTGCGGCACTTCTCAGCGATGCAGCTAATGATGTTACGCGAGATATTTATCATTACGGTCGTCATTTTGGCTTAGCTTTTCAAATTGTTGATGATATTTTGGATTTTACGGCTTCGAGTGAAGTGTTGGGAAAACCGGCAGGTTCCGATCTCGCAAGTGGTAATTTGACGGCTCCGGTTCTGTATGCAATGGAAGAGAATCCTTATATTACCCCTTTAATCGAGCGAGAATTTAGCGAAGAAGGAGACTTAGAGAAGGCGATCGCAATGGTGAAAGAAAGTCAGGGTATTGAAAAATCCCGGCAACTGGCAGCCTATCATTCTCGTACTGCGATCGAGTATCTCGCTCCCCTCAAACCCTCAGAATGTTCTCAAGCCTTGAGAGATTTAGCGAAATACATTTTACATCGCATGTATTGAGCTTTTTTTGTGAATGAGAACTTCGCACAGATCTGAGGAATCAATATTTTCTCGCAAGAAATCTTCATATAAATGCGATCGCTTTATTTCTATTTTGTAAAAGAATATTAAAAATAGTAGGTTTATCGATTGCCAAAAGGTTAGGATTGTGCTGTGAAGAAAAATCAGTTTGTATTTCTCTGGCTTTCTTTGTGTGAGTTCGCGATCGCCAAGCAAGACAGTTGAAATCAGGCAATCAAGAGGGAATCCTTGGAGGTTCTGATGAACAAAGTATTATTAGCTGTACTCGGGACTGTTGTTTTCGGTGCGATCGCTGCACCAACTGAAGCGGCTATTTTGTCAGTCGGGAATGGTGGTCAAATCATCAATGCTCCGACTTCTGTATTTAACAATGCTGGGCAAGGGGGACTTGAAGATCCAGAATTTATGTTGGGTTTTAATGAAAAACAAAATGTTTTGCTGACCGAGGATTTAGGTGTTGACGGCGGCACGATCGCATCTGGAACTCGAGTAAGCAGTCATATGATTTTCCTGAATAATCCAGGAAATCAAATTTTAGATCTCGAGAATATTCTCTGGGAATTTGATGGAAAGATTATCGGGGTTATGTCCGATAGCTGGGGAGAATTAGAGGCAGCCTCGAACGATATCTTAGGCAATCCCGGTACAGCTTACCCCGGCAGCTTTAATGCGAGAGGAATGGAAAACCCTAGTCAGGATTTTTATAGTGGGGTAGGAACAAACACTCTCGATGTTTCTATGCGGGTTAGCGAACCGGGAGACTGGATTCGCGTCGTGACTGTTGTTCCCGAACCTGCATCAATTCTCGGTTTACTGGCAATTACAGCATTGGGCGGTTCTTCCTTGCTCAAGCGTCAGAAACATTAAAGAATAGAAGCATAGAGAAAGAAGAGATGAGGAGACAAAATTACTTATCTCTTTTACTGCGATCGCTATCAGTATCAATGCAAAATTTTCTCCTCTTCACTGTTCACTGAAAACAAGTTGATTCGCGATAGTCGGGAGTAGAATCAGGGAAAAATGTGCGAATACCTGCCGATCGCCGCACGAAGACATTGGCAAAGGTTCGGCCATCATCCCGAATGGTCAAAATACAAGCCGTACTGCGGGAGTTTGTCGTCGGATTATTGGCAAAAGCTTGAGTTGCGAATTTAAGGATATCCTTAGCACTTAAAGTGTATCCATAGCCTTTAACCCGAGAAATGGCTAATTGTCCATTGACCTTGATAACCGCTCCTATGGTATAGATCAGACCTTCTTTGGCTTCTTCTCGTCCTTTGTTGCGATCGAGGCGACCTGCCAGCCCTTTTTGTTGTAAATCTAAATAACGACCGTAATAGTGGAATCCGCCAATTTTACCGCCGGGGATCGGTTCGCCACAAAAAATATGCTCGAATCCATGAGCATTAAACCAAGCATCGGTTAGATCGTCTAAATATTCATTTTGAGTTTTTGGGATAGCGCGATCGCCATAAACTTTCCCCTCTGTATAGTCTTGAAGCTCTCTCAAAACAGCAAAGTTAGACCGCATCAAGTTTCTAAATTCTTGGCGGCTGACTGCTTTTCCCGGTGAACCGCAGACGTTGTTAACTGCAAGGTCAAAATCATCGAGTCTGGGAGGTTCGGGAGTCACGTCAACTCGACCGCTTTTGGGTAAAAAGATAGGATTATCTTCAAAATCGAAGAAAGGTAAAAACGTTGCTTCTTGTTTGACTGCTTTGAGAGGTTGCGGTTTTTGCTGTTCTCTTGAAGGAAGTGCAGGCAAATCCCGGCCTTTGTCAAAAGTTCCGCATTCCCTCGCGACCCATTTGCGATCGCCATTGATATTGAGATAAATATAATTGGCTTCTCGAGGTTTATTTTTGCCTAATGCCCGGTAAGTTGTGCCAATCTTTAAAGCAATAGGTGCATTCTCTTTGCGAATGGACGCAACTGCATTGCAAGTTTGCGTAATGGTAAAGTTTTTAGAGCGGGCAAATAAGACTTGTGCGAAAGCCGGTGAAGGCAAGAGAACCGCGATCGCCAATGCCAACATTGTGAAAGTTGCGAACAATTTTTTCATTTTTCCCAGAAATCCATTCCCAAAATTTAGCATTGACCTGTGACAGAATCGCAAGAGTGAATGCGATCGCTTCATCTCGTGCGAAAACTTGCTATGACAAGAACAGCAATTAACCAAGGTAAAAAATGGGAATGAGACGTAAACAGCCAATTCCACTCTGGATACAATGGATCCTCGCGACTAGCCTCTCGATTCCTTTGGGTTGGGGTGTTTGGGCATTGTCATCTCTCATTCCGTTTCTGAATTCTCAGTCCTCGATCGCAGTCTTCCTGTGGTTTGCAATAGCAATGATGACGTTTTTACCCTTGGGTGTGAGTCAATGGGCGATATTGCGTCGGCGAATTCGCCATGCAGTTTGGTGGATACCCGTGACAGCGATCGGAGTCATCCTCGGATTATTTGCAACATTCTTGAGCTTTTCTTGGTTTGGGAGTCATAATTTTTCTCTTGGCCCGGGTTTCTTTCTGGGTGCTTTTGTTGGCGGTGGAATCCTCGGTTTTTTGCAATGGCTCATTCTCAGATCTGCTAGTAAAAGAGCCTATTGGTGGATTGTTGCGAGTGGTTTGGGGTGGATGGGGAGTGTCAGTTGGTTTTCTTTATATTCGATGAGGTTCTTTTTCGGCGGTTCTAACCCTTGGGAAATAATGGGTTGGTTCGTATTGGCTGGAGCGAGTGGCGGTATAGGAGGGCTAATTAAAGGTGTTGCGATCGCTTGGATTTTAGCCATTCCTCGCCATTCCGATCGCACTCCCTCAAAACAATAAACGCGATCGCGATCGCAGGCTCTCCGTATTTTCCGTCATCTCCAAACCCGATCGCATTCCTACGATTACCACGAGGATTATCACCGCGCATCCCAGAAAAAAGAGAGATGATGAAATTGTCGATAAGGAAGTCAGTCCCACAGAATCATGTTTAACTCTCTCGCTCTTCTCCCCGGTGCTATCTCTGAAATCTTCGCTACTGCTACCGAAACCGGCATTTTAACCCTTTCTGACCGTTATGGCTTAATGGCTGCAACCTTAAACGAAAACCTCGACGAAGAAGAAAGAAGAGTCGTTAATCGCCTTTTACGAGCCATCAAACGCGGACGCATTCAACTCGCTACAGCTTAATCGCAATTCGCAATTTACACTTTAAAATCAGACTTCCTCTTACTCTTCTCTCCCCTGACATGGCAAGATTGTCGGGGGATTTTCTTATCAATTGATTTTGCGATCGAGATCGTCTTGATTGTTTATTGCGATCGCTTTCTCTTCGTATTTTCCGTCATCTCTAAACCCGATCGCGTTCTCATGGTTTTCAAGAGGGGTATCACCCCTGTTTCAAGCAAAATAAGAGATGATGAAATTGTCGATAAGAAAAGGCAAAAACCAATCATGTTGAATCAAATTGAACTCCTTCCCGGTGCTATTTCCGAAATTGTTGCCTCTGTTGCCGATACCAAAATTTTAACCCTTAGCGATCGCTATGGTTTAATGGCTGCGACCTTGAAAGAAGACTTAGAAGAAGAAGAAAGACGCGCGGTTAATCGCCTGCTTCGTTTCGTACAACGGGGTAAAATTCAAGTTAGTTCTCAATGGGTTTAATGGCAATAATCGTGCGATGGCGCGGATCGCTCGCAGTTGTGATTTTATGCTCAAATCCCACTTCTTTTAAGGCTGCTTCGACATCAAAAGTATAGAAATCATCGCTCCAGGGTTCGGTACTTTTCATGAGAACAAATAGGGCGGGCGGTAAGCTTTGAATCACAGGAGATTTAGGATTATTATCAATAATACTCAAGATGCCTCCCGGTCGCAAAATTCGCAGCATTTCTTGAAATATCTTTTTGCTGGCATACCGAGGCAATTCGTGAATGACAAATTGTAAGGTAATAATATCAAAACTGCGATCGCTCAATTCTGTATTTTCAGCATTGGCATGAAGCCAGCGATCGATCTCGTCTTTTTCGTCGCGAATTTTAGCCACAGAGAGCATATAAGGAGACAAATCTAAACCCACGGTACGCACGGGGTCTTTTTGCCTCCGGCTGTAATAATGATGTAAAGTCAGGGTAGAAATTCCGACAGAACAGCCCACATCGAGGATATCGCGAACGATCGCAGGACTATATTCACCAAGAATATTGTGAAAATTTCCGCGCATTCGGTTCTCAGCTTCTTGCCACGAGATACTTTCTCCTTTCCACACCCGCAACCCCATTGCTTGCGTTGCGGGTTGGGCTTCAAAGGCTGCAGCCCAACAGAGATTGCCTTCATGGTAAGCATGGAAGGGAACTTGATAGTATTCGGGATAAGTGAGATTTGGGTTGGTTATTTCCCGAAGGAGACTTTTTGCCGGAGAGCGATCGAATTTCTGATAGATTTCTCGCCAAGGAATACCATTTTTTTCGGCAGTTTTGATGAGAACTTGCCGCGCTTGGCGTTTCATAACATTGTAGATGGGCTTGGTTTGAATCAGGAAATTGACAAATCGCGAGAGCATATCTTTGCCAGCCCAATCGGGTTTGAGTTTGTCCGTCATCGGTGCGTTGGGATTTGAGGAGAGGTGCGTTTTTGATTGTCTCATGGAAGGATGCGTTAAAATGGGTAATTCTCCTAAATTGGTTAAGAGCGAGGACTTCCGTAATCTCAGGAAACTTCACTCTCTAAACCCCTTCAATTTGAAGAGTGATTAGAGGGCGATCGCATCAGTCCCGAGAGCGATCGCTATTTTTTTCAACGGCGATCGCCTTCACATCAATTAATCGGATTGGGGATTTCGCGTTATTCATTACTCGTTACTTCTTCCCCCGCATCCCCTTTTCCCGTAAACTGTGTAGTGGTCAAAATTTTTACATCAAATTATAAATTGGAGTCGGAATGGAAATCGGGAAAAAAGTTAAAATTTGTCGGATTCGCGATCGCGTCGGTCAAGATGTCGCCAAAAAACTCGGCGCAGTCGGTACGATTACCGGTTACAAAATGACCGATGGTAGTGGTGTTGGCGTTGTTGTCGAATTTGACGACAAAAGCGCGAGTTGGTTCTTTGAAGACGAACTCAAAGCAGTTTAAGATATCCTGTTGAAAATATTGTAATGGCTCACCTGATAACTTTTTTAGGAAAAGGCGGAGTGGGTTGTACCACCGTTGCGATCGCCGCCGCCAAAAAACTTGCTAAAAACGGCGATCGCGTTCTTTTGGCTAGTCAAGATCCCAGTCCGGCCTTTGGTTTATTGCTCGGGCGATCGCTAGGAGTTGAACCCGAGGAAATCGAACCCAATCTCTGGGCAGTACAATTTGACACGCCTGTTTTATTAGCAAAAAGTTGGGAAGAAGTCAAGGAATTTGAGGCCAAATACTTGCGCTTCTCTACCTTAAAGAATGTCTACGGACAGGAATTGGGGACATTTCCGGGGTTTGAAAGCGCTCTCGGTCTCTACGAAATTCGCAATTATAACGCCAGCCAGAAATTTGATGCGATCGTCTACGATGGTACAGCAGATTTGGCATTAATTAGCGCCCTGGCCGTACCGGATAATACCAATTGGTATATCCGTCGCTTCCGGGAATTAATCTTGGAGTCGGATTTGGGAAAAGCGCTTTCTCCTTTCATCCAACCCATCACCTCAGCAATTTTTAATGTGTCGTGGTCTTTGGATAATTTCGCCGAAGAACCCATCGGCGAAACGCGAACCTTGTTAGAGGAAGGCATTGCAGCAGTGGCCGATCCCAAAAGAGTTTTAGCGTATTTGGTGACGAATAACGACCCCGTCGCGATCGCAATGGCTAAATATTTATGGGGAAGCGCACAGTTAGCTGGGGTTCACGTCGGGGGCGTATTCTGGAATCGAGCCAAGGCGAATAACTCGTTAACCGGAGAATTTTCACCCCTATCGTTTACAGAACTCCCAGATACAAAAGATCTTAATGCGATCGCCGATGCACTTCCCAATATTCGCGAGGTGGGAGAGATTCCCCAACCTCTTGCCGTTGATATTGACAAACGCCAAGCTAAGGTCTTTTTACCCGGATTTGACAAAAAGCAAGTCAAGTTAACCCAATACGGGACAGAAATTACCATTGAAGCAGGCGATCGCCGTCGCAATATTATTTTGCCTCCACCTTTAACAGGACAACCCGTAAAAGGAGCAAAATTCCAAGACCATTATTTAATTCTTTCCCTGTAGCAGGAATTGTTTTTCAGGGAAAGTTAAGTTATTGCGATCGCAAATCAATAGAGGAATTTTAAATTTAACGTCCCGATAACCATTATCTGTTGTTGAGCGATCGCAAATAACTATCCACTAATAACTATCTACTAATAACTATTCACTGATAACTGTTTACTGAAATGACACAAAACCCAGAACAAAGTCAAGATACTTCTAAAACCCGTCAACTTTTAGGCATGAAAGGGGCTGCATCGGGAGAAACGAATATTTGGAAGATCCGCTTGCAGTTAATGAAACCCATTACATGGATTCCTTTGATTTGGGGGGTCGTCTGCGGGGCGGCTTCTTCAGGCGGTTATATTTGGAGTGTCAATGATTTTTTCATGGCGTTGACTTGTATGTTGTTATCGGGCCCGTTGATGGCAGGTTATACCCAAACCTTAAATGACTTTTACGATCGCGAAATTGATGCCATTAACGAACCCTATCGCCCCATCCCTTCCGGTGCAATTTCTGTTCCTCAAGTGGTCGCTCAAATCCTTGTTTTACTATTCGCAGGATTGGGGCTTTCTTACTTATTAGATATTTGGGCCGGTCATGATTTTCCTGTCATGGTTTGTTTGACGATATTTGGTGCTTTTATTGCTTATATTTATTCTGCGCCGCCACTAAAATTAAAGAAAAATGGTTGGCTGGGAAATTATGCCCTCGGTTCGAGTTATATTGCTTTACCGTGGTGGGCAGGTCATGCGCTATTTGGGGAATTAAATGGGACAATTGTAGTTTTGACCCTATTTTATAGTTTGGCCGGTTTGGGGATTGCAGTGGTCAATGATTTTAAGAGTGTGGAAGGCGATCGCGAATTGGGTTTAAAATCTCTGCCGGTAATGTTTGGCGTAACCACTGCTGCTTGGATTTGTGTAATTATGATTGATACTTTTCAAGCCGGAGTTGCGGGTTATTTGGTTAGTATTCATCAGAATCTCTATGCAACTTTGGTCATGTTGTTGGTAATTCCACAAATCGTCTTTCAAGATATGTATTTCTTACGCGATCCTTTAAAGAATGATGTGAAATATCAAGCCAGCGCACAACCCTTTTTAGTCTTGGGAATGTTAGTGGTGGGTTTGGCTTTAGGTCACGCTTAAAAGGAAGTTCATTATCAGGATAGCTTAGAGACATTAAAACAGTTAAAAACTAGAGAACGCAAAATTCAATTCATTCTTTATGTTCTGAATTTAGTGAGGGAATTTGGTCTGCGGTTGAGGTTTGATTTTATGGGATCGGTGCGATCGCATTGCTTTCTACTGTTCTGATTCCATTTCTCGGATAATTTTCATGGTTGCTACAGAAACAGTGCATACTCGGGTCAATAAGTCAATAACTTTCTCTTTATAATCGATGAATTTGTAAGTATTGAATTTTTCGCGGATGGTGGGATCGCGAGGTTTCTTTTCTTTATGTTGGTCTAAGATCCATTCTAAGGCAGAACGGTTGCCGAGTTTGTATTCCCATGCAATGGGAGGAATATCTTTCAAGGTGGTGATATTATCGAGGAGAATTTGATTTTTATCTTTATCTGCTTTCAGTTTGGGTTTATAGAGTTTGCCTGCTTTTAAGGGGATATCAATCTGTTGGAGTTTGTAGGGAGTCATGGTTTCGTAATTGAGGTGCAATTCCATTAATTTTTGACCCCAGTTTGTCCATTGTGGGAAGTCGTCGTAAAAGGGAAGTCGAGGAAAGTCTCGTTTGAGGTTGAGTTCGTATTTTTTGCGGTATTGGGGGTTATGGAGGACAGCGTAGGTATAGTGGAAAATATCCAGTTTAGTGATGGTTTTATTATTATAATGGGTTTGAAATTGTTCGAGTCCCCAGTCGGTGATATTGTCGATGCGGTTTCCTTCTTTATCGTAGCGGTAGAGAGGGAGACATTGAGCCGCAGTTCCTACTAAATGAATATCGGGTATGCGATCGGTTACTACAATCATAAATAGTGATTGAGTACCCGCATCAGTACACGAAATTACTTGATTTTCAACTGTATTCTTAGGGAATATACTCGGTATTTGATAGGTCATTCCATTAAAATGCTTATCAAAATACAGATATTTTATTGTATAAGGACGATATAAACTTTTCACAATTTTAGTGTTTTCAAAGATTTTCTTCACTCTACGAGATAAATATTTTTTCAATTCTCTATCCCATTTTATATAATCTTTATCTTTGTGATTTTTATCATTAAATGTTTTCTGATATATATCAACAAAAGTTTTCATTTTTTGCGTTAGGAAATCAGCAGAAAAATCATATGCCCATTCATCTCGCTGTGTTTTTAAACCAGAGGAAAACAACTCAAAAATTGCCTCTTGAGAATAACCTGCTTTCACATCTTTGTCTATAAGTGCTAACAAATCATCAAAATCATTATCTGTTAAATCAATCCAATTGTTCTTTTTGTCAGGTTTGATGTGATCAAAATCCAAGCTTTTTAACTGATTTGTTGCTAAAAAGTTTAGCTTTTCTTCAGCCAACTCAAATTCTGGACGACAAATATAGTCAATATTAAAATCTTGAATTTTATTTTCTTGTTTCTTAACTAAAAATGTAATTGCTACAGGTGTTTGAATTCCAAAAATGTTATGAGTTGTTCCTGATAGCTTTGGATTTGTACGAACATTTCCCCCTAAATCAACAACATAAAGATCGCTAAACTCTTCAGCAACAACTTTTCTAAACCCATCAAATGTTAACGCATCTACAAAAGAAGAATTGGTTACAAATGCAATGATTCCATTTTCACTAATACGATCGCTTGCCCAACGAATAAATCGGGTATACATATCATAAACTGCAATTTGATTCTGTGCTTTTCCTTGTTTTATATAAGTATCTTTAATGCGATCGTCAATGGATTTATAAGCACGATTAGCATTATTTCGGTTGAAATCTTGCTGATTTGCATTATAAGGAGGATTGCCAATAATCACCGAAATTTGTTTCTCATTTTGCCGTCTAATCCGCTCCGTATTCTCCAACGTCATCGCAAACAAATCCAACTGCTTTCCCGCAAAAGATGTATTATCCAACGTATCCATAAAACAAATATTCTTAAACTCCTCATACTCCCCCATCTTCTGCTGATAAGTATACTCAATATTCAAATTGGCAATGTAATACGGCAAAATTGCCACCTCATTGCAATGAATCTCATTGAGATACTTATACTTCAACTTACTCGCCGGCAAATATTCAATCAACTCCGTAATAAACGTCCCCGTCCCCGTCGCCGGATCCAAAATTTCCACCCCTTTATCGCTCAAAACCTTGCCAAAATGTTTGTGTAATAAATAATCCGTACTCTCCACCATAAACTTAACAATTTCATTCGGCGTATACACAATTCCTAACCGATCCGCCGCCTTGGGATTATACGCCTTGTAAAAATTCTCATACACCACCTTTAAAAACTTTTGTTTCTCGTGATAATTGGAAATATTCGCCGCCGTCCGTCGAATTACCGCATAATAATGCTCGATACTTCCTAACGTATTTCGACGCACCGATCCCGTAAAAAACGTCTCGATAATTCCTTGTAACGACTTGGCAATATTATTTTCCCGATGAAACTGAGACTCATTAAAAACCGTCGTAAAAATATCCTCCGTGAGAATATGTTGAATCATCATCTCCCGAATATCGTCCCCCGTCACTTCCGGATTAATCGACTTGCGACATAACTCTAAAAACGACTCCCTCGCCTCCCGAAACTTCTGATTATTCGCTGCCGCATCTGCTATTCTTTCTCGTAACTCCTCCGCAATATAAGGTACATCCTGTTTAAACTTTTCTAACGCCTCCCGAAAATCTTTGACCTCCGGACGCACGTAATTAATAAACTGCTGTAAAAGCCGATCTAATGCCTCCCAGTCCGCCATTGAAACCCGCAATATTTCCGCATTCCCTTGCCATAAAACCGCCGTGCGCGTATCTTCAAAAATAATATTATCTGTGGGATACCCTTTCGCTAACTTCTTCTCGATTTCCTCATCTAAATTGTCCTTCGTATCCTTCGCTTCCCAATATCCCCAATCCAACCGCAACGCATCTTTTACCGTCCCATCCGGACGAATATAGGTATTTTTAAAAGTTAACTCTGCAATCAGACGAAAATCCCGCGTTTTACAATATCCTCCTAACAAAGACTCAAACGCCTTTCGCAGAGAAGACTCATTGCGAGACCCGCCATAACGTCGTAACTCTTCTAATTCTCGCTTGTATTGTTCGATTAGCAACTTAGACATCGCTGCCAAATTCCTCACTCAAAAAAAAGGGATGTAATCTTCTATTTTACCCCCTAAAGGAGATGCGATCGCATTTTTATTTTATCCAGATCGATAAGCGATCGAACAATAATTTATCCCCAACCCCAGAGAGCGATCGCGCAGGAGGAGTTATCCGAAAAACTAAGCGATCGCCAAAATTTAATAATAGCTTTGTGCGATCGCCTCTCTTCCTAAAAAAAACACAATCGCTCTTAGTTTCCCAAGAACGATCGTGGTTTTCAATATTAAGAAAGCGAGTTGTGCTTCACTAACGAATCATCTGGGAAAGACGATCGAGATAAAGCATCCAACGAGAAAAACGCGCTAAACTCCTAGTCAGCAAGATTGCATTGCCTACTACAGAGATGGCATCTCACACTTAACATTTAACGTTGTACCCCAAGCTTGCCATACTGCCGATCCTGCTCCACCTGCTTGAGTGATGGTTGGAGTGCATTCTTTTGTTTCTCCGGCGAGCGCATGGACTTGTGCTACAAAAGTGCTACCTTCGGAAACAAAGGCAACATCTTGGCATTTGGTTTGTCCAATGGGGAATGAACCCGTCCAATCTGTGTATAAGATAGTGCCGTTAATGTCTACTTTCGTTCTCATCTCTGCAGCATATCCGGCTCCGACTAGAAGCGATACACAGGATTTATCGTAAGCATGAGCTTGTAGCGGCCAAGCAAATGTAAATGCGAGTACAAAAGCGATACAAGCAATCATTAATTTCCGTAGCTTCATTTTAGAACTCCTACATTGATTTTGTTCTGTTACCATACTAGGTGACTAGCAATCTGACAATAACATAGATCTAACAAAAATATTCAATTTAAGAAAAAAAACACTTACTAAGGGTTGTTAATATTTTTGTGTAGCAGACAGATAGAACGATCGCAGAGTAAACCTTATGCGACAACAGAAATACTGTACATATTCAGACACAGTACGCACCAGACTATTCAACTCACTTGAGTAATCTGGTTTGTAGAGTTCCCAGAAAATAGAATGCTGTAATCGCAAACAATGTTGCGATCGCTAAAGTGCAGTTCAATAATTTTGTTAGACGTTTACTAATTTTTATTTTTCGGAGTCGGATAGGTAAGAGCGATCGCAGTTTTTCTCTCGACTAACAACAAGATAAAAAAACAGGCGATCGCCTCTTCAGAGAAACAAAGGATTTTGCTCGATTATCCTTTATTTTTAATCATCATCACTTTGATAATTTCATTGGCGGACCCGAGGGTAATTTGTCCGGAATTAATTTCACTGCTATTGCGAAATTCATCAAATAATCCCATTCTTTTCTCCTATGTAAAAAAAGGGCGAGGATGACCCGCCCGCGTTATTATCCTCTATTTTTAATGACCATGACCTGAATAATTTGATCCACTTGGTCTTGAGGTAAATTTAAGGCTCGACACAGACTTCCCAACAAGTCTTCTTCTTCCTTAGAGACCTCACCATCGGACAGAACAAGATCCGTCGCGATCGCAAAGGTCGTATCGTAAAGATCGTGAGGAAGTGTTTCAATGGCGGCATTAAACAAAACATCAGCCCCATCTCGGCGCAAAATCCCTGAAATATTGTCAAACATTCGGCGCATGACATCACCGGAATAGCTGCGAAAGAGCCTCATTCGTCCCAAGGTCGTATTCAGCAGGCGAACTTCATCATCGGCGAGATAGCCATCGGCTGCGACGACTAAAAGCATAATGGCTGCAAAGGCTTCAGCAGGACCGAGAGTCACCTGTTTCTGGATGCTTCCACTTTTGCGGAATGCGTCAAATAAACCCATTTCTCTATCTTCTCCACAATCGGCATTCCCGATCTATGATGAACGACAGGAGAAGATAATGGGCAAAGTGTGAAGTTCTGTTACTATATAAAACTGCGTTATTTTTTGTGTTAAACCTCAATTGTTATGCGTACTCAATATTGTTCTGCCCTGCGAGCCAGTCATGTCGGCGAAACTGTCACCCTTTGTGGTTGGGTCGATCGCCGTCGGGATCTTGGTGGGGTTATTTTTATCGATTTGCGCGATCGCACGGGAACAATCCAAATTGTTAGCGATCCCGAGCGCACTCCCGACTCTTATGAAGATGCAGATGCGTTGAGAAATGAATATGTCATTGAAATCACTGGAGAAGTCCGTCAACGTCCGGAAGACTCCGTAAATCCTAAAATTGCAACGGGAGAGGTGGAAATTTTTGCCGATCGCATCTCTCTTCTCAACCGTGTCAGCAAGCAATTACCGTTTCAAGTTTCTACAGTCGATACGGAATCTGTTAAAGAAGAATTGCGCTTGAAATATCGTTATTTGGACTTGCGACGCGATCGCATGACGCAAAATTTAGTTTTGCGTCATCAAGTGGTTAAAGCAATGCGGCGCTTTTTGGAAGATGAGGAGAACTTTATTGAAGTGGAAACGCCAATCCTCACAAAATCGACTCCAGAAGGGGCGAGAGATTATCTCGTTCCCTCCCGGGTCAGTGGAGGGCAATGGTATGCTTTACCTCAGTCACCGCAATTATTCAAGCAATTGTTAATGGTAGCGGGATGCGATCGCTATTATCAGATTGCTCGTTGTTTTCGCGATGAAGATTTACGCGCCGATAGACAGCCAGAATTTACGCAACTGGACATGGAAATGAGTTTCATGTCGGAAGAAGAAATTATCGAGTTAAATGAAGCGTTAATCGGTTACATTTTCAAAACCGTGAAAGGAATCGATTTACCGCGTCCGTTTCCTCGGTTGACTTATAAAGACTCCCTCGCAAAATATGGGACGGATCGCCCGGATACTCGTTTTGGATTAGAGTTAGTGGAAGTTTCCGAATTGCTCAAAGATAGCGGCTTTAAAGTATTTTCTGGTGCAGTTAAAAAAGGCGGCATTATTAAAGTTCTTCCCATCCCTGACGGCGACAAAATCTCGAATGTGCGGATTAAACCCGGTGGCGATTTATTTAAGGAAGCCACGATCGCAGGGGCAAAAGGGATCGCTTATATCCGCGTCAAAAAAGATGGAGAAATTGATACAATTGGCGCAATTAAAGATAATCTCAGCGAGGAACAAAAACAAGAATTATTAGCGAAAACAGGCGCAAAAGAAGGCTATTTACTCTTGTTTGGCGCAGGAGATGCCGAGATTGTCAATAAGTCTTTAGATCGATTGCGTCAGACGATTGGTAACCAAATGGGACTGATCGATCGCGAAAAAATTAGCCTCGTTTGGATTACCGAGTTTCCGATGGTTGAATGGAATACTGATGAGAAGCGTTATGAGGCACTCCATCATCCTTTTACCGCACCTAACCCCGAAGATATCGACGATTTGAAAACAGCGAGGGCGCAGGCTTACGATCTGGTTTATAATGGCTTTGAAATTGGTGGCGGTAGCTTGCGAATTTATCAAAAAGATATTCAAGAAAAAGTGTTTGAAACAATTGGTTTATCAAAAGAAGAAGCCGCCGAAAAATTTGGGTTTCTTTTGGAAGCCTTTGAATATGGAACGCCTCCTCATGGGGGAATTGCTTATGGGTTGGATCGTTTGGTGATGCTATTGGCGAAGGAAGAATCCATTCGAGATGTGATTGCCTTTCCGAAGACTCAACAAGCGCGATCGCTATTAACAGATGCACCTGCAACGGTTGATGAAAAACAACTGAAGGAATTATATGTGCAATCGACTTATGACCCGGAAGAATAAGGGCAATTAGGGGATAATTTCTACTGTTGTCCCGGTTTGAATAACGCTATATATCTCATCAACATCTTTGTTTTTGAGAGAAATACATCCCAATGTCCAATTGTTTTGGCGATCGATGAGATTGTCCCCTCCTTCTGGTACGCCATGAATGCCAATTTCACCGCCAATACTGGCATTAACTGGAATGTTCCCTTGTTGTTTGGCTCGCAGATGCTTGCGCCATGAGTTGGGGTTGGGATAATCTAACCAAATGAATTTAGACCAACTTTGATGAGGGTAAAGATCGCGAACTTTAAAAACCCCTTCAGGCGTTTTGCGATCGCCTTCTCTGAGTTTATCTCCCGTAGGATTTCCTCCGAAAACTACAGGATAAGATTTAATTGGCTGGCGATCGTAATATAATGTCAGGATGCTCTGAGATTTATTGATAAGAATAGATGTTTTGCTTTTATCGATCGCAACAGAATTGAGAATATCGGGAATATTGCGATCGCTGTTTAATAAGTGGCTATAGTCTGGAGAAGAATGCCAAGGAGAAACTTGAGAATTTGTCAGAATTCCCCACAAATGATTGACTGGGAAAAGATAACCACGTTTAACTAAAATCAGATAAAAAGCCGTTCCGGATAATAATAGCAAGGAAAGTCCAGCGATCGCTTTTCTGTAACGCTTTTTGGTTTTAACGCGATTGTCAATCATAATCAGTTATCTAACGAGAAAACGATCGCCTCTACAACTGCGATCGCCCCTATTCCGGAAAATGTCTTTTAATGATATCATTAAACTGATACCAAATACAATCAAACCATAACGTTACTTTTCACAAAAGAATTTGCTTTAAGTGGTTTTATTCCTAATGAACAAAAATGAAATTATTAAAAAGCTGTCTCTTGTCAAACATATTGAGGGAGGATATTTTCAGGAAACTTACCGTTCTCATGCCACGATAAACACAGATCGACAAGGTAGTGAGAGAAACTTGCTCACTTCTATCTATTATATGCTGACTGACGATCGCCCCTTGGATCACTTTCACAGAAATCAATCAGATATTATTCATTATTTTCACGGCGGTTATCCCGTGACTTATTTGATTGTTGAGCCAAATGGAAAATTGTCAAAATTTAAACTGGGCTTTGATATGACTAAAGATCAGATTCCTCAGCTATTGGTGCCAAGTGGTTGTTGGAAAGCAGCAATACTCGAAGAAGGTGAATTCTGTTTACTTGGAGAAGCTGTTGCTCCCGGGTTTGACTATCAAGATATGGAACTGGCCAAACCTGATTCTTTTCGGGCGAATTTTCCGGGTTTATGGGAAGAACTATCACCTTATATCAAACAAGAAAGAAAGCCGAACAATTAAGCGATCGAATGTTTGACCTAATTTGAGGACAGCAGGAATTGACGACAGCAGGACAACTTAATAAAACTTTTCATTTTCGAGGTACGTTCCTCTCTACCATAATTTAACGAACCCTTGCTCGTCTCAAAGTGATATGCCTTCAGCAAACTCTACCTCAAACCCCCTCGACCTGATTCAACGCCCTCGTCGCTTGCGCCGCACTGCTGCATTTCGGCGCATGGTGCGGGAAACGCAACTGACAGTTAACGATCTGATTTACCCCGTATTTGTCATGGAAGGGGAGAATAAAAAAGAAGAGATTGTTTCCATGCCAGATTGCTATCGCTATTCTCTCGATTTATTGGTTAAAGAGGTGGCTGAGGCTTATAGTTTGGGAATTAATGCGATCGCTTTGTTTCCTCTCGTTGCGGATGATAAGAAAGATAATCAAGGTACGGAAGGTTATAATCCCGAGGGTTTAGTACAACGCAGCATCCGCGCTATCAAAAAAGAAGTTCCGGAAATTGTTGTCATTACCGATGTTGCTCTCGATCCGTTTTCCACCTACGGTCACGATGGTATTGTCGAAGATGGCGTGATTCTCAATGACGAAACGGTAGACGTGTTAGTGAAAATGTCGGTTTCTCATGCTGAAGCTGGAGCCGATATGGTTGCACCATCAGATATGATGGATGGTCGCATTGGTGCGATTCGAGCGGGATTGGATGAGGCAGGCTATATTGATGTCAGCATTCTCGCTTATTCTGCCAAATATGCTTCGGCTTATTATGGACCCTTCCGAGATGCCCTAGAATCTGCGCCGAAGTTTGGCGATAAGAAGACCTATCAAATGGATCCGGCGAATACGGATGAAGCATTGAAAGAGGTTGAGTTAGATATTGACGAAGGGGCTGATATTGTCATGGTTAAACCTGCTTTAGCCTATATGGATATCATTCGCCGCGTCAAAGAATTTAGCGATATGCCTGTTGCTGCTTATAATGTCAGTGGCGAATATGCCATGATTAAAGCCGCCGCACAAAAGGGCTGGATCGATGAGAAAAAAATTGTTTTAGAAACCCTCACTAGCATGAAGCGGGCAGGGGCGGATCTGATTCTTACTTATTTCGCAAAACAAGTTGCTTTGATGCTGAAGTAAGGCCAGTATAATATTGCGATCTGTCGGGAAGTGAATGAAGAAGTCTGCGATCCCTATAAAAACGGCGATCGCTTTTCTGAATCCTTCCCCAGAAGCGATCGCACGGAAATCCTATATCTTTATTCAATTGCGATATGGATTTTGTCCACAACAAGGCATCATAACTTAGATATTCTTGGTTTAAATCAGAAAGTTTTCTAGCGCTATATTCGCAGCTTCACGAATAGCAGTCGAACGGCGATCGTGTTCTGAATAGTCTTTCATAAACTTATGATACGCATCTTGATACTCTTCCTCTGACTTAAATTCATTTCGTTTGGGGTCCTCGATCTGCCTCCAAACGAATCTTAACATTCTTTCTGTTCGTTCGATTTGATCTACACAATTCCGAAATTTTCTAAATGTTTTATCATCGTGTAAAACACCAAGTTTAAATTTATAAATACCATCTGTGCGTTTTTCTTGAATATACCAGCGCACAATCATATTCAAAGTTTGCTCATAAGCAAAAGGAGTATAGGTTTCAAGAAGTTTTTTGAGTACATCTTTACGAATGTTTAGGAATTCAGATCTAGGTTTGCTTAATCCGCAATCGCTAGGATCGTTCACGTCCAAAATATTATTAGTGATTTGCCTAAAAGCGCCTCGAAACCAATTGGCAATTAAAGGAAAAGTTCCATGAATATCAATTAATTCTTTAGCCGAATGGGGTTGACTCTGATAATCTCCAATCACAATTTCTAAACCTTGTGTTTGTCTGTTACCGATTTCGATAAACATCCTCAGTTTTTGAAAGAAAATCCTAATGTTATTAATATACCTATCTATATCATTAAGATATTGTGATTCTAAACCTTGTGATTCTAAATCTTGTGTTTCCGAACCTTGTGTTTCCAAATCTTGTCTTACATTATTTGACAGTTCGTATGTATTCGCAAGAATCGCATCTGCAATCGCATTTGCAATCGCATTTGCAATGGAGGTGTTATTGTTATCTTGACCAATTTTTAGATCGATATCACCTATTCTCTCTATATCTCCAGGTAATAGCACAATTCTATCTGTATCATTTTGAGACTTCTCTAGTGCATATCCCCAACCTATCAGCCACCTTTGACAAGTATCTACAGACCACGTAGAAAGTATCTCTAATCGTTTATCTCTTTTTAGTTCGTCCCAATCAGAGGGGTTCATCTTGTTTTTGGTAGCTTCTTCAATCACAAGAATTGCTATTCTCCCATGTGTCGCAGCCGACGAACACTCCACTATTTTCTCAAAAATAGCTTTTTGAATTTCTGATTTTAAACCACCATAAGGAAATATAATTACAACTTGAGTTTCCATGACTGCCTAAACTTTTTTTGATATCAACAATATTAGCACTAAACCCGAGTGTTATTATCTCATACTCTATGCGTCAATAAGTAGCACAAAAAATAGTACAAAAAGCAGATGCGATGTAAAACATTCCATAATAAGCACGAGAAACCGCTAACTCAGCCAAATTGCTGTCTATTAATAAATCTGCACCGATTAAACTACATCGAGCTTTTTCTAATAGTAATTGTTGTTCGTGCGTCATAAGACAATACCTTCTCGTCGTACATTCAATAAAAAAGGGCTATTTTCTTGTTTAAATCTCTCCTGAGAAACGAAAGCACGAGAAATCACTGTTTCATATTCTAGAGATAAATCAGCAATAAATTTACTGGTTTTCTCAATTTCCTCCCTATAATTAAATCTTCGATTTAAAACAATTAGAACATCAATATCCGAATATTCTCCAGCATCTCCTCGTGCTTGAGAACCATATAAAATAATTTTTATCGAGTTTTCTTGGTAATTCTTAACAAACCAATTTTTAAGGATCGATATGATTTCATCTAAATTAGGATTTTTCATGCTTTCTCCTTATTTTGTGGATATTTTTCGATTGCGAACCTTCTTTGACTTTCCTTCGCATTATCAATCCTCCTCAAATTCAATTTAACAACTGGTAAAAATAATCTCGATACAAGCGATAACGAGGAAAAACGGCGCGATCGCTAAACTGAACTAAGCCCAAATTATATAACTTCTGTGCTTGTTCCTTCTCCTGATAAGATTGTAACTCAAGGGAATTTTCTGCGGTATAAATCTTTTCAAATACGGTAATAATTTCTTGAGGGAGTTGTTTTAAATAACGACGATAGCGGCGTAAATGACTGCCATAAATTCCCGACTCTGCGATCGCACTCTCTCGCAAAGTCTCAAAATCTCCTTCTCCTCTGGCGAAATAAGTTAAAGATTTCTGCACTAAATCAGGATGTCCCCCTATCAATTCCATTAAATTCCTAACTTGTTCCTCATCCCATGACAAACCATATAATTTAGACAATTCCCAAACTTCCTCCGTGGTAAATTCAGGAATAGAGATTTGCGTCCCGACATTAAACGGCGATTGATTGATTTCCAACTGTTCGTATAATTCCGTATGAACGATGAGCAATCGTAATGTTTGCCAAATCTTTCTCGTTTTTGCCTGTTCGTGTAGCGTTCTGAGAATCCCTAAAAACTCCCCAGCAATCTTAGCATAAGGAAAAATGCGATCGACATCATCTAAGGCAATTGTAAGAGGTTGATTATCAGCAAGCAAGTATTTCTCAAAATAAGTCATACACTTCACCTTATTATTGCCGAGCTTACTTTGCCAATGCTTTTCAATATTATTTTCCCCGGCCAAAATTTCCGTCACACTGGTACAAAACCAGAGTAAAAAACTTTCTAAACTAGCAAAATCCGACGCTTCTGCAAGGCGCAAACTCAAGCGAACGACGCGATCGCCGCGACTCTTGCGATAATTTAATCCTTTTGCCATCAGCAGCGTTTTCCCCATTTGCCAGGGAGCCTTAATACGAACCAAACACCCTGCTTGTGATAAAGTATGATAAAAAGATTGTTCGATTTGAGGACGTTCTAATTCTCGTGAATTGGCAATAATTTCTCTAGTGTCTTTGATAGGAGAAAGAATACGATCGTGAGAATTGTTCCAGTTGTGCCAATGTCGTTCTAATGCCTTGCGAAAATTGCGCTTTTCTACTTTTTCTCCTAACGCATCGGATAATTTTCGCCATAAATCTTGCCCGATTGTGCCGCGAATATAATCGGGATTAAAATTAGCTTCGCTGGCAATCTCTTCGTACTTTTTCTTCTGCCAAGAGCCTTGTAGCACGATCGCTTCGATATCTGTTAAATGTTCCCCCGTGCGATCGCAAAGGACGCGATCGGCAATTTGTAGTAATTCAGCTTCTCCAAAATTCATAACTTGTTTCTCTAACCCGCTAAACTACGATAAAATAAAAGACTAATTTGTTATGGTAGCGATCGCGATGAGTCATCCCCAAACCGCTCCTTTTGGTGCATGGAAATCCCCCATTACTGCCGATCTTATTGTATCGGGAACGATTGGGCTAGTCGATGCGGTCGTCGATGGAGAAACCGTTTATTGGTTGGAGGGGCGACCCTCAGAAGGGGGACGGAATGTTATCGTCAAACAGGATTCTCAGGGAAATGCGATCGATATCACGCCGCAACCATTTAACGTTCGCACTCGGGTGCATGAGTATGGTGGTGGGGCATTTTTAATCGCAATGGGAACGATCTATTTTGCCAATTTTGCCGACCAACGACTCTATCAGCAAGTACCGGGATCTGAACCGCAACCGTTAACCCCTGAAAATCAAAAACGCTATACCGATGCAATTTTAGATCGCGATCGCTTAATCTGCGTTTGCGAAGACCATACAGGAGAAGGAGAGCCGAAAAACACCCTCTCAACTGTCGATTTAAACACGGGAGAAGTCCGCGAACTCGTATCGGGAAGCGATTTCTATACCTCCCCTCGCTTGAGTCCAGATGGTTCCCAATTAGCATGGATCGATTGGAATCACCCCAATATGCCTTGGGATGGGACAAAATTATGGATTGCAACCCTACAAAGTAATGGAACTTTAGATAACGTACAGTGTATTGCCGGCGGAGAAGAAGAGTCAATCTGCGCCCCGGAATGGAGTCCCGACGGCGTATTATATTTTACGAGCGATCGCAATAATTGGTGGAATTTATATCGCTTTATCGACGGTAAAAGCGAATGCGTTTATGAAAAAGATGCAGAATTTGGCTATCCTCACTGGGTCTTTGGCGAAAAACCTTATACATTTTTAAACGAAAAGCAAATACTTTGTACCTATTCTCAAAATGGTCGCAAATATTTAGCCAAACTCGATCTAGAAAGCCAAAAATTAACAACTTTAGATGTTCCTTTTACCAGTATTTATTCCTTGACAAAACAAGGGAAATATGCTTATTTTATCGCCGGTTCTCCCCTCGAACCCACTCAACTTGTCAAACTAGATTTAAACACCCTCAACTACACGACGTTAAAGAAATCAAGCACCATTGAAGGAAACCCGGACTATTTTTCTCTGCCTGAAGCGATCGCCTTTCCCACAGAAGCCGGAAAGACTGCTTATGCTTGGTTCTATCCTCCCAAGAATAAAGATTATACCGCCCCCGCAGAAACCTTACCTCCCTTATTAGTCAAAAGTCACGGCGGCCCCACTGCAGCCACTTCTGCAACCTTTAATTTAAGAATTCAATATTGGACGAGTCGCGGTTTTGCTTTTGTGGATGTGAACTATGGCGGAAGTACGGGATACGGCCGAGAATATCGCCAACGCTTGCACAAAAAATGGGGAATTGTGGATGTTGATGACTGTACGAATGCAGCCAAATATTTAGCCGATCGAGGACGAGTAGATCGGGAAAAATTAGCGATCGCAGGAGGAAGTGCAGGTGGATATACAACCCTTGCGGCCTTAACTTTTAAAGATGTCTTTAAAGCTGGAGCGAGTTATTATGGAGTCAGCGATTTAGAAGTTCTTGCCAAAGATACCCATAAATTTGAATCCCGCTATCTCGATGGTTTGATCGGGAAATATCCCGAAGAAAAACACATTTATGACCAACGTTCTCCCATTTATTTCACCGATCGCTTATCTTGTCCCGTTATTTTCTTTCAAGGGTTAGAAGATCGAGTTGTTCCTCCCAATCAAGCAGAAATGATGGTGGCAGCCATTCAGAAAAAAGGTTTACCGGTTGCATATATTGCCTTTGAAGGGGAACAACATGGGTTTCGTCGGGCAGAAAATATTAAACGTGCTTTAGACGGGGAATTTTACTTTTATGCTCGTATTTTTGGCTTTAAACCCGCAGAGGCGATCGAACCGATTGAAATCATGAATTTAGATTAATCCTACAGCCAATAGAGAGGCGATTCGAGCAGTTAAATCAGTGACTGATTGCCTCTTTATTATTAAACTGTTTACTGATAACTATTCATGCTTTTCCATTCAGATCGCGACTTCCCGCATCCGGCATAATTGCTCCGCGTAAATCCGTATTCTTAAAATTGACATTATTAATATTGGCATCAATTAACTGTGCCTCAACTAAAATTGCTCCCGTCATATTCGACCAACACAATTGAGCCTTATAAAAATTACCGCGAGTAAAATCCGTACTTCGTAATGTTGTCCAAATGATATGAGCAGCTCTAAAATTGGATTCGGGAAACTTACTGCTCCCTAAATTGGCACTGCTAATACGCGCGTGACTGAAATCGACTTTTGCCCCCGTTGCGTAACTCAAATTTGCGCCATCCAAGATTGCTTTTGCTAAATTGGCATTATCTAAATTTGCCTTCATCAAAACCGCATTCGTTAAATTCGCCCCTTCTAAATTCACCCCTTCAAGGGAAGCGTTCATTAATTTTGCTCGTCCCAAGTTGCAGCCAATTAACTTGGCTCGACTTAAATTGCTCTCACGTAAATCGGCTTCGCTGAGAACGGCAAAACTCAAATCTGCTCCTGTCAAAATAGCACCGTGGAGATTAGCTGCTCTCAAAGAAGCATTGATTAATTTAGCCCCTTTTAAGGTCGCATTTTTTAAATTAGCGCCAATTAAATTAGCTTCGTTTAAAAGAGCATCAAGATGAGATTCACTGAGGTTGGCTTCTCTTAAGTTGGTTCTTGCTAAATTGGCACCAATTAAGTTTGCTCCACTCAGATCGCATTCGCGCAAATTTGCATCGCTTAAATCAGCCCCACCCAGAAAAGCGCTCTCGAGTTTTGCGCCTTGAAAATCTCGTTCTCCCCTTGCATAGCGTTGCAAGAGTTCTGCGGCATTCATCATCAATAACCCTTTACTCATATCCTCAATTACTTTGCGATACAACACCGTGAAAAAGTTGGCAGGCGATCGCCTTCCCGTTTATTGATAGTTTTCAATGTTGCACCCCTGAAATTTGTCCGTTTTGACTGCTCTATTCGAGCATTGCTTCTATTTAGTTATAATTCTTCATCTGTAGGAATAACCGATTGACCTGCGATCGTTTGGGCAGCGATCGCGATCCCTTCTTTAATGAAAATACAGTAAAAACAAGGCCGGGTAAGGCAATCAGACTTTCTTAAACAATTGTTAAGGATTTAGGGGATTTACGTATTTCCCGAGAAAAACTAACATTTCCAAAAAATTCCCAAAGATTGCCAAAAGAAGGGAAGGAAAGTTGGACAATAGAGCAATAGCTTCATCAAAATTGCCTTCTGGGTTAGCAGGAGAACAGAACAGATTATGTCAAGCAATGTATCGGACAACCGGAGAAGTCAGACCATTACTCAAGGCGTTCGGCGATCGCCCAACCGTGCCATGTTACGGGCGGTGGGATTTGGGGACGACGATTTTAGCAAGCCTATCGTCGGGCTTGCTAACGGTTATAGCACGATTACCCCCTGCAATATGGGGATTAATCTGCTGGCCGGACGGGCAGAAACCGCACTGCGAGAGGCGGGAGCCATGCCCCAGATGTTTGGGACGATTACTGTATCCGATGGTATCGCTATGGGGACTGAAGGGATGAAATATTCCCTTGTTTCGCGGGAAGTCATTGCCGATGCCATTGAAACCGCCTGTAATGCTCAAAGTATGGATGGCGTGCTGGCGATCGGGGGTTGCGATAAAAATATGCCCGGGGCGATGATCGCCATGGCCCGCATGAATATTCCCGCTATTTTTGTCTATGGCGGCACCATAAAACCGGGACATTACAACGGGCAAGATTTAACCGTGGTCAGTGCTTTTGAGGCGGTCGGGCAGCACGGGGCAGGGAAAATGGATGAGGAGACCCTGATGGCGATCGAGCGCAATGCTTGTCCGGGGGCAGGATCTTGCGGGGGAATGTATACGGCGAATACCATGTCTTCGGCGTTTGAGGTGATGGGGATGAGCTTGCCCTATTCTTCGACGATGGCCGCCGAAGATGAGGAAAAGGCGGAGAGTACCGCAAAATCGGCTGAGGTTTTGGTGGCAGCGATTCGGAAGCAAATTCTCCCTCGTCAGATTTTGACCCGCAAGGCCTTTGAAAATGCCATTTCTGTGATTATGGCGATCGGGGGATCGACGAATGCGGTTTTACATTTGTTAGCGATCGCTCGCACGATTGGCGTAGATTTAACCCTCGACGATTTTGAAACCATTCGCAATCGCGTTCCAGTATTATGTGATTTGAAGCCAAGCGGGCGTTATGTTGCCACAAATCTGCACGCGGCGGGAGGGATTCCTCAAGTGATGAAAATGTTATTGAGTCACGATTTGCTGCATGGCGATGCCTTAACCATCAGTGGGCAAACCGTTGCGGAAGTTTTGGCGGAAATTCCCGATGAACCTTCCTCCGACCAAGATGTGATTCGCCCGTGGGACAATCCCATGTATCAAACCGGGCATCTTGCCATTTTGAAAGGGAATTTAGCGGAATTTGGCGGCGTGGCCAAAATTAGCGGCGTGAAAAATCCGCAAATGACGGGACCTGCGAAGGTGTTTGAGTCGGAGGAAGAATGTTTGAGCGCAATCCTCGAGGGAAAAATCGGGGCGGGAGATGCGATCGTCGTGCGCTATGAAGGCCCGAAAGGAGGGCCGGGGATGCGGGAAATGTTGGCCCCTACTTCTGCCATTATTGGCGCGGGTTTGGGGGATTCTGTGGGCTTGATTACCGATGGGCGTTTCTCTGGAGGAACTTACGGGTTAGTTGTAGGTCACGTGGCTCCAGAAGCGGCGGTGGGCGGCGCGATCGCTTTGGTTAAAGAAGGCGATATGATTACGATTGATGCGAAAGCGCGATCGCTACACCTTCATGTTTCTGACGAAGAATTAGCGCAACGCCGTGCCAACTGGAAAGCACCCGAACCTCGCTATACTAAGGGGGTTTTGGCAAAATATGCGAAGTTGGTTTCTTCGAGCCATCTCGGAGCTGTGACGGATTCGTAACGAGTCTTGAAGGAGTAGAGCGGGCAATGCCCGCTCTCAGCGATCGCTATTCCTCTTCTCCCGTACTCTCTTCTGTTATCGTGTCAACTTCAGTGACTTCAGCTTCAGTTGCTTCAATCTCAGTTGCCTCAGTTTCAGTGACTTCAGTTTCAGTTGCTTCAACCTCAGTTGCCTCAGCTTCTATGGCTTCGACTTCAGTTGCTTCAAAACTTTCCTCTTCGTCCGAAAGCGGCACGATCGCAACAGCAGCGATCGCATCGTCTGTATCCAACTTTTGCACCCGTACTCCCGTCGCCCCGCGAGACTGAGGAGAAATGGCATCGACCGCTTGACGAATAATAACGCCTCGATTCGTGACTAGCATTAACTCATCTCCTGGGTGGACGACGAGTAAACCCACTAACTCATCCTCTTTCGACTTGAATTTGATCGCCCGCAGTCCCATTCCCGCTCGGTTTTGCAGGCGGAATTGAGACACCGGAACCCGCTTTCCGTAACCTTTGGCGGTGATGACCAAAACCCAAGGGCCTTCTCCCGCATCCGTTACGGTTTCTACGGTTTCCTCGCCATTTTCTTCAGTTTCCTCCTCTTCTTCCGTGCTGGGAGCAAGACTCGCCACGACTTGACTGGGGAAAATATCCATGCCGATCGCATTGTCATTTTTCTTCAGTTTCATGGACTTCACCCCCCGCGTTGCCCGTCCGAGAGGTCGCAGCTGTTGATGACTGGCTTGAAAATGAATAGCCATTCCCAACCGGGATCCGAGAATGATGCTATCTTCCTCTTTGGCCAAACGCACCCAGCGCAAACTATCCCCTTCTCCGAGGGAAATGGCAATCAAACCATTGGTGCGAATATTGCTAAAGGCAGACAATGCGGTTTTCTTAATGATTCCGTTTTGGGTCAGCATGACCAGATAACCATCGTCGCTAAACTCGCTGACACCAATTAACGAGGTAATTTTTTCCTCCCGAGGGATGGGGAGAAGTTGGACAATGGGCGCTCCCCGTGCCGTCCGGGATGCCGTGGGAATTTTGTAAGTATTGAGAGAGTAAACGACTCCGCGATCGCTAAAAAATAGCACCATATCGTGATCGCAACAGGTTAAGAAATGTTCGACGGCATCATCTTCCTTGATTTTGGCCCCCGCCCGTCCGCGAGTGGCGCGGTTTTGTGCCTCGAAGGTATCCACGGGCATCCGCTTGATATATCCTTGTTCGGTGAGAAGAATGACAACGGGTTCGTTGGCGATGAGATCGGTTTCGTCTAATTCTCCTTCTGCGGCCAGAATCTCCGTGCGTCGAGGAGTCGCATGAATGTTCTTAATTTCTGTGACTTCCTCGACAATAATGGCTTCGATCCGCTCTCGCCGGGCCAAAATATCTTCTAAGTCTGCGATCGTTGCCAGTAATTCTTCATGTTCTGCCTGAATTTTCTCGGCTTCTAAAGCAGTTAAACGACGTAACTGCATTTGTAAAATGGCATCAGCCTGAACTTCTGAAAGTCCAAAACTCTCCACTAATTGCTGTTTTGCCGTTGCGGTATCCGCCGCTTGGCGAATGAGTCGAATCACTGCATCTAAGTTTTCTAGCGCAATGAGCAATCCTTGCAAAATGTGGTCGCGTTCCCGGGCCTTGCGGAGTTTATACTGGGTACGACGAGTAATGGCTTCGATGCGAAAATCGAGGAACACTTGCAAAAAGCACTTTAGATCGAGGAGTTGGGGTTCTCCGTTGACCAAGGCCAGCATATTGGCCCCGAAATTGCTGCGTAGGGGGGTTTGTTTGTAGAGATTATTGAGGACGACTCGAGCGATCGCATCTCGTTTTAATTCGATGACAATTCGCATGCCATCGCGATCGCTTTCATCGCGAATGTCGGAGATGCCATCAATGCGTTTATCGTTAACGAGATCGGCTATTTTTTCAATTAACGCGGCCTTGTTGGTTTGATAGGGCAGTTGAGTGACGATAATGGCCTCGCGATCGGGACGGCCGCGATGTTCGATCAGTTCGATCGCTGCGACCCCCTGCATGGTAATCGAACCGCGTCCGGTGGTATAGGCATCGCGGATGCCGGCATGTCCTAAAATTTGCGCTCCCGTCGGAAAATCAGGGCCTTTGATATAGTGTCGCAGGTCTTGAATGGTAACTTCTGGGTTTTCAATCAGGGCAATTAATCCGTCGATGACTTCCCCTAAATTATGGGGGGGAATATTGGTGGCCATCCCCACGGCAATTCCCGAAGAACCGTTCAGCAAAAGTTGCGGAATGCGGGAAGGGAGGACGACGGGTTCTTGTTGCGCCCCGTCAAAGGTATCGGCAAAATCAACGGTTTCTGCTTCGATGTCTCGCAATAAAGCATTGGTGGCTAAAGATTGCAAGCGACATTCCGTGTAACGCATGGCGGCGGGGGGATCGTTGTCCACGGAGCCAAAGTTACCGTGACCGTTAATCAGAGGATTACGCATGGAAAAATCCTGCGCCATCCGCACGAGGGCATCATAAACCGCCGTATCGCCGTGAGGGTGGTACTTCCCAAGAACTTCTCCAACAACCCTCGCGCATTTCCGGAAGGGACGTTCGGGGGTGAGTCCCAACTCGTACATGGCGTAGAGAATGCGGCGGTGAACGGGTTTGAGACCGTCTCTCGCATCGGGTAATGCCCGCCCCACGATTACGCTCATCGCGTATTCGAGATAGGAGCGCGACATTTCATTTCTTAAATCTGTTGGGACAATTCGTTCCTGAGAGGAAGTCATAGGGTAAACAACTCCGTAAAATTGAAGTAATGGGAAAATGCTAAAGATTCGAGCTTTTTTTGCTTTACTCGGGCATCGTTTTATGGGTGCTACTTATCTGTACTACTTTTTCCCAATCGTTCTACTAAATTGATATGGTTTTCTCTACTATTTTATCTTGATTTTGTCTCTCTGGGAAGGGCATAGATTTAAAAACAGTTGTTATCAGCCTAATTTGAATTATCAATGGCACAAAAAAGGCTTCTCATTAATTAATTTTATGTTAGATTTGTCACGATCTTGAAGTCTTAATTTTCCACAATAGAATCACTGATAAATGATAATAAGTTATTTTGATTGAGAACGCGAAGGCCGTATAAACTGGTTAAACTTTCTGTCAATTCATCTTTGAGATCGAGGATGACGAGAAGAGCGCGATCGGGACTGATTCCTAATGTACTTCTAAATTTAGAATATTTCTCAATATGTCCTTGATAATCGCCAGTTTTACATTCAATCCAAAGCGGTTCGCCTTCAATCAAAAAGAGCATATCTAGCTCAAAATCCTCTCCTGTCGCCAGAATAATTTGCGAGTTAACGAGAAGTTGATAGCGAAGTTCTTGTGCGGCTAAAATTTCAACAATTTCCAGCTTGATAAAACGCTCGAACCAGTTACCATCAAAAAAACGTTTGATGCCTCCTTCTTTAATTGTATTAGCGTGAATTGTTTTATTATTGCGTTGATAGCGATATTCTTTTAAAAATGCTCGCTCGAAGAGAGTTTTACCAAATTGGGTACAAGCGCCAATTTCTTGAGGGGGACGAGAGGATAAATTGAGAGAAAAACTTTGACTGTCGTGGTGATTGCGTTTAATTTTTAAATAAAGACGTTTGACGAGATCGTATCTGCGACCGAGAAGCAAGGCAATATGATTGAAAACTCGATCTTCTGGAGCGGGTTTGTGATAGTTTTTGACTTCAATATTGCGACTGTTTAACCATGCAATCGCGCGATCGCATTCCGGTTCGCTAATTTCTACTTCTGGAGAACTCGGTAATTTTCCCTCGTTCTTTTTCGCGGTTTTAAGGTTGGGTAATGCGGCATAATAGTCGGGATCGAGTTGAGTGAGAATGCGATCGAGTTGGGTGCGGGTTTTTTGCTGTTCTTTTTCAACAATATTTCTCACTCTTAGAACCGATGCACCGACTGTTGCACTGGCACTAAGGCCACAAAATAGAGCGATCGCTTTACTGGAAGAAAACAGTAAAGAGGCTGTAATACCAACACCGATACCGACTCCTGTAGCCCAAAGACTGTCGATCGCTCTCTCACGCATAATCGATCCCGCTAAAACAACTCAATCTATTATATCTGAGTTATTGTTGTTTTTTATCTGCTTTCTTTCGGACTTATTGGAGGGCTATTGGGATTCTTAGCGAACTGTTGAGCTGCAAGGGCGATCGCGGGAGGAAAAATGCGATGTTCTTGGACTTGAATGCGGGCGTGAAGGGTATCTGAGGTATCCTCGGGTAAGATGGGAACAACAGCTTGCATGAGAATGGGACCGCTATCGACTTCTACGCATGCTAAATGGACGCTACATCCCGTTACTTTGACTCCGGCGGCGAGAGCTTGTTCTACGGCTTTAATTCCGGGGAAACTGGGGAGTAAACTGGGGTGAATATTGATAACGCGATCGCGAAAAGCATCGAGTAAGGTTGAGGTGACAATTCGCATCCAGCCTGCCATAATGACCCAATCAGCTTGATACTTTTGTAGGGTTTCAACAATAGCGAAATCCAGTGCTTCTCGACTTTGATAATGTTTATGATTTAAAAGAACAGCGGGAATGCCGAGATTTTTTGCGCGTTCTACCGCTTTGGCTTTGGGTTTATTGTAAATAAGGACTTGTATTTTAGCATTCAGTTGTCCGGCTTCAATAGCGCGAGCGATCGCTTCAAAGTTACTTCCGCTTCCGGATGCTAAAACTCCTAAATTTAAAGTTTCTTCAAGTTTTAGTTGCTCTGGGATAATGGGAGGAGAAATTAAAACAGGAGTATTTTGAAGTGCGGGTGAAACTGTTTCTAGCATAGAGAGTTTAAGAGGGTGAGTTTGAGCGATCGCGCTACGTTTTTGGAAAAATATTGTGTTTTTTAGGTGAATTATGATGACTGAATTACGATACCATAAAGAAGATTAACAGAAAAGATTAATATAAGCGATCGCACTGTCCCATCTCAAAGTTTAGGAGGAATACCACTGGGAACATCAACTCAAATTGAAGATAATGAGGATGATGAGACGAAGCGATCGCTAAGGCGAGAAAATGAATCGGCGATGACTCTGGCCAAGGCAGGCTATAATATAGAACAGAATCCCAACGTCACTGGATATAAACAACCAGATTATAAAATTGAAGGAAAAATCTTCGATTGTTACTCACCAAAAACAGCAAATGCTCGCAATCTGTTAGATGTAATCGCTGAAAAAGTTAATAAAAAACAGGCTGAACGCATTGTTCTCAATCTTGATGATACTAAAATTTCTTTAAAAAAATTACGTCAACAATTGGTAAATGCTCCAATTCCCAATCTTAAAGAAATCTTGTTAATTAAAGATGGTAATATTGTATCATTCTATCCTTTTGATTAATCAAAAAAACAATTAACGGAGGTTTAACAACAAAAATGTCTCTTTCCTATCAATTAAAAATTTCCACAGTCATTGAACCTCTACAAGTTCTAGAAATTGTCTCAAATTCAATAAGTTTTGAGTGGATTGAAAAAGAGGTAGAAAACCCAACAATATTTACTTCTGGAATGATTCTAGGTGTAAATAAAGTTTCAGAACGGACTCAAAATAGCATAGCTGATGCGTTTGGGTTTACTCCTCAGATTGATATTTGGTTTCGTTTAAATACCAATGATCCAGAATACAATCGAGCAAGAAAAACTTTACTTTTATTTGTATTAAATATCTTAAAAAATTTTCAAGGAGATGCAGTATTTTTATTCAACTATGAAATTACTTTTCTAGAAAGAATCGAAAATATTCTCATGTTCGATCGCAAGATGAAACCTTGGTTCGAGAGAGAAAATTACAATACCGATCCGAATTGGAAATTTCTTTCATTATCGTCACCTTTGCTAGATAATCATGACCCAACAATTAAAGTTTCAGCTACTATTCATGACCTTTTAAGGAAAGTAGCAAAATATCAAAACAAGAATATGCGTCAAGTTGCAAGTAAAGCGATAGAAATATACTTGCAAAAATCTGATATTGCTATAGAATTAGAGCGAGATAAATTAAAGTCACCAATAAGAATTGAGCATGGGCTTCATACCCGCTTAAAAGCGAGAGCAAGTCGCTTTGGACAAGCAATGAGTCAATTAGCTAATGCAGCAATAGAAAGCTACTTACATCAACAGGAACAATTCATTCAAGTGTAATTAGCAATAGTTCGCGATCGTTTCAGTTTTTAATCAGAAGTACGCCGACTAATATATGCGATCGCAAGACAAATTAATCCAAATACAATCCCAATGACCGAGAGAAAGATAATGCGATCTATAATGGAAGTATGAGCAACGATCGCGGTTTTTAAAAGCAAATTTCCGGCGGCAGGATCTTCTTGAACTATAGTACTGTTGAGTTGAGTTTGCAGCGCATTCAGCGAAGTGGATCTTGCGCTAAAAGAGACAATTCCAACGAATATTGTACTGGAAAGCCATGTCAAACCCAGCATAAATAAACCATTGCGCCAAGGACGAGGTGCGATCGCCAGCAGGAAGATCGAGAGAAAGAGAATAAACCCATAACTCAACCGAGGAATTAGGGTTGCGATCCCAAAAAATTTGCGGATATTTGCCAGTTTTTCATAATCAAGTTGGATATCTTCTTCAGTAATTGTCAGTTTGTCAGATATACCATTACTGGGTAATTGAGAAGGGTTTAATTGCGATGGATCGATCGGCAGAGGGATCGGCAAATTGCTTGGAGGTAGCTGAGGAATATTGGGATCGGAACTTTGAGTAATATCGGTTAAATTAATAGTAAATTCAACTCGATCTTTGCGACGGTGAAAGTAGTCAAAATGTGCGTCGAGAACTGTCTCAAATGAATTTTGTACGAAATCATCGGGAAGAGATTGTGCGATCGCGGTAAAAATTTGGCTATTCCCACTCACGGGAAAATTGGGAATTTGAGGAATCATTGCTTGTAACTTTTCTTGAAACGCAGAGGCAAGAAATTCATCGTAAGCATTACTCTCATTAAACCAAGTTTTAACGGTTTGAGCGTTAGTAATTTGTTGTACGATCGCCGTGGTAGGTAGAGAGAAAATCAAAGCGATCGCGAGAATTAAAGCAAGGAGAATAGAAAAAAACCAGCGCAATGCTTTCATAGGGTTTCGTTTGCCTGAATTAGCCTGTGCTTATCTATGATAATGGGCGTTTCGCTGAAAATACTTGTCGCGATCGCAAAATGTATTGATAATCGCTCCTCAATGGTTGATAATTGGGGATTAGTCATCGATAACCGAACACATGAACGTATTCGATCGCATTCGTTTAGGACTTGCTGTAGGGGTTGCCAAAACTGTTACTGCTATTGTCAAAGGCTTAAAATTAGGGGCAGCTAGCGTGCTTCCGGGGGAGGTTTCTCGACGCATTCATCCTCGTTTGTTACCGTTACTCTTTGAACAAGTCAAACAGGGTGTTATTCTCATTGTTGGCACAAATGGCAAAACTACCACCTCTCTTTTATTACGAAAAATACTCGAAGATTGTGGCGCAAATGTTACCCATAATGCCACAGGTGCGAACTTAATTAATGGCTTAATTACTGCGCTTTTAGCCGATACAAATTTAATCGGACAACTCAAAACCGATTATGCAATTTTAGAAGTGGATGAAAATATTTTACCTCTAGTGCTGCGAGATTGTCGTCCTCGTTATATCTTAGGCTTAAATTTGTTTCGCGATCAATTAGATCGTTATGGTGAAGTCGATACAATTAGTTTTCGCTGGCAACAAGCGATCGCACCCCTTCCTCAAGAGACTGTCGTGATTCTCAATGCTGACGATCCGACTCTTTCCTATTTAGGACAAAATTTATCTCAAAAAGTTATCTTTTTCGGGTTAAACGAACCCGATCGCTATCTCGAAGAAATTCCTCATGCGGTTGATTCGATTTACTGTCCCAGTTGCGGTCATTTATTAGATTATCAAGGGGTTTATCTCTCTCATCTCGGCGATTATCGTTGCCCCAAATGTGATTTCAAAAAGAGTGAAACATCTCTCAATAGTCAAGAATGGGGTCAAATTTTAATCGGTATTTATAACAAGTACAACACACTTGCTGCTGGATTATTAGCACAGGAGATCGGCATCTCGCAAGATCGTATCAATACAACTATTAAAAGTTTCCGGGCCGCTTTTGGACGGGCAGAAGAATTAACCGTGAAAGGAAAGCACGTCCGCATTTTACTCTCCAAAAATCCCGTCGGCATGAATGAAACCATCCGCGCCGTTAATGATATCAAAATAGAGGGCAACTCTTCAACAACTTTGATTGTTCTGAACGATCGCATTCCTGATGGAACAGATGTTTCTTGGATTTGGGATGTCGATACAGAAAAATTGGTCAGTTTGGGAGGAACAATTGTCGTCAGTGGCGATCGCGTTTACGATATGGCTTTGCGTCTTAAATACAGCCAAGCAACCCGAGAAATAGACTCAAAAAATCTGAATCTTATTGTTAAAGAAAATTTACAAGAAGCGATTCAAACTGCTTTAGAAAACAGTCCTAGTGAGGAAACTTTACATATTCTCCCCACCTATTCGGCAATGTTAGAGGTGCGAAAAATTCTCACAGGGCGAGAAATTTTATAGACTAAATTTCTACCATAAACATCGGATCGAAGTGTGAGTTAAATTTTTCGGGATATCCGCGAGGGTTAGAAATAATTCGCGTATTACCAATACAATAATCGACAGAGTGGTGTAAATGTCCGTGAATCCATAAATTTACATTAGATTCGGCGATCGCAGCATCAAGATTTGACGCATAAGCTGCCGTTAAAATATCCAGTAAAGATTGGCATGGAACGGATTTTTGACTCGGTGCGTGATGGGTAATGACAACGGTTTTAGAGGTTTCAGTCTGTCTAAAATTAGTTTGTAGCCAAGAAAAAGATTTTTGATGAATCATTGCCGTATCTCGCGATCGCAGTCGAGAATATTGGGGACTAAGGCGAATTTTACGATAGTCATTCATTTTTTTTGTGGCTTCGTATCCAGCACTCATGGGATCGCCAAATAATCTAAAATTTGTCCAGAGGGTGCAGCCGAGAAAAGTGACATTGTTGAAAATAAAACGATCGTTTTCTAAAATATGAATATTCGTTTCCTTTGCTTCTTCTTTTAAGCGATTGAGAAGTTTAGGATATGCTTGGGTATAATATTCGTGATTGCCTAAAATATACAAAATAGGGCGATCGCTAACCTCCTGCATTGCCCATAATAATCCCCTAGAACCGATATGAATATCCCCTGCGAGGATAATTAAATCCGCATCCGTATCGGGAATGTGAAACTCTTGGAATTCTAGATGTAAGTCGCTTAAAATTAAAATTTTCATATTCTGTCCGGCGATCGCATCGTTTAATTTACCCTTTTCATTTCTCCTCACTTCTTCTGCTAAGATTTTATTTTTATTTGAAGATGCGATCGCGAATCTCTGCAAAGTATTTCCCCTGTCAATCGCAAAATAAGCTCTCTCGTGTATTCACTCCTGTTATCGGATTAACCCCTTCAGCGCGATCGCACAATAAGCGAATCTGATAGCGGTCTAAAAGCGCCCCTGAAAAATCAGCCCCTGTAATCTCGGCATCAAAAAAGCGGGTACCGGTCGCAATCACATCGTGTAAAATCGCATTACTTAAATTAGCAGAATCGAAAATTACCCGATCCATTAACGCACTACTTAAATTGGCCCCCGATAAATCTGCTTGAAAAAAAGCAGCTTTCGTCAAAATTGTTCCTTGTAAATTGGCATTGCTAAAATTACAACCTCGCAAATCTGCCCCCGCAAAACTCGTTCCCGCTAGGTTTTGTCCAGAGAAATCTTGATAGTGCAGTTCCGTAAGCGTATAGTTAACCGTGTTATCTTGTGCTAAAACCGGGCGAGTGCCGAGAATGAGCCAAAACCCCGCTAGGAATAAAATCGCTAGCAAACTTAAAAAGCGCTGCAACCAAACTACTAATTTATTTTTAACGCGATGTTTTTGTTTCATTGAAAAAATTTTATTTTCTCTACTCTATTTCTCAAGAATACTATCATTTTAGTACAATTTAACAATAACTTCCCAAGGTAATCCCACCGTCCTATCGAGGAATCGTTTACAATCACAGTTGACCTTTCTTGCCATTTCCCATCAGCGATCGGTGTGCCTTTATCTCTTATATTCCTCATGCTGTTGTTATGAATAATATTTATGAAAAGTATTGAAGAAGTTTTACAATTTGTTGAGTCATCCGTTTATGCAACAACGGAGGAACATCTCAACGATCTCCAACGGATTATCTTGCGCGAATCATGGCAAAGAACCAAAAAAACTTACGATAGTATCGCCAAAGAATACGGTTATTCCTCCAATTACATCAAACAAGGAGTTGCGCCGAAATTATGGCGTTTGCTGTCTCAAGCCTTTGGAGAAAAAGTGACCAAAACCACTCTACAATCGGTGGTAGAGCGAAATATGGCCGAGACGCAACCCCAAAATATTGAAAATGGCACCGCGATCGCCACTTTGCCATCCATATCTGATACGATCGCACCTCCTACCTCGCCAATATCTCTCAATTTAGAACTTCCTCTCGAGAGCGTTCCTTTAAACTCACCTTTTTATATCGAGCGATCGCCTCACGAACAAAGATGTTATGAAGAAATTACCCGCAACGGTGCATTTATTCGCATCAAAGCCCCTCGACAAATGGGTAAAACTTCCCTAATGATGAGAATTCTGGCTCGGGCAAACCAACAGGGCTATAAAACAGGATTATTGCATTTTCAACAAGCAGAAGCCTCAGTCCTTACAGATATCAATCGGTTATTGCGTTGGTTATGTGCCAATCTCAGCTTGCAAGTTGGCTTGAAACCGAACTTAGATGAGTTTTGGGATGAAGATTTGGGCAGTAAAATGAGTTGTACGCTATATTTGCAAGGATATCTTTTTGCGCGAGTGGATAGTCCGATTGTCTTTGCTTTTGATGAAGTGAACGAAATTATTGAAAATCCGGAAATTGCCCGAGAATTTCTCAGTCTTTTGCGATTTTGGCACGAAAAAACGAAAACCGATCTGCTCTGGCAAAAACTGCGACTCGTGATGGTACATTCTACCGAAATTTATATCCCTTTAGATATTAACCAATCTCCGCTCAATATTGGCGTGAGAGTTGAATTGCAACCCTTTACAACCGAACAGGTGCAAGAACTGGTACAACGTCACAAACTAACATTAGATCGAAAACAAATTGCTCAATTAATGCGCTTATTAGCCGGTCATCCTTATTTGATCCGTTTATCTTTATATCGTTTAGCACGAGAAGAACTCACATTCAACGAGTTACTAGAAACTGCTCCAACAGATACAGGAATTTATCGAGATCACCTGCATCGATGCCTCTGGTATTTTCAACAAAATCCCCCTTTATTTGCAGCGTTCAAACAAGCGATCGCTTCCTATCTCCCGATCGCCTTAGAGCAAGTCGAAGCCTTTAAATTACACAGTATGGGCTTAGTTCATTTAGACGGCAATCAAGTCACGGTTAGTTGCGATCTATACCGAGATTATTTTCGTGAAAGAATGAAAAATGACCGATAATCGCAACTTCTGCCGATTGTCTTCTGCTCAAATTTATCAACTTTTATCAGTTTTTCTCTATTTACACTCGCCAGAGAATAAGCCATAGTGGAAACATAGACTCCGATGGGTCTGACCCCTTAATCTTAAAACCCATGTTCGAGATTTCCGAATTGCCAGACTCTCAGACTTCGATCGCGACAACCTTGCAAATGAGCATTGAAAAGATTTTTGCCACCGGAAAGATTACCTTGCGCGATCGCCAGATCTTACAAAATGCCCTCTTAGAAGATTCTGCCTTAACGCGAGAACAAAGCGATCGCGTGCGTGCCATCTACGATCGCGTCAGAATGGGCTTTATTCGCGTCGTGGATTAATTCTCTTGCTTGCGATCGCGCCTTCATATCTCTTGATTAACCCTCACTCTGAAGTGCGATCGCGAAATCGAGAGACTCCCGCAGCAGCGAAAGAAATCAAAAGAATTGCCACTGTTGCTCTCAAGGTTAACATTTCTCCGAGTACCAAAAACCCTGCCAAAGCAGCAGCGACGGGTTCAAGACTTTTTAAGACACCAAAGACATTAAGGGGAAGCGATCGCAATGCTGCCATTTCTAAAGAATAGGGTAACGCCGACGACAAAATTGCCACGCCAAACCCTAAAAGTAACACCCGAGGTTGCAAAAGCGTACTACCTGCGGATAATATACCGATCGGCATTAAGATTACTCCACCAATTGCCATTGCCCAAGCTAATCCTGCAACTCCCGGTATGACTTTTCCGACTCGAGCGGATAAAACAATATAAGTTGCTAAGAAAAAAGCCGCTATGAGTGCGAGAATAATTCCCCAAATATCTAAAACAAATCCCCCGATCGGTGCGAGAAGTAATAAGCCGATCGCAGCCAGCAAAACCCAAATAAAATCAAGTTTTCTTTGCGATTTTAATGCGGCTAACCCTAAAGGACCTGTAAATTCTAATGCGGAAGCAATTCCCAAAGGAATGCGATCGAGTGCCTCATAAAAAGAAAGACTCATCAAAGCCATAACTATACCAAAAAGGCATAATAATTTAAAATTTTCTCGGATCTGAAGAGTTAGTTTGGGTTGCCAAAAAACAAAAAGAAGAATCGCAGCAAAACCCACGCGCATGAATAACATGCCACCGGCTCCAACCTCTGGAAATAAAGATTTTGCAAATGCGGCTCCTCCTTGCATTGAGACGATCGCCAACAAAGCTAAAGCGATCGGAGGAACAGAAATACGGGCAGCAATTCGGTTCATTACCATTGTTGAAAAGTTGTAAAAATCGGAAAACTCTCTACCCGTGTTTTTGTTTTCTACATTGGTAGAGAGATAGAGAAGTCACTCAAAGGGACAAATTTCTAATTTATTTTCTTCTTATCAAGTGCTTTTAGAGCATATAATCAATCATCCCAAAGTTCGGATTGTAGCTGAAAAAAGCATTCAGAACCATTGGAGAAGAACTCGATCGCCAATATCTCCCCTCTTGCTCGCGATCGCACCGACACCTTACTCTAAAAGCGCAGTCAATCCCACCATGCTCATGCCGTCAGAAATTTATCCCGTGATTTGGGAAGGCGATCGCGCCATTCTCATCGATCAAACTTGTCTTCCATCCGAATATACTACCGTTGCGATCGCCGATAGCGCCACCATGGCCAAAGCCATTAAAACCATGATCGTGCGGGGTGCGCCAGCGATCGGGGTGGCGGCTGGATACGGAATGTATTTGGGGGCGAGGGAAATCCAGAGTAGCGATCGCGCCACCTTCCTTGCTGAATTGGAGGAAGTCGCTCAAAAATTGCGTCAAACTCGTCCTACCGCCGTCAATTTATTTTGGGCGATCGCCCGTCAATTGCAAACCGCTAACGAAACATCCGGGAGTGTTGAAGAGATTAAAACCGCATTGTTGCAAACCGCCAAAGCCATTCAAATCGAAGATCTACAAACCTGCAAAGATATTGGCGATAATGGTTTAAGCATTCTCCCAAAAACTCCTGAAAAACTCACTTTGTTAACCCACTGCAATGCAGGGGCTTTAGCAACAGCCGGTTATGGTACTGCTTTAGGTGTCGTGCGATCGGCTTGGCGAGAAAATCGTTTAGCCCGAGTGTATGCCGACGAAACCCGCCCGCGCCTGCAAGGGGGAAAATTGACCTCTTGGGAATGCGTGCAAGAAGGCATCCCCGTAACGGTAATTACCGATAATATGGCAGCACATTGTATGAAACAGGGTTTAATTCATGCCGTTGTCGTCGGAGCCGATCGCATTGCTGCCAATGGCGATGCGGCGAATAAAATTGGCACTTATGGAGTCGCTACGATCGCTAAGGCTCATAACATTCCTTTCTTTGTGGCCGCACCGCTTTCGACGGTTGATTTTAAGTTAGAAACTGGCACAGAAATTCCCATCGAAGAACGCGATCCAAAAGAGATTTATCAAGTCGGAGAAACGCGGCTTTGTCCCGATGGCGTTGATTTTTATAATCCTGCTTTTGATGTCACGCCGGCAGCTTTAATCGAGGCAATTATTACCGAAAAAGGAGCCGTAAAACCAGAGGAATTGCGGAATTTACAGGCTTAATTCAGTATAATACGGATATCTTAACACCCGATTCTTACAGAGAACGGGTTTTTTAGTTTTATTTCTAGGAGCATGTTAGTTATGTAAGAATAGATAAACTAAAGCAGTTAGAGACTATTATTAAGGTAAGCACATCGATGTTTAAGAACTTGGGAAACAAAGAATCTCGACGTGCTTCGGTGCCAAAATCATAGCCCAAAGTACCGATCGCATAGATAATATTTTCCCCTTGAGAGGGACTAACTTCACTCGGAGTAACAGAATTCATCGGCGTAGTAGAATTAACAACAGATGGAAACTCAATAGTCGAAAATCTTTCCAGCCAATCGCGAGTACAATAAATCCCGACTCCAAACTCTTCTTTCTCTATGTTCCTCGCTACCCGTCGCCATCTTGCCATTTGGTATGCTACTGTTACGGCGATCCTGTTGTTGGTTTTTGCGACGGGATTTTATGTTTACGTACGCAATACCCTTATCGATCGCGTGGATGACACCCTCAAGCACGTGACCGAGGTGGTGGAACGATCGCTGGTCATTCGGCATCAACCGGCAGCGAAAGGCGGCGATCGCGTCGATATTATGGCCAGTTTTCGCAACAATACCCAAACGGGAGAGGAAGATCGCATCGATCTCGAATGGTTCGATCCAGAAGGAGAATTACTTTGGTCAACCTTTGGGACTCCACCGCGCGTTCCTTTACAGTTATCAGGTAGAGGAGTAACGGTGCATATTTCGCCCACCTATTTATTGCGACAAGTGACTAAACGTATCGAACGAGGTCGCTATGTTTTGGGGTATTTGCGAGTCAGCCATCCTTGGTTTGAAGTCACCAAACCCAGTCACAAGTTAATTTACGACTTAATTTTGGGAACGAGTCTGACGGTGGCTTCTGTGGCGGCTATCGGTTGGCTGCTGTCGGGTCTGGCGATCGAACCGATTAAGGAATCCTATCAAAGTCTCGAACAATTTACCGCCGATGCGTCCCACGAATTGCGAAACCCGATTGCAACCATCCAAACGAACGTGCAGATGGCCTTGGCCTATCCCGATAGCGATCCCAAGGTTCAACAAAGACAGTTGCAAATTGTCGAACGCTTAACGCAACGATTGGGCAAATTGGTCAACGATCTGCTCTTTTTGACGCGATCCGATCGAGGAATCGCACAAAATCAATTTCAAAGTTTGCCCTTAGATGCGTTGTTAATGGAAGCGATCGAGGAACAGCGTTTTGTAGCAGAACGAGAGAGTATTGCTTTATTTTTACATATTATCGAACCGAAAACGCAAGAGGATTTACCTGTAGGAGAGGACGTTTTTAATGTTTGGGGAGATTGGGATAGTTTGGCGCGATTATTTACGAATTTAATGAGTAATGCGATCGAATATTCTCGCCGCGATCGCACGACGACAGACGCAGAAAAAGCGAAGGTTGAAATTGAATTACAACGGGTGAGAAAAGATCGCCGCCATGAGTGGTTGCAGGTGAAGATAAAAGATACGGGAGGAGGCATTCCCCAGAAAGATTTACCTTATATTTTCGATCGCTTTTACCGGGTCGATCCTTCCAGATCTCGCGATCGCACTCTCTCGCAACCGACGGGATCGGGATTGGGATTAGCGATCGCCAAGGCAATTGTTGAAAGCCATTCCGGACAAATTAAAGTTGCAAGTCAATTTAATTTCGGAACGACATTTACGGTGCTTTTACCGATTGCAAAAGGAGAATCTTAATCTTCGATCGTATAAATTGACAGGAGTATTGTTCATGGTTAAAAGGTTTCCGCTAATGCAGATTCACAGCGATCGCAGAGTAGGGGATGTTCGCTGGATTTCCCGACAGAAGTGGAATAATTCCAACAGCGATCGCATTTTTCTCCCTCTGCTTTCACAATTCCAATGGCAATTTTATCGGATTCGCTTTTATATTCTGCGGTTTGAATGCGATCGAGAGAATCGACCAATTCAACTTGAGAAGCGAGAAATAAATAGCGGAGTTCGTCAATATGATTGCCTTGCAAACTATCCGTAGGATTGAATGCTTGCAAAGATTTCTTCAGTTCTACATCGGAGACATAAAGTAACACCTTTGCATCCAAGGAAGAACCGATCGCTTTCTCGCTGCGTGCTTGTTCCATCACTTTATTGACTTCGGTTCGGACATCTCGTAAATTTGTCCAAGACGCGGTTAGTTCTGGCTTTTTCCATTCTGATTCCATTTTCAGCCAACCGGAGGCGAAAACGGACTTGTAAGGAGTCTTGTAGGGTAAAAATTGCCAGATATCTTCCGCCATGTGAGACAATACCGGGGCGATGGATTTAGCGATGTTTTCCAAGGCGATCGCTAACACAGTTTGACAACTGCGACGACGGGGAGAATTCAAGGCAGAAATATAGAGGCGATCCTTGGCAATATCCAAATAGAAATTAGACAGATCGACAACACAGAAATTCTGCACGGTTTGGAAGAAACGATAAAATTGATAGGTATTAAACGCATCGGTAATGTCGTCAAAAACTTCTGTTATCCGATGCAGCATATACTTATCTAATTCTGACATCTCCGTATAAGCAACTGCATTTTTTTCGGGGTCGAAATCATGGAGATTCCCCAATAAAAACCGCGCTGTATTACGAATCTTACGATAGACATCAGAAAGTTGCTTGATAATATTGTTCCCAATGAGAACATCAGAGGAATAGTCTACGGAAGACACCCATAAACGCAGCACATCGGCACCGTAGGGCGGTTCTTTTTTCTTATTATTTCCTCCTTCAATAATTTTATTGGGATCGAAAACATTCCCCAAGGATTTACTCATTTTATATCCTTTTTCATCGAGGGCAAATCCATGAGTTAATACGGTTTTATAAGGGGCGCAACTGTTAGTTGCCACACTGGTGAGTAAGCTGGATTGAAACCAACCGCGATGCTGATCCGATCCTTCCAAATACATATCTACGGGATATTTTAATTCTGCTCGACTATCAGCCACGGCTGACCAAGATGAGCCAGAATCAAACCAAACATCCATTGTATCCATACCTTTCCGATAAGTCTTACCATTGTTGCGATATTGTTCCGGTAATAACGCTTCAACCGATAATTCCCACCACGCATCGGAACCGCGATCGCGGATAATTTCCTGAATATGGTCGATCGTTTCTTGAGTAACTAAAGGTTCGTTGGTTTCCTCATCGTAAAAAACGGGAATCGGCATTCCCCAACTGCGCTGGCGAGAGATGCACCAATCTGCGCGATCGCTAACCATTGGGGTGATACGATTTTGTCCTTGAGCGGGAATCCATTCTACTTCTGCGATCGCTTTTAATGCCTCCTCTCGGAATCCCTCCACAGACGCAAACCATTGTTCTGTCGCCCGAAAAATAGTCGGTTTTTTCGTGCGCCAATCGTAGGGATATTTATGCACGTAAGACTCTTCTAAAAGCAGAGACTTGGCTTCCATTAAGGCTTCAATAATTGCACCATTGGCATCTTTTAAAACATTTAAACCGGCAAACTTTCCCGCTTCTTCGGTAAAGTTTCCATGTTCGTCAACGGGGGATAAAATCGGCAATCCATAACGTTTTCCCACGATAAAATCTTCTTGACCGTGACCCGGTGCCGTATGCACTAAACCCGTCCCAGATTCGGTGGTCACGTAATCGCCACCCACGAGAATTTTACTCTCGCGATCGTATAAAGGATGCTGGTAAATACAACCTTCTAATTCTGCGCCCTTAACGGTTGTTTTAATTGTTAAAGTTTTGCCCAATTTCTCGCTCAATCTTGCCTGTAAATCCTCAGCAATGAGTAAATATTGAGGCGTGTCAATTTCTCCAGACATTTCGACAACTGCATAAGTTAATTCTGGGTTAATTGCCACACCTAAATTAGCGGGAATTGTCCAAGGGGTTGTCGTCCAGATCGCGACTCCTAAATTGGGCAAAAATTGGGCAAATTTTTCCTCAACTGGTGCCGCCGCTTTTATCATCGGAAAAGCAACATAAATACTGCGAGAAGTGTGACCTTCCGGATATTCTAATTCTGCTTCGGCGAGGGCGGTTTTAGAACTGGGACTCCAATGCACCGACTTTAAACCGCGATAGATATAGCCTTTTAGTGCCATTTTCCCAAAGACGGCAACTTGAGCGGCTTCGTATTCCGGTTGTAAGGTTAAATAGGGGTTGTCCCAATCTCCCCAAATCCCATAGCGTTTGAACCCCGATCGCTGTTCTTCCATCGCTGCGATCGCAAATTCTTTGGCTTTTTGTCGCAGAGATAAAGGAGTTAATTTTTCTCGCTCTTTCCGCTTCATTTTTTGCAGAACTTTGAGTTCGATAGGCAGTCCGTGACAGTCCCAGCCGGGAACATAACGAACCTTACGCCCTTGCAAAATTTTATATTTATTAACAATATCTTTGAGAATCTTGTTGAGGGCATGACCCATGTGCAGCGACCCGTTAGCATAGGGAGGTCCATCGTGTAGCACGAAAATCTCACCCGGATTATCCCGCGACAGGGTTTCGTAAATCTGTTCCTCTGCCCAAAATTGTTGCAATTCCGGCTCGCGTTTGACGGCATTTGCCCTCATGCTGAAGTCGGTTTTGGGGAGATTGACGGTTTCTTTGTAGCTCTGTTGTTCGGTCACGGTCTAATCCAGAATGCGATTTCTCTCCATTATCAATGAAAATTGCTTTTTCGGGCAAGATGGAAATGGTTTCGCGATCGCGTTGCAAAATTGAGGAGGTAGAGAAGTCAATAACGCTCTTTTAACCAGAAAAACTGCAAAACTGCATCACTAAATCCGGATTTCTCCACCCTCGGGCGGCTTCTTCTTGTAAAATTTTCAAAGCATTGGCAGCAGCAAAGGGTTTTTTGTGAGGACGCTTGCTGGTCAGGGCATCAAAAATATCGATAATTTGAAAAACTTGTGCCAACCAAGGAATACGCTCTCCGGAAATGCCATCGGGGTAGCCACTGCCGTCCCAACGTTCGTGATGATGGCGGATAATGGGTAAAACCCCTTGTAATTCTCGCACGGGTTGACAGAGTTGCTCGCCGATCAAAACGTGCTGGCTAATGAGTTCTCGTTCTTCGGCAGTCAGGGGCGTTGTTTTTAACAGAATGGCATCAGGAATCGCGATCGTGCCGATATCGTGAAGGTGAGCAGCATCTTTGAGATTTTGAATATCTAACTTGGAAAGCTGCAAATGCTGGCCAAACCTTTGTGCCAAATCTATCAAACGTTCTGAAGGATTTGTGGCATTACTGCAACGACATTCGAGAGCTCGGGCAATCGAAAAAAGAACTTGTTTGGACTGGTTTAAATCTTCATTGAGGCGTTTTTGGCGAATGAGAGATTTTACTCGAACAGAAAGTTCGAGGCGATCGAGGGGTTTGGCCAGAAAATCCGTTCCCCCAGCTTCGAGTCCGTCGAGACGCACGCGGCGATCTTCCGCAATGGTCATAAAAACAATAGGAATATGAGACGTTCGTTCGTTTTGCTTGAGTTGACGGCAAACTTCAATCCCATCCATCTCTGATAGGGATACGTCCAGTAAAATCAAATCGAGATTTTCCTCAGAAGCGATTTCTAGCGCGATCGCACCACCTTCAGCCTCTCGTACCTCATAACCTTCCAACTGCAACAAATCGATCGCTAACTGTCGCGTTAGCGAATGATCGTCTACAACCATTACTTTTGGTCGATCCGCGCGAATCTTTGCGATCGAATCCTCAATCCCCTCAGAGATAGAAATCACTAGCTTAAAAAGAACCCTACCTCAAGTATGCTATCGGAGATGGGTTTTGAGATCGGTTTTTTCACGGAAATTAAAATTGATTATTGGTTGTTGGTTGTTGGTTATTGGATAACTCGTCACTCATTTTTTGCCTCCAGCGTTTTTTCCAGCGACTGGTAGCCTCGAGAGAACACAATTCTTGTTCTTGCTGGCGTTGCTGCAAGATTTTGGCGATCGCATTGTTTAAGTTCGGATCGCGATAAGGGATGGCTGCACGAGTTTGTAGGTGTTCTCGTTCTTGTTGTGATAGTGGGGGAAGCCCTTGAGCAACAAAGCTGGCAATAGTACCGGGCGATCGCCGTCCGACCCCCTCCGTCGCTCCAAAAAATAAACCCGCCCTTGCTAAAGCGGTTCTCACCGCCGCCGCACAGGAATAAGTAGCCAATCTTCCCTGTGGGTGCAAGCACCGAGCAACCCACCCTAAAAACTCGATCGTCCAGAGTTGGGGACATTTAGGCGGGGAGAAGGGATCGAGAAAAATGGCATCGGCGCGAAACCCCGATCGCTGGACGGTTTGAATGTGCGATCGCGCATCCCCGATATATAAATCTGCCTGCAATTGAGGCGATCGCAAGCGTTGTGTTTCAGCAAATTCACGGAGAAGGGGTGAAAGATGGCAATGAGAAGAAGAAAAAGGAAGTAATAAGCCTTGGCTCGCTGCTTCTTGAGAAATGCTAACATCGAGTTCGAGAGCAACAAGTTCGATGCGACAAGTCGGATTAACCGACCAAATTGCCGCGATCGCCGCCGCACTGTTATACCCTAACCCGTAGCAAACATCTAATAAACGCAAACAATCTTGCTCTTTTGCCCTGTGGTACAACTGACAGGGTCGGACATATTTACATTCTGCCTCTTGACTCGCTCCATGCACGGAATGAAAGCATTCAGTAAATGTCTCAGAATAGAATGTAAAAGAACCATCATCAGTTAATTGCGGTTGCCACATATCAGTCATCAGTCACCAGTCACCAGTCACCAGTCACCAGTCACCAGTTATTCTTTATTCAGTATGAACGATCCGTTTTACGAAAAACCGTTGCAACGATTGCAAGAATATATTTATCTTATGCCAGTATTTGGGGTTTTGCCGGCTTTGTGGACGTTAAGGAGCGATCGCGGTACGCCTCAACAGCGCAAAGTTTGTCGTTTAGCAATAACCCTCGCCTTGGGTTGGCTGTTCGTTTACGGCCTTCTTTCCTTGGGAAGCACGCAAACTCACGAAATTTTGCACTTTCGCCTGCTTTTTCTCAATAGTTTGGTGAGTTCGGGATACTTTCTCACCTGTTTGGTATTGATGTTCCGCCTGTTTCGCCGTCAATCGATCGCGATCTCGGGAGTCAGTCAAGTTGCGGAAGGAATTGTGCGGAAAAACTTACATTCAAGGTGAATATCTTTAAATTTAGCCGGAATTGCAAGCGATCGCGGTGTAAAAAATTGCGAAGAGTCCAAGTAAAACCGTAAAGTAAACGAACGGTTTACAATCAAAATCGATCGCTAACTTTTGCCGCATGAGGAAACCCGTGTCAGTGAAAAGAAAGTCAAAATCCAGCCCTCGTCGCTATCCCAAAACTTCTCCCCAAATTCGCAAAGTCAAAAAGCGCAAAATTGAGAAAAAAAACGCGCGCTGGCTGTGGGTTTGGCTGGGGTTAACCGGGGTGGGTATTGTTTCGGCAACGGCGGGGGCAATTTTAGCAGTCTCTTTATCGGCAACGCCCTTACGTCAAGTTCTCCTCAGTCCCGAAGATGCAGCAATTTTCAATCAAAAAGAAGCGATCGCCTCTCAATCTTTGAGCTTTCCCAAACTGACTCGCCCAGTTAACATTCTCATTCTCGGCACGAAAGTCCTCACCTCGGACTTGGACGATCCCCCCCGCGATAATTTGGGCTATCACGCCCTTGTCGATTCTTTTGAAGGCTTGACGGATACCATGCTCCTCGTCCGTTTCGATCCCGATAATTACAAGCTCTCCGTCCTCTCTATTCCTCGAGATACTCGCACCTTTATTGACGGGCATGGAGAAATGAAAATCAATGCCGCCAATTATTATGGTGGAGCGGCTCTGAGTGCGAGAACCATTAGTAATCTCTTAGAAGGCGTATCCATCGATCGCTATGTCCGCGTCAATATTCAAGCGGTGGAAAAACTAATCGAGGCTCTGGGGGGGGTCACAGTTTACGTCCCCAAAGATATGAAATATACCGACCACAGCCAACACCTTTATATCAATCTCAAGCAAGGAGAACAACATCTCGACGGCGAAGAAGCCATTCAATTTCTGCGCTTTCGCTACGATCGCTATGGCGATATTGGTCGCGTACAACGTCAGCAAACCCTCATGCGGGCAGTTATCGAACAAACCCTCAGACCTGCAACCCTATTACGAATTCCCGATGTGATTCAAGTGTTGAAATCTAATATCGATACCAATCTAAGCGTTGAGGAAATTGCTGCCCTCGCCGGCTTTATTGCCCATGCCAACCGCCAAGACGTACAAATGCTCATGTTACCGGGAGACTTTAATGGGACTGGAGAGAAAGAAATCAGTTATTGGCTTCCCAGCACTCGCCGCATTCGCACCATGATGGCACAACATTTCGACCAAGGCTATACGGAATCTCTCCCCGCGAGAAAAGCGGCTCTCCGGATTGCCATTCAAGATAGTACGGGCAACCCGGAAGCGATCGCCACCCTCAAACAAATTTTACGCGAACAAGGTTATGGGAACTTCTTCATCGGACAGTCCGTATCCAAGACGATCGGCAAGACTCGCATTATTGCCCAACGCGGCGATCGCGATGGTGCCACGGAACTCCAGTACGATTTGGGGTTAGGAGAAGTCCTCGTGGAAAGTACCGGGGAATTAAACTCGGATATTACCGTTCAACTGGGAAACGATTGGTCTCGCTTGCAAGAAAACGGCGATCGCTGGATTGATAATTGATAGGCGATCGTTAATAATTGAGGTCGAGGGATAGCGAATCATCTCTTGGTGCGTATTCCCTTGGCGAATTCGATTGTTCCGGTAGGTCGCACCGCCATTCGCCAAATTTAATCGACCTATTGATAATTGAGATTGCATATGGCATCTTTTCCTCAAAATAGTTCCGATCCGCCTCGCAGCATTACGCTTACCGACGAAGTCGGACAAAGCCTTTGCTGTTCCATCGAGCATTCTTTTCGACAAAATGAGACGACTTATTTTTTGCTTCTCCCTCTCGATATTCCGATTACGATTATTGCTTGGGAGAGCGATCGCGAAGATGCCGAAGCCACTTGGGTAGAAGACCCCGAAGAAATCGATCGTATTTTCGAGGATGCGAAAGCTGTTTTAGCCGAGCGAAACCTCACTATCGAGCGAGCCGCCTATACCCTCACGGTCAATGGAGAATTACCCGAACCCGATGAAGATAATATCCTCACCCTAGAAATTGAGACCGAGGAAGACACGCTAGAATCAGAACAGTTTCAATTTTTGACCCACTTTTACCACCAAGAACAAGAGTATGAAATTTATACGCCTCTCGACCCTCTGCTCTTGTTCGCCAGACAAACCCCAACAGGAAATGTGGAAATGCTTTCCTTGGAAGAGTTACAAAATATTCAACCTCAACTCCAAGAGATCCTCGTGCGGGAACTCGATCGCGAAAATTAGTTATTTCATTTAATGAACCAGAAGTCCCCATTACCCATTACCCAGAATTTATGAATTTTGGCAGTTTCTTAAAATGGTTTTACACCCTCGCCCTCTTGCCCGGGGTTTTGGTTTTCAGTGCGTGGCATGGCAATCAATGGTGGTATTGGGCTGTTTCTCCCCTTGCTCCCACCGAAAAAGCCGTTCGGATCGATATTGACGTGCCGGGGGAAACCTCAACCCGACAAATTGGCTCGGATTTAGAAGCGGCTGGCATTATCTCGTCATCTTGGGCGTGGAATATTTGGGCGTTTTGGTTATTATTCCAAGATCGAGGCGGCTCTTTCAAAGAAGGAACTTATACGCTTTCTCCCTCTCAATCCCTATCCGAAATTGCCGATTCGATTTGGCAAGGAAAAGTGCGCGAACAAACTTTTACGATTCCTGAAGGTTGGTCTCTCGCACAAATGGGAACTTATTTCGAGCGTCGGGGCTATTTCGAGCGAGAAGCCTTTTTAGAGGCCGCCCGACAAATCCCGAGCGATCACCCGTGGTTGCCCGCAGGACTCCCTCATCTCGAAGGATTCCTCTATCCCGACACCTACCAACTGGCCAATAATAGTGCCCAACCCCAAGAGGCGATCGCCTTGATGCTCGATCGCTTTGCCGAAGTTGCTCTCCCGCTCTATCAACAAAACCAACAACAAACGTCACTCAATCTCAAAGAATGGGTGACGTTGGCGAGTTTGGTGGAAAAAGAAGCCGCGATCGCCACGGAACGTCCCTTAATTGCAGGAGTTTACACCAAAAGATTGAATGAGGGAATTAAATTGGAAGCCGATCCCACCGTAGAATACGGTTTAGAAATTCAACAAACGCCCGATCGCCCTCTAACTCTTGCTCAAGTGAGAACTCCCAATCCTTATAACACCTATCTCAATCAAGGACTACCTCCGACCCCGATTGCCAATCCGGGACGAGATAGCTTACAAGCCACTCTCAATCCCACCCCGACGGATTATCTCTTCTTCGTTGCCCGTTACGATGGAACTCACGTTTTCAGCAAAACCGTCGAAGACCACGAAGCCGCGAAAAACACCATTCGCCAAGCAAGGGAAAACCGGGAATGAGATAGGAAACCCGATTCGTCACTCCCTCTTCACTGATAACTGATAACTGATAACTGATAACTGATAACTGAAATATGTCTTGGGCAAAATTTTTACAACCGGATTTGGTTTTAGGGGACACGGCGATCGCAATCACTCCCGAAATCCTCCAACGCTATCAACTGCAAGGATTAGTTCTCGATGTGGATGAAACTCTCGTTCCATTGAAAGAACGGAAAGTCTCTCCAGAGGTCGCTCAATGGGTCGAGGAAATTCGTCAAATTGCCGAGTTGTGGTTGGTCAGTAACAATATCAGCGAAAGTCGCATCGGCAATATTGCGGAATCTTTACAACTTCCTTATCTTTGCGGAGCCGGTAAGCCTTCGCGCAGAAAGTTAAGAGCCGCGATCGCCGCGATGGGATTTCCCGTAGAACGCGTAGCGATGGTGGGCGATCGCTTGATTACTGATGCCCTTGGGGGCAATCGCATGGGCATGTTTACCATTTTGGTCGAACCGATGGTCGATCCGGCGATCGCGGCTCGCTCTTACCCGTTCCGCACCCTTGAAGTGCAATTGACTCAACTCCTGCTCGGCAGTCCTTTAACGGGAAAGCAACAAAAATTTGATGACAGTCACAAATCTTGACAAAGTGAAATATAAAGAAAAGATTACGAAACAAAAGTTAAGGGAATTGTTATGGCATCCTGATAATTATAGAAACGGGGTCAGCCCATATAAAGATCCTGAAAATAAGAAAATATCAAAGCACCAGCCCAAGAAAGCAATTTCACGGCTGGTGTTTTAAATTGTGCATTCTCATCTCCTTCCATTGCCCCTATCTCCAGACAACCCTCTCGCGAGGAATATATAAAGTCGCCCTTCACGAGGGTATTTCAGGGATATATTGAAAATTGAAAATCGTTCGTTGAAAATGTCTCGTACTCTTGTTGTTAAAATTGGTACCTCCAGCTTGACCCATCCTGAAACAGGTCAACTTTCTCTCTCTACTATTGCTTCTCTGGTCGAAACCTTGACTCGCTTGAGGAACTCGGGCGATCGCGTGGCTTTAGTCTCCTCCGGTGCGGTAGGGGTGGGGTGTTCCCGGTTGAACTTAAGCGATCGCCCGAAAACCATGTCTCGCAAGCAAGCGATCGCCGCCGTGGGACAAGGGCGCTTAATGCGGATTTATGATGATTTCTTTACCAGTTTGCAACAACCCATCGCGCAAATTTTGTTAACAAGACGGGACTTAATGGAGCGCAGTTGTTATGTAAATGCTTACAACACCTTTAAAGAATTATTTGAGTTAGGTGTTATTCCCATTGTGAATGAAAACGATACTGTCGCTGTCGAAGAATTAAAATTTGGCGATAATGATACCCTATCCGCCCTCGTTGCCAACTTAATTGAAGCAGATTTCCTCTTTTTACTCACCGATGTCGATCGCCTCTATTCTGCCGACCCCAGAGCCTTTCCCCACGCTCAACCGATTAATACCGTCACCCCCGAAGAACTGGCAACCCTACAAGTTAATGCAAGCACAAAAGGCTCCGGCTGGGGAACCGGAGGGATGGCGACCAAATTAGCGGCGGCTCGCATTGCCACCCATGCTGGCGTTAAAACCGCAATTACGCAAGGCCAGCAACCCGCCAATATTGAGAAGATTCTGCAAGGAGAGCTTTTAGGCACTCAATTTGAACCCCAAACCCGTACCGAAACCGCTCGCAAACGCTGGATCGCTCATGGTTTGATTACGATGGGCAAACTCTATTTAGATGAGGGAGCCGTCAAGGCCATTCGCGATCGCGGTAAATCTCTACTTGCGGCGGGAATTACCCAAATTGAGGGCAACTTTCCAGCCTCAGAAGCCGTCACGCTCTGCGATCGCGAAAGGAAAACAATCGCTCGGGGCATTGTCAACTATAGCAGCACGGAACTCCAACAAATTCAAGGCGTGCGATCGGAAAAAATTCCCGAAATTTTAGGCTATGTTGGCGCAGAAACGATTGTTCATCGCGATAATCTCGTTTTGGAATAGTTATCGGCGAACAGTTATCAGTGAATAGTCCTTTCCCTTAATTCATTTCTGGGGGGGAAATTTCTGCGCTTAATTGTTCCGATAAGGTCACGCGATCGCTGCCATGTCTGGCCGACTGAGACTGGGACTCCATCGGTGGGGGTTCGGGTTCGACGGTTGCTTCCGGGTTGGGGCGATCGGCAGTAATCCAACTCAAACCGCCCACGGCTCCAGCCACGAGAGCCGTATAGCCAACATAAGTTTGTAGGGTTGTTTGAGAAGCGAGAGCGGGTCCGCGCACTTTAATATTTGGGGTATACCAAGAAGGAACCGCACTATTTTGTATGGGTTTAGGCAGAGAGTTGGCGAGGGTCGTGCCATCCAAACCGAGAGAATTACTCAAACGCCGTATAAAACCGCGCAAATAAACATCTTCGGGTAAGCGTTCGATCTCGCCTTCTTCAATCGCTTTAATGTAATAAACCTGTATGAGGGTTTTACTGTAAAGGGCACCGAAAGAAATCCCTTGAACCAACCGTGCTTCCTTCAAAGTCTGTCCAATTTGCCGACAAATTTTTAGCCGTTCTTCTGCTACCATGCGATCGTTTTGGGCTTTAGTAACTTTGGCTGTGAATTTAGAACGGCCTTTGGACTTCTTGGACTGCGATTTTGGTTTTGCCGGGGTCGCAACAGGCGCTTGCGTTGAGAGTTTAGCGTTGGCGATCCGGGCTGCATTTTGAGAAGTCGAGGGCATTTCCGGATCGACGCATTCCGTCGAATATTGCTCGACGGAGGTTTGCGGTGATTTCCCTTCGGATTTGACGGAAACCACCTTTTTTTTCAAGGTATCGGGAGCCACGTGATAGTGTTGGGCAATTTGTTGAAAGGTGACGCGAATGGCCTCTCTACCAAAAGATTGCAACAGCGATCGCGTTGCCTCGAGAGTGTCACCAGCAAGACATTCTAATCCAGCCATAACGCGCTGATAGATTTCGCTTTGCTCGAGATCGGTTTCAATTTGAGAGAACACCGATTGCGTCCGGAGTTGAGTTGTAGAATTTGCAGATGGGGAAATTCCACCCGCACAAGTTGCTAATTGTAATTCCATAGTCTCGCTCTGTCATTACCGCGCGAACGCGTTAAAAAGATTAAGGATAAAAGGTGAGGAATGTCTAAAGATTGCAATCTTCCTTCGCTACTTTCTTCTAGAGGCGGCAAGTCAGTCCGGATTATTTTGGGGTTGGAGAACATTTTTTTGCTTAAAGCGTTGTTCTCTCGGAACTTCGCAGGCGCTCGGCTCGACGAAATAATTCTTTTCCCGAATGCAAATAATGTTCGTCATAGTTGCGACCGAACCATTCCATTTCCTCCAAGCCATCACTGATATGATTGAGGCAGTAATATAAATTGGCTGCTGTGCCAGCAAATTTGGCAGGATTGGGTTGAGAGGTAAAAATATTTTGTGCCTTATCGAGGATTTGGCGGCAGTTGGCCAGGTAGTCTTGAAAGTTTTCCATTAATTCATCATCAAAGGGATCGGCCGCGAGATCGTCAATTTGAGCGTCTAAAGCGTTGAGGATGCGATCGATCGCGCGTTGGACGGGAATATAAACATTTTGAGTCCATGTTTGCAGACACGTATCTCGCTCTTGACTGGTTTTTTGGGGTTTGGCGGTGCGAGGGGAAGAATGAGAATTGCGCTGGCGATCGTAGTGCTGACGGCGTTGGGGATCGCCGAGGATTTCGTAAGCATCATTGAGTTGTACGATCTCTTCATGACTGGCATTTTTATGCTGGCTGTCGGGGTGCAGTTTTTTGGCCAAACGCCGATATGCTTGTTTAATCTCCGCTTGGGTGGCGCGGGGAGACACTTGCAGGATTTTATAGCGATCGTGTTGGGACATTACTATCAAAAGAGAATTATCGCGGCTTGACCATTGATGAAATATTGCGGTTTATTCGTGGGACTGATTACCCTCGATTTTATCTATCTCGTTCGACAATTTCCCCAACAAAACGAAAAAATTGTTGCTTTAGATTATCTTTCGACAGCGGGGGGACCGGCAACCAATGCGGCAATAACTTTTGCAACATTGGGCAATTCAGCGCGAGTACTGGGGGTTTTGGGCAATCATGTCAATGCTGGCATCATTCGCGCAGATTTACAGAAATATAACGTACAATTGTGCGATCTGAATGAAAGTTGGACTGAATCTCCTCCTGTCTCATCGGTTATCGTGACGGAAGAGACTGGCGATCGTGCGGTGATTTCTCTCAATGCAACGAAGTCCCCTGCAACTTCGGCGCAAATTCCGGTGGATATTTTGCAAGGGGTCGATTTTGTGCTGATTGACGGGCATCAGATGAAGGTAGGGGAAGCGATCGCGCAACAAGCGAAAAAGGCGGGAATTCCAGTCATTATCGATGGGGGAAGTTGGAAAACCGGCTTCGATCGAATTTTACCGTTTGTGGATTATGCTATCTGTTCGGCAAATTTTTATCCCCCTGCTTGTGGGACTCCCGATGAAGTTGCGGCTTATCTCACTAACTTTTCGATTCCTCATATTGCTATCACCAACGGAGCCGCAGCAATTCAATATTGGCGCGATCGCTCATCGGGCAGCATTTCCCTTCCCTCCGTTAAAGTCGTCGATACCCTTGGTGCAGGAGATATTTTTCACGGTGCATTTTGCCACTATATTTGTACCGTGGATTTTAGGGAAGCGTTGGCTTCTGCTGCTAAAATTGCTACTCGAGCTTGCCAATTTTTCGGAACTCGAGGGGAGATTGGCGATCGCTAAACTTGTAAACTGGAACTTTAAGGAACATGATCGAAAATCGTTTGGATGAAATTTGTGCGATCGCTCGTCAAGCCGCATGGGGTGCTGCTGATATTTTACAGCGTTACTATCGCGGCGATACAGATTTAGATGTTAAAGACAAACAGGGAGATCCAGTCACAAAAGCAGATTTAGCCGCCAATCATTATATCCTCGAATATTTACAAAAAAAATTGGCAGAGGAAGATTTAGGCTATCTCAGCGAAGAGAATTTTGATGTCGAAAAAGCCGAACCAATCGCAAAAGATTGGGTTTGGATTATCGATCCACTTGATGGCACGCGAGATTTTATTGAAAAAACGGGAGAATATGCCGTTCATATTGCTTTAACTTATCAAGGCCGACCAAAGTTAGCTGTTGTGGTGGTTCCGGAAACGGATAAATTATATTTTGCTATTGAAGGGAAGGGAACAAAAGTAGAAACGCGATCGGGAGAAATTAAGGACATTCGTGCCAGCGATCGCAATAAAATCGAGGACTTAAATCTCGTTGCCAGTCGCAGCCATCGCAATATTCGCCTCAATAAAATGTTAGAGCGAATTCCTTTTAAAGAACGTTTTGCAGTGGGTAGCGTTGGCTGTAAAGTTTCTACGATTCTCGAGCAAAAAACCGACGTTTATATCTCGCTTTCGGGTAAGTCTGCCCCGAAAGATTGGGATTTTGCCGCACCGGAATTAATCTTGACGGAAGCGGGGGGAAGTTTTACCAGTTTTGCAGGAAAAGTATTACTTTACAATCAAGGCGATGTCAGTCAGTGGGGCGGTTTAATGGCGAGTAATGGCAATTGCCACGAAGAACTTTATACAATGGCATCTCGGGTTTTAGCTGAAATTGATGCTGAAATTGCCAACGAAGCATAAGGTAGGAAGGCGATCGCTTTTTATACCAAATCCCCATTGCTGAGAAGGTTTTCCCTGAACTGACCTAGAGACAAGACACGCCTTGTCCCTACTGGGTTTCAGGTAATCTATGAACATAGTCCAAGGTCACTAACCTTGATATTCTCAAACAGAGCGATCGCATTAGCTGGCGATCGCTGCATTCTTCTTGCACAATAAATCCTGTTACTTTGCAGAAAAGTCTCATTTTTACTACAGGAATCTTCTTGTGAATATACATTATATGAAATTAAAATGAAGTAGTAAGAAGAAAGGATCGCACTTGTTTTACATATGTGATTTTTGATATATTTTGGAGTTTACAATGTCAAATTCTGAAAACCATTCTAGACAATGGTGGAATACGTGCAGGAGTTTAGGAAAGCGCTTAATCTTCCTAGTAAAAGAAGGTGCCACTATAATTACTGCTATTACAGTGTTTATTGGAGTGAGCCAGTATTCACAAGAGAGCAGCGAACGAACAAAACAAAAGCATTATCAGGCATGGCAAGTCATTAATTTAAATGTGGGACGCGAAGCCGAATCGGGTCGGAAGGCTGCGATCGAAGACCTTTGGGCGGATGAGGTCAGTCTATCTGGTTTAGATATTCATAAAGCTCGAATTCCAGACTTAGATCTATCACCTCATTGTTTTTTCCCTCGTTATTCCCGTCGTTCTTCCCGCCGTTCTTCCCGTCAAGAGTGTTCGGATGTAGATATGAATAATGCCAACCTCCAAGAGGTAGAGTTGTCAGAAGCCAAACTCCAAGGGGCAGATTTGTTTAAAGCCAAACTCCAAGGGGCAGATTTGTTTAAAGCCAAACTCCAAGGGGCAGATTTGTCAGAAGCCAAACTCCAAGGGGCATGGTTGGTAAAGGCTGAACTTCAAAAGGCAGAGTTATTAAACGCCGACCTCGAAAAAGCAAATTTGTCAGAAGTCAACCTCGAAGGGGCAGATTTGTCAGAAGCCAACCTTCACCACACAATTTTTATAAGTACAGACTTACGAACTACAAAAGAACTTTTTCGAAAACAGTTAGAGGGAGACAAACCTCCCTTTATTTGTAATTCTCCTATCTCTGAAGCACTTGGGATTGATCGAGACAGGGATTGTGATAACGATAAATTACCTCAATTATTAATGAAAGTATGGCCAAGAAATTTTCCTACTATCGAAGATGCTGAGTTTTATATAAAAAATAGGCGAGAACAAAAAAAATGGGATTAATAAAAGTGATGTACCTATTAACACGGTAAATTAATACCAATTCTATGTAAAGCTGCACTTAATGTAAAAGTGGATCGCTTTACTAGATGTCGATTAGACCTCTCCAAAAATTTGCAAAAATAGGGTTGAAACACCTATTTTGCCATACCGAAATCAGGTTTCCCGAAGAGGTCTATTGATTGAATGCAATCTCATTTGGACTTGGTATAAGCAGTTAATACCATACCTAATTATAACCTGAGTTCGGGCGAAAACCCGCATTCTCTCGTTAGCTGTAACTCTCATTCTTTCGTCAAATAGGCTGAAACATTACCTTAACCCGAACTGACGTTAATTATAACAAATCCTGTTTGCGTGATACGACTTTGCTACGCCTGTACGATCGTCTGTAACCTTGTAGCGACGTTGCAGGCAACGTCGCTACAGAAGGGATGGTAAATATCCTCAGCAGAGCGAATTTTTTATGAAACAATCAACCTCACACTCGCGAACCATCATAAATTCCTCCATAACAAATACCACCTCTGACCTTGCCACGACCTTTTCGACATTGACGACGAGAAACGCGATTAACCTCAAATTCTTCGAGAAGATCGTAGGTTATTGACTCAAATGCGATCAACGTACCGTACCCTGCGCCATTCTTATGACTTCCCGGATTAGAAGACATTCTTAATAAATGCTCCCTTAAATCTTCATTATTTTCGAGAGGGGTGTGATTATCTTGGTTTTGCTTGTGTTTGGCTTGAATCAAAGCAGCCAATCCAGCAACCCAAGGAGCAGCCATTGATGTGCCATTTAAAATTGCATAACCTCCATCTTTGTAGGTTGAGAAAATATTCTCGCCCGGTGCAATAAAGTCTAACTCGCCTCCTCGAGAAGAACTACTGATGGGATTGCCAAATTCATCATGTGCGGCAACAGTAATCACCCCTCCATAACGACCCGGATAGCCAATATTACTCCGATAACGAGAGCCATAATTTCCTGCAGAACAAATTACGAAAACGCCTTCCGCTAAAGCATGATGAATGGCTCGATGTAATAAATTATCAGAACTTAATCCCCCAAAAGAAATGGAAATAATATCGGCTTGGTTTTCGACGGCCCAATTAATTCCACTCGCAATGGATGCAGTTTCACCCATTCCCTTGCGATCGAGAACTTTGCCAATGAGAAGTTTTGCTTTTGGTGCTAATCCTTCAAATCGTTGTTCCGCTAATCGTGCAGCGATAATCCCCGCACAATGGGTACCATGACCATTGCGATCTTCAATCCCTTCACCTGTAAAATCTTGTGTGTCAAGAATAGCTCCTTTGAAAGCTGGGTGATTGGTATCAATTCCTGTATCTAAGACAGCAATTTTGACTCCTTTACCTTTGGTGTCTGACCAAATATGAGGAACACCATACATCTGTAGACCTGTATCCGAGTGTTTGTTTTGATGAGTGCCATTCTTTTTTAGTTTTGGGAGTTGAATGACCTTTAATTGTTCCCATAAACTGAATGTCTGAGAATCTTGAATTTCTTTTAGCCTCTCTGAACTAATTGGATAAGATGTCTTTAATGATGGGATTTCATACATAGCTAAACAATCCTTGTGAAAACTTATTTTGAGAGTTTTTGTTGATGTAGAGTACGATCAAAGCAGTAATCTATGTGGCTTCATGTCCTACATACAAAAAATCAACTTTTTTCTTCTCTTCTTTAGAATAACCAAACAAAAATATTTTTCTTTTGCCGAGGAAAGACTCAACAATTGCAAGATTCTGCAAAGATGCGAACCTAAAAAAGTAAAGAACAAACGTGCTATTATCGATACATTTAACAATATCTTTTTGCCCAAAGTTCCGATCGCATTCCCGCAGCCGCTAAAATTGCTCTAGATGAATATCAGGGTACGAAATGGATTGGCAAACCGTGCGAGCAACGTTTCAACGCATTTGGGGTTATGAAGATTTTCGACCCCCTCAAGGTGAAATTGTGCGGAGTTTGCTCTCGGGACGAGATGCGCTCATTATATTACCGACGGGGGGTGGAAAGTCGATTTGCTTTCAGTTGCCTGCATTGTTACAAACCGGATTAACTTTGGTGGTTTCTCCTTTGGTGGCATTAATGGAAAATCAAGTACAGGAGTTGCGCGATCGCAATCTTTTGGCTGCTTCTCTTCACAGTCAATTACCATCTTATCGACGCAAACAAATTTTAAAATTGCTGGAAAAACAATCTCTCCGCTTGCTTTATATATCCCCAGAAACTTTGTTGAGTCCTCCAGTTTGGGAATGTTTAATCCGACCCAATTTACAGATTAATGGTTTAATTCTCGACGAAGCTCATTGCTTAGTACAATGGGGGGAAACTTTCCGTCCAGCTTATCGCCGTTTGGGGGCTGTTCGTTCGGCTTTACTTCAGTCTAAACCTGCTGGGTCAAAAATTGCGATCGCAGCTTTTACGGCAACAGCAGATCCCCAAACGAGAGCGACTATTATACAATGTTTGCAATTAGAAAATCCGCACCTTTTTCTCCTCAGTCCCTATCGCAAAAATCTCCATCTCAAGGTGCAAACTGTTTGGACTCCACGAGGACGCAAACAAAAAATGTTAAAGTTTATTCAGAGCAAAGATAACAAGGCTGGATTGGTTTACGTGCGATCGCGTCGGGAAAGTGACGAATTAGCACAATGGTTTGCCAGTTTAAAATACAAGGTCAAAGCCTATCACGGAGGATTAAGTGCGGAAGAGAGACGAGAAATTGAAGGAAATTGGTTGCGAGGAAAAACGCAATTTGTTATCTGTACCAGTGCTTTTGGGATGGGGATTAATAAACCAGATGTACGCTGGGTCGTACATTTTCAAGCCCCGCAATTATTATCGGAATACATTCAAGAGGTGGGACGCGGAGGACGAGATGGAAAAGTTGCTGAAGCCTTAACATTAATAAGCGAACCGACGGGATTTTTAAATCCAGAAGACAAACAACGCAATCAATTTTTTGCCCAACAGCAACAAAAACAATATCAAAAAGCTAAGAAACTTGCGAAAAATCTTCCCGATCGCGGTAATATTAAAGCAATTGATGAGCAGTTTCGCGGCGGTGCAATTGCCTTATCTCTACTTCACAGCGCAGAACTATTAGAATGGCAAGATCCTTTTAATTATCGCTTTGTAGGGGCGTTAAATGCAAATTCTCTACAACAATCCTTACAGCATTTAAGTGCAGGACAAACAAAAATCCAGAAACAAATGAGTCAATATTTAAACACTCGTAGCTGTCGCTGGCAATATTTATTGCAGGCTTTTGGGTTTGAAAAAGAAGCGATCGCATTTCGTTGCGGTCATTGCGATAATTGCAAAAAAGAGAATAAGTAATTGAGATATTAACCAATTACCTATTCCTCAAATTAATTCATTTTTTTATCGCGATCGGCACGACGGCGATCGCGCCATTCTAGGGTCGTCAGATAGAGAATTCCGATACTGATTGCACCGAGAAGAATAAGGGCGACCAGAAACAGAATACTCACTAAGGGCATATGAGTAGAAATTTCCACGCTTTAGACTCCTAAATTTTCAGAATTCTAGAATCCGTTACGACCCCAGATAACCATTGCGATCGACCAAGTAAACAGGGCTAGCAAACCAACCCAACCTAATGTCAAAATGTCCATAACGCTTGAATCCCAACCCGTTTTGTTAAACAACAACATCAACCATAATACCAGAGGAGGAACTTTTTTTGAGGAAGCGAAAGGAGTTGGGAAGTTGGAGAGTAGAGAGATTTAGTCGCGAATATTGTTTTCGGTTTCTGGATCGAATATATGAATTTTATCGGCGATGCAAGATAGATTGAGTGAATCACTTAGGTTCACTTTTTTGTTCGGGGAAACGCGAACTTGAAATTTAGATTCGGGGTAATTGGCGAGGCGGACTGATAAATAAGTTTCGTTTCCTAATGCTTCCACGAGATCGACGCAGACAGATAAGCGATCGCACCCTTCGGAACTCAATTCAAAATGCTCTGGACGAATACCCAACAAAAGCGATCGCCCTTGATAGGGAGTCAGATATTTTTCCCATTCTTGTCCTAAAGTCAAGCAAAACTCGCGATTTACCAAACTCAATGCAGAGTTGACCTCAACCGGGAGAAAATTCATAGGAGGGGAGCCGATAAACCGCGCCACAAAGCGATTGGCGGGATGATTGTAAAGTTCGAGAGGCTTCGCAATTTGTTGAATTTCCCCTTGATTCATCACGGCGATGCGATCGCCCATCGTCATCGCTTCGGTTTGATCGTGAGTCACATAAATCGTCGTAATATCTAATTCTCGCTGTAACTGCACGATTTGACTGCGGGTTTCCGCCCGTAATTTCGCGTCTAAATTCGAGAGGGGTTCGTCCATCAAAAAAACCTGCGGGTTGCGGGCGATCGCTCTCCCTAAAGCCACGCGCTGTTTTTGTCCTCCCGAAAGTTGTCTGGGCAAACGATTGAGGAGTTCTTCGATCTGTAATAATTCTGCCACCCCTTGCACTCGTTGAGCGATCGCCTTTTCCTGTTGAGAACGATAATGCCATCCCTCGGGCAGCGATCGCGTGGCTCCCCCTAAAAAACTTTCGCCCCATTTTCCCAAGCGATCGGGCAATGAGTTAACTTTCCCTTCTTTTCCCATGCGACGCAGACCAAAGGCAATATTGTCATAAACCGACAAATGAGGATAGAGGGCATAACTTTGAAACACCATGGCAATATCGCGCTGTTTGGGAGGCAAATGATTGACGAGGCGATCGCCGACGTATATATTGCCTGCTGTGAGTTCTTCCAGTCCTGCGATCGTGCGTAACAAGGTACTTTTACCGCATCCCGATGGACCCACCAAGACCATAAATTCCCCATCTTCTACCTGAAAATCGATCGCCCGCAGAACATGCGTCGTGCGATCGCTTGCGGGTTCGCGTCCCTTTTCCTCTTGCGGAATCTCGGTTTGCGAGGGAGGTCGAACCGCAGTACGGGCAAAACTCTTATAAACCTTTTCTAAAACAACTCGCGCCATGTTCAGTTATCAGTGATCGGTGATCGGTTATCAGTGATGAGCTATTTCTCGATTACCCATGACTAAATTACCAATTACTCATTCTATCCCCCTGTCCCCCATTCCCTATTCTTTGCTTTGTCTGGCATAATCGAAATTCTGGGATTCTCAATGAGGCGACATTTAGATTTTCCTGGCTTTGTTTGAGCTTATCGCCCTTGACCTCTGACGATTGGAGTGCGCTTTCGTGAAACTTCGTTGGTATATCCTCAGTTTGCTGGCTGCTGTTTTCTTTGCCTTACCCGCAGAAGCAGCGCGATTGTTGTTTTGGGATTTCGATCGCGATCGCAATCGCCTCAGTTTCACCACCGATAGCAACGTGCAACCCACGGTAAGGTTAATTCCCAATCCGACGCGCTTGGTTGTCGATCTGCCCGGGACGGGAAGTCGTTACAGCAGAACTCAGCGCGTGGGAGGCGCGATCGCGAATGTGCGGATCGGACAACCGAATGGGCAAACAACGCGCCTTGTGGTGGAACTCGCCCCGGGATATTATCTCGATCCCCAAAAAGTGCAAATTGAAGGCACTCCTTCTCAATGGAGCATTCAACTTCCTGCTCCTCAACGCACCCGCCCCAGTTTTAGCCCTCTCGTTCGCAATATTCCCGAATGGTTTCAAATTACCCGGAACGGCTTTTTTATCCGCTTGCGCGATCGCGATCGACCCGATGATATTGAAGTCGATCGCAGCAATGATGGCCGGCAAGTTGATATTACGTTAGAAGGAGCGAGAGTGCGATCGACAGAACCTTCAAAAACCTTTAAGGTCAATCGCTACGGAGTTGAGGAGGTTCGCTTCACGCAATTGGGCAATAACGCCCGCATTATCCTCTCTCTCGATCGCAATAGTCCCCGTTGGGAAGTTGACGATCGCCGAGGGGGAGTTTCCATCGTTCCCGAAGAAGGGAGTCAAGTTTTGCGCGACGATCGCGGCGATCGCAACCCCGAACCCCAACAGGTCGTTATTCCCGTTCCACCGCCCACTCAACCCAGTTTGCCGAATCCAGATGATTTTCCTCGCCCCAACGGACGTGCCGTGGTTGTCCTCGATCCCGGACATGGAGGGAAAGATCCCGGGGCGATCGGGATAGGGGGTTTGCGAGAGAAAGATGTCGTTTTACCCATCTCTTTAGAAATTGCCCAAATTTTACGCTCTCGCGGTGTCAATGTAATTATGACCCGCTCTGACGATCGTTTTATCAGCTTGCAGGGACGCGCTTATATGGCCAACCGCGCCCGAGCCAATATTTTCACCAGCATTCACGCCAACGCCGTCGGGGGCTATCGTCCCGAGGTGAATGGCATGGAAACTTATTATTATTCTCGGGGCTATCGTTTGGCGCAGATCGTTCACCAAACCATTCTCGAAACCGTTCCCGTCTATCGCAATCGCGGGGTTAAACAAGCGCGATTTTATGTCTTGCGGAATACATCCATGCCTTCCATTTTGGTTGAAGTGGGTTTTGTGACCGGACGAATCGACTCTCGTAATTTAGCAAATCCTGCCTATCGCAGCCAAATGGCTCAAGCGATCGCCCTAGGAATTTTGCGTTATTTACAACAGTATCGGTAAACTACTGCGATCTGGTTTCTTTCAGTCGAGCGATCGACCCATCTAACATCAACGCAACCTCAATCGTAAATGACAATCTTTGCTCTACATCCAGATCGCCCCGTCCAAAGAATTGTAAGCGGTAACTTCTAACTTGTCGCGATCGCACAACGCTTCAAAGCTCTTATCTCTTTCTGCCTCAGAAAAAGCCCGAGCTATTTCAAATCCTTTCTCAAAGTTTGGCAAATAGTTGGCAAAACGCGCATTCCCGTTTGGGTCTTAGTCAATGCCCGTCATTTGGGAGTTTCTGAAGCTGAACTTCTCGAAGATTATCTGACCATTACAGCAATGGATTTAATAAATACTTGGGCTTACGCAGAAGCCTTTCCCGATGAGATTGAATGGGATATTCGCGAAAATGAGAAAATGGTACAGTGTTAGCACAATAGAAAACCTGTTAAAATAAAAAAAGCAAAAAAGAAGATTTTCTATGAGTAATACATTCAAATTTCCAGAGTTTGTTTCCTCCATCGAAACTTCGATTTCTCGAACCATTCAAAGTATTATTACAGATGAATTAAATAATTGGGATGAAAATTATATTACCCAAGACTTTTTAAAGGAATTGAGAACTAGCTTAAAAAAAGTCAAGATTCAATATAACAAAAATAATTATATATATATACAAAGTGAGTTTTTTAAATTAACCAAGAAATTGAATGCAGAGGCCAAATATGGAGATATAGCAATTTTAGTCAATCTTTCTTATGATGATGGTTCGAGTATTGAAGGAGTTGCTTTAATCGAAGCAAAAAGAATATATGAAGACAATGAAACATTCAAAGCGGTTAAATCTCCGCAATTAGAAAAAATTCAGAAAAATGCTCCTCATGCTTATCTAATGTTATATGATTATCAAAAGATAGATGATGATGAGAATTTTAAGAAATATTTATCAGTAAAAAAAACATCTATGATGCTTCCTACAGATATACCTTTATATTCTTCTTTAGTCCCAATAAATCTTGCTCGTGAATTCAATACCTTTGATCGAAAGCTTTATAGATTTTCTACAACATTTTCCTATCAACTTGCTTATAGATATATTTTCGGATTGGATCTTGAATTCGATCGAGATATAATTGATACCGCAAAAGGATATCGTCGAGAATCTGTGCCTAATAATATTGTTCAACTATCAGTAAAACATAGTTCAATCAAAATTGAGGAGGATATTGAATTCACACTTCCTGCTGTGGATTCTGAACTTTTTACAAGATTAGAATAAGATTAAAGTATAGGTTTTTATTTTTGAAATTTACTTTTACGATCTTGTTTTTTCCTTGAAATGACCATGCTCAAAGACATAGAATCTCAACTTTTATCCCTTTCTGCCTCAGAGAAAGCTCGAGCTATTTCAATCCTTTCTCAAAGTTTGGCCAATAGCTGGCAAGGCATAGAAAAGACCCCTGGAGTCTGTGGAGGACGTGCCTGTATTCGCCAAACTCGCATTCCCGTTTGGGTCTTAGTCAATGCCCGTCGTTTAGGGGCATCTGAAGCTCATTTACTCGACAATTATCCCACAATTACTGCAACAGATTTAGTCAATGCTTGGGCTTATACAGAAGCCTTTCCCGATGAGATTGATTGGGATATTCGCGAAAATGAGGAATTGGATTAGATGGCACGTCTTTATGCTGACGAACAATTTCCCCGGCAAATTACGAACTATCTTCGAGAGATGGGTCATGATGTTTTAACCGTACAAGAAGCTGGAAAAGCAAATCTAAAAATCCCCGATTCAGAGGTGTTAGAATTTGCCATTCAGGATCGTCGTGCGATTTTAACCTTCAATCGTATTGATTTTCTCAAATTGCATTATCAACGGCCTGAACATTTGGGTATTATTATTTGTCGGGATGATCCAGAAAACCTTGAAAAAGTGGCTAAAAGAATTAACGTAGCACTTTCTAGTCTGGAAACTTTACAAGGTCAATTAATTCGAGTTAATCGTTCTTCTCCATCGGAATAGTGTAAAAAATAGTGCGTTATGCTGTTAAAAAAAGCGGCAACGATCGCGATCGCCTCTCCCGTATCCGCAAATTTTGCAATCCTACCGTAATAGCCGATCGCAACCGAAGATCGTGGGGATCGATTGGCCTGTGCTAGAATGGGCTGACAACGGGCAAGCAACAGGTGATAACAAGTCATGTTTGAACGCTTCACAGAAAAAGCCATTAAGGTCATTATGCTGGCTCAGGAGGAGGCGCGTCGCTTGGGTCACAACTTTGTGGGAACCGAGCAAATTCTCTTGGGTTTGATTGGTGAGGGAACTGGCGTGGCTGCCAAAGTTCTCAAATCAATGGGAGTCAATCTCAAAGATGCCAGAATCGAAGTCGAAAAAATTATCGGTCGCGGTTCGGGTTTCGTTGCTGTTGAAATTCCCTTTACCCCCAGAGCCAAGCGCGTCTTAGAGTTGTCTTTAGAAGAAGCTCGCCAACTCGGACACAATTATATCGGCACAGAACACTTACTTCTCGGCTTGATTCGCGAGGGGGAAGGGGTCGCAGCCAGAGTTTTAGAAAATTTAGGCGTAGACCTATCTAAAGTCAGAACGCAAGTCATCCGGATGTTGGGAGAAACTGCCGAAGTTCCCGCAACTCCGGGGGGTGGCGGACGCACGAAAACACCAACTCTCGATGAGTTTGGCGCTAATTTAACCCAAATGGCCGCCGATGGCAAGCTCGATCCCGTGGTCGGACGCATTAAAGAAATCGAGCGGGTGATTCAAATTCTCGGTCGTCGGACAAAAAATAATCCCGTGTTAATTGGCGAACCGGGAGTGGGTAAGACGGCGATCGCGGAAGGGTTGGCACAGCGTATCGCTCAACAGGACATTCCCGACATTCTCGAAGAAAAGCGCGTCGTTACCCTCGATATTGGTTTATTGGTCGCGGGAACGAAATATCGCGGGGAATTTGAAGAACGCCTGAAAAAAATTATGGATGAAATCCGATCGGCGGGGAATGTGATCTTGGTCATTGACGAGGTTCACACGCTGATTGGCGCAGGGGCGGCGGAAGGCGCGATCGATGCGGCAAATATTCTCAAACCTGCTTTGGCGCGAGGAGAATTGCAGTGCATCGGGGCGACGACTCTCGATGAATATCGCAAGCATATCGAGCGGGATGCGGCTTTGGAAAGGCGTTTCCAACCCGTGATGGTCGGAGAACCCAGCGTCGAAGAAACCATTGAAATTCTTTATGGTTTGCGGGAGCGTTACGAACAGCACCACAAACTGAAAATATTAGATGAGGCTTTAGAAGCGGCGGCGAAATTGTCCGATCGCTATATCAGCGATCGCTATCTCCCAGATAAGGCGATCGACTTGATCGACGAAGCCGGTTCTCGAGTGCGCTTGATTAACTCTCAGCTTCCCCCCGCCGCGAAAGAATTAGATAAGGAATTGCGACAGCTTCTCAAGCAGAAGGATGATGCAGTCCGGGCGCAAGATTTTGATAAAGCTGGGGAGTTGCGCGATCGCGAAATGGACATCAAAGCCCAAATTCGCACTATCGCCGCCGCGAAGAAAAATGAAGATGGCAGCGATGAGGAAGGTCCTCACGTTGATTCGGAAGAAATTGCTCACATTGTTGCCTCTTGGACGGGAGTTCCGGTGCAAAAGCTCACGGAAAGTGAATCCGAAAAGCTCCTGAAGATGGAAGATACCTTACATCAGCGCTTAATCGGTCAAGAAGACGCGGTGAAAGCTGTTTCTCGCGCTATCCGACGCGCTCGAGTGGGGCTGAAGAATCCCAACCGACCCATTGCCAGCTTTATTTTCTCTGGTCCGACGGGGGTGGGTAAAACCGAGTTAACCAAGTCCCTCGCCGCTTATTTCTTCGGCTCGGAAGATGCGATGATCCGTTTGGATATGTCGGAATACATGGAACGCCACACGGTGTCCAAACTCATCGGTTCGCCACCGGGTTATGTGGGTTACAACGAAGGTGGACAACTCACCGAAGCCGTCCGTCGTCGTCCCTATACGGTCGTGCTTTTTGATGAGATTGAAAAAGCGCATCCCGATGTCTTCAATATGCTTTTGCAAATCCTTGAAGATGGTCGCCTGACTGATGCGAAAGGTCGCACGGTGGACTTTAAGAACACCTTGTTAATTATGACCTCCAACATCGGCTCGAAGGTGATTGAAAAAGGTGCAGCCGGGTTAGGATTTGAGTTCGACGATAACCAAGACGAGGCGCAATACAATCGCATTCGGTCTTTGGTGAATGAAGAATTAAAGAACTACTTCCGTCCCGAATTCCTCAACCGTCTCGATGAAATTATCGTCTTCCGTCAGTTGAGTAAGGATGAGGTGAAACAGATTTCCGAAATCTTGCTTAAGGAAGTTTTTGCTCGTTTAACCGAGCAAGAAATCACGCTGCAAGTGACGGAGAAATTCAAGGAACGCTTAGTAGAAGAAGGATACAATCCCAGTTATGGGGCGCGTCCTTTACGTCGGGCAATTATGCGCTTGTTGGAGGATGTTCTTGCTGAGGAAATTCTCTCGGGTCGCGTTAAGGAAGGCGATACGGCGCAAGTTGATGTTGATGACGATAACAAAATTGTCGTTCGTCCTCAAGAACAAGCTAAAATTCTTTTGGAAAAGAGTTAAACAAGAGATTAAACCTCGTTGTTTAGAAGAGTTGAAAAAGGGCGCAAATGCGCCCTTTTTTTTGTTTGCGCGATCGCTTCAGAAGTAAAAAGAAATCGCATTTCCTTATGCTTCTGTTGTAGCAGGAGAGGGTAAGGGTTGAGAAACAGTGACTTTACGATTATTTTCGGTTGTCACTGTCGTTGAAACCATTGCCGCCATCAGTTGTTCTGGTGTGACAATAAAGGGTAATCTGTGAATATCAGATTGGGGATTGCAGGCCACATCGGCCGCGTGACGCAGAGAAGCTAAAGAAATGCGATCGAGTCCCAAATCTGACAACGATTTAGGCAAGCCAATATCTTGATAAAATTTTAATAATTGTTGTCGTGCTGACACGGCAAGTTGATTGCCCTGTAGCATCTCTTCTAAACGCAACTGAACGAGAATACCGTAAGCCACCTTTTCGCCGTGTAAAATCACATGAGCCTCGGGAATATGAGTGAGTCCATTATGAACTGCATGAGCAGCAACCGTGCGGCAATTTGCTCCCCCTAAACCTCCGATAACACCAGCTAATAAAACACTCGCATCGACGACTTCTCGCCAATCTTCACCTCCCGGATTTTCCAATGCGTTAACAGATTTTTGTAATAAAATATCTCGCAAAATCCGTGCTTGTTGAACGGCAGCAATGGTTAATGTTGTGGTGGAATTGCCACTACTCACCGAGGCTTCATACCATTTCGCGATCGCATCGCCGATGCCGGCAATTAAAGTGCGTTGGGGAGCGCTTTGAATCAAATCGTAATCCAAAATGAGGAGATCGGGACAGCGATCGAGAGGGACATCGTATTGAAATGCACCTTCATTCGAGTAAATATTAGATAAAGCACTCCATGCCGCACAAGTTGCCCCAGAGGTGGGAATCGTGGCGATGGGAAGCTGACAGCGATACGCAAGAAGTTTGGCCGTATCGAGGGCTTTTCCTCCTCCTACACCGATAACAAAATCGGCATTGTGTTGATGAATGGCTGCTTGGAGAAATTCGAGGGAACTTTCCGAACAATCAGGGGAATAACTAGCGCGATCGGCTGCGAGATTATAGCGGCTAAAAATCGGTTGTAGTTGGGTAAAAATGACAGGTAAAACGCGATCGCCACCAACAACAAGAGGACGTTTCCCCAAACGCGATATTTCTTGTCCGCATTGTTGCATAATGCCACCGCCGCGTAAAACTTTGGCGGGAGCAATGAGAAGGGGGGTGAGTTGTAGAGTTGGTTTTTCCATCTGTCGATACTTAACTATTAACGGAAGAAAGCTTTTCCCAATTTTGCGGAAATAATTTAACGGTAAGATTTTCAGGATCGCGAGAGTTGGCGAGTTTTTCGGCTTGCCCCAAATATAAAGGAATCGAAACTCCCGGTGTGGGGTGAATTACAGTTCTGGCACGGATCGTGACAATATTATTCTGCGTTCCCAAGCGGCCGAAAGGAGTGATATCGATCGCAGCTTGACGGAGGGTTGCTTCGACTTGCGATCGCGTGGTTTCGGGAGGGATCGCGATCACGACATTATTGGCTGCATTGTCAAAAACTAAAGTATAGCGGATGGCTCCTGGGATGGCGATTCGGGTGAAGAGTCCTAAATTGAGTCCGAATAAACCGATCGTGAGAACAATTGTAAACGCCGTCGCCCCAAAAAGGCGAAAGCGTAGACCCCATTTAAATAAAAAGGCGAGGAGGGTTATGCCGAGAAGAACGAGGGCTAAAATACCACACCATTGGGTATAAACGGCAAGATCTGTGGGAATGGGGAGATTTTCAAACATAAATTGAGGGGTTGGGGTTGTAGTAGGAATATTGCATGCAACGTCCCTACGGGTTTAATTTTTGCGGTCAAAATTGCGATCGCCTTTCATTATCTCTCAATCTTCCGGGTTTGGGCTGGACGTTCTAGAAACAGTGGTTACAATCGAAAATAGCGCACCTCATCCCAGAATTAATGACGATGAAATCCGATATCTCCGTAAAAAATGAAGCCCCCAGCGTTTCTAGCGGCGTAATTCGCCTCAAACCTCAGCAGTTCGTTCATATTCTCGATAATAATACAGGGGTTACTCGCTTGGAGGTGGGACCGCAGACTCTCACTCTCGGCGACGCGGAACGGCTGGTACTTAAACCCAATCCTATGATAATTGTTCCGCCTCGTCACTATTGTATTATTGCCAATCCCGTAATGCGAGATGAGGAAAATAACCCGATCGCGGATAATTACGGACAAATTCGCCTGCGTTACGGGGATGAAGAGGTGCGCTTTGCTCAAGATCCCTTTCCGTTGTATCCGGGAGAGGAGATGGCGAGTATCGTGACGCGGCTTTTGGTGGTAGAGACGAATGAAGCCTTACGACTGCGGGCGATTCGCGATTTTAGGGAGGAAGGAGAAGAAGAAGAAGCGATCGCCCGTCAAGCGGGAGATGAGTGGTTATTTGAAGGGCCTGGCACTTATGTTCCTCAGGTGGAAGTGGTAGTCGTGGAAACTGTGAAAGCTATTACCATTAAGCCCAATCAGGCTTTACGGTTGTCTGCGAGACAGAGTTGCCGCGATCGCAATGATATGCCACGTCGGGCAGGGGAAGAATGGTTAGTGAGAGAGGAAGGGGCATATTTACCCGGCGTAGATGAGGAAGTACAGGATTTAATCGATGCTTATATTCTCACGGAACAAAAAGCCTTGCACTTAAAAGCAAAACGGACTTTTAATGATATTTTTGGACGACAGCGCAAGGCGGGAGATGAATGGTTAGTGACGTTTGAGGATGCGGAAATTCACATTCCCGATGTTTATGAAACTGTGGTGGGAGAGGTAGAAATTACGACATTAAGCGATCGCGAATGGTGTATTGTTGTCGATCCTATTGATGCAGAAGGAAAACCTCAATTAGGATTACAAGAAATTCGTCAGGGACGCACTTCTTTTTTCTTACATCCGGGGGAATCGTTGGAAAGCGGGATCGAAGAAATTTATGTTTTAGGAGAACAAGAAGCCTTATTGTTGCGGGCGCGAGAAGAGTTTATTGAGGACGATGAAACCATTCGTCAACCGGGAGATTTATGGTCAATTATTGGACCGAGGGATTATATTCCACCGGTAGAAGTGGAGGTGAAAGAGCGCCGAAAAGCTATTCCTTTAGATAAAAATGAAGGCATTTACGTGCGAGATATTCAAACCGGAGAATTAAAACTTGTAAGCGGTCCGCAGGCTTATTTATTGAGTCCTTATGAGGAATTATGGGCAAAGGAATTACCGCCAGTTGTTGAGGAATTATTGGGACAACAGAGGGATCCGGTTAGCGATCGCGGAGGCTATCAAAATCGAGATGCGGTTCAAGATCAACCGACAATACACCGAAATAAAACTCGGGCGGTTGTTTTCCACGTTCCTCAAAATGCGGCGGTACAGATTCACGATTATAAGGACAGGACAGCGCGGACAGTATTTGGTCCAGATTTGGTAATGTTGGGACCCGATGAAGCCTTTACAATCTTGAGTTTATCGGGAGGAAAACCCAAGCAACCTAATATTATTAAGTCTCTGGCTTTATTATTGGGTCCGGACTTTATGACGGATATTTTTTCTGTGGAAACTTCAGATCATGCTCGCTTACAGTTGCAACTCTCTTATAACTGGTTTTTTGATGTCGATCGCCATGACGAACAAGCAGCAGCGCGATTATTTCAGGTGCCGGATTTCGTCGGCGCAGTTTGTAAGGCAGTGGCTTCACGAGTGCGAGGGGCAGTGGCAGGAGTTCAATTTGATGAATTTCACCGCAATTCGGCGCGAATTATTCGTCAGGCAGTCTTTGGAGAGGACGAACAAGGGCATATTCGGGATGAATTCCGCATGACAACGAATCAATTAGTGATTACGAACGTCGATATTCAAACTGTAGAACCGATTGATGCAGAAACTTTAAAGAGTCTGCAAAAATCCGTACAATTGGCGATTCAAATTACAACCGATGCTCAAGAAGCAGCGGCGCGAAGAGATGCCGATCGCATCGAACAAGAGTCGAAAGCACGATTAGAACGTCAAGTAATTGTCGATCGCGGTTTAGCGGAAACAGAGCGGAAAAATTTGCTGGAACTACAAGCAGAAAATGCGGTAATTGAAGCATCGGGAACGGCGACGGCGACGGCGCGAGCAAAGGCGGAAGCAGCACAGATTGAAGGGCAATTGGCGGTTAATTTGGCACAGCAAGAAGCGGAGGCGGCACGTATTCGGTCTGAGGTGGAATTAACCCAGTTGAGAGCGCGTCAGGAAGCTGAGTTAACGCATCAACAAGCATTGAATGAATTAGAAGTTGAAAAATCGCGCGCGATGGCGGAAATTATGGCTGAAGAATACCGCCAGAAAGTGGAAGCGATCGGTCCGGAAACAATCCGTGCGATCGCGCAAGCGGGTCCGGAAATGCAGGCGCGTTTATTGGAGGGTTTAGGTATTCAAAGTATGCTGATTACTGATGGTAAAAATCCGATCAATTTGTTTAGTGCAGCAAATGGGTTGATCGTGCAGCCAAAAGTAGAGGAAGATACCCATTTTTAATTTTTATGGGTCTACCGAAGTTGTTATGCTAAAAAAATGAATAGTACATAAAAACTGCATTAAAGCATTGGAATACAGTCCGAGATTTACATTGGGGAAAGCAGAGAGTATATCTGAAAGTGAATCGGCGACCAATGAAATGCGATCGCTGTAGAAAAAAATTCAGTTGTTATTCAACTGTCAAACTATACTCTTATCTCTTGCCGCGCAACCAATAGGTTGTCATTTCTCCTTTACCTTTAACTTTAATAATTCCGCGTTCTTCAAACAGATAAGACTCCTGTAAAACATCATAAATCGCCTGCGTCACTTGAATTTGATGGGGTAATCCCTGAGATTCCATGCGAGAGGCAATGTTCACCGTATCCCCCCAAAGATCGTAAATAAACTTACTCACTCCAATGACTCCTGCGACTACCGGACCCGTGTGTAAACCCACCCGCAAGGCGAAATTTTGACCGGTTCCTTCATTAAATTCTTTAATTGTATCCAACAAATCTAACGCCATATTAGCCGACGCTTCCACACGATCGCTTTTTGGATAGGGCAACCCCGCAACCGCCATATAAGCATCTCCAATCGTTTTAATTTTCTCTAAACCGTGTCGCTGGGCCAAATAATCAAAATCCGAGAAAATAACATTTAAAATTTCCACCAACTCAATCGAAGAAAGTTGCGTCGAAAGTTCTGTAAAATTCACTAAATCGGCAAATAGTACTGTGACATCATCAAACTTATCAGCAATGGTACTCTCCTCTGCCTGCAAGCGCTGGGCGATAGGTTCCGGAAGAATATTTAATAATAACTGTTCCGATCTCGCTTTTTGTTGTCGCAAAGCCGATTCTGCTTCTTTACTGGCCGTAATATCCCGAGCCACCCAAATGACCGTATCTTCAGAGAGGGGAGATACATTCGCCGAAAACCAGCGCTTGCGATATTCAAGAGGTAAATAGTATTCTACTGCTACCGTCTGGCGGGTTTTTAACACTTCCTGAATGTGGTGCAAGTGCAATGCCGCTTGTTCTGGGGGAAATAAATCTCTAACCGTTAAATCGCCCTGAGATTCTCTTTCTACCAAAGTGCGATCGGACTTTGTCGGGGCAATTTTCAAGCAAATTCCTTGGCGATCGAAGACCAAAATCAGATCGTCCATTGCGGCAAATAACGCCCTTAATTCAGCCTCCGATGCTTGCAAGGCTTCTTCTGCTGTCACGCGATCGCGAACTTCCGTCACCAAACGCTGATTCTGAGACTCCAATTCCTGTTGTAATTGTCGCAACCGTAATTGATTTTCTACGCGCACCAACACTTCGGCAAATTGAAAAGGTTTGGTAATATAATCCACTCCTCCCACACCAAAGGCTTTCACTTTATCCAAAACATCGTTTAATGCACTTACAAAAATAATAGGAATATCCCGGGTCACTTCATCTTCTTTCAATTTCTGGCAGACTTCATAACCGTCCATACGAGGTAAATTGATATCCAGCAAAATCAAATCCGGGGGAGCCGATTTAGCTGCCTTTAAGGCCATTTCACCGCTAATTACGCTGCGGACTTTGTACCCTTTCTTAGTTAAAAGAGAAGATAAAATTCGGAGGTTGTTGGGAACGTCATCGACAGCTAAAATATCGCCGTTAAAGACTTCAGGACTCTCTTGAGGATTAGCAACCGAATCCGTCATTTCAATGAACAATGAACAATGAGCAATGAGCAATGAGGAATAAAAGAAATATCATGGGAATGCACGCCAGCTTAGCCACCCCAAGTTTAGTCGTTATCTTTCAATTTTGGTTGGGTTTGCTCGAGAGTTTCATCGGTGACAACGCGATCGCGCCCTTGGGCTTTGGCGGCATATAATGCTTCATCGGCTCTAGAAATCAATATTTTGGGATCGAGATCGGAAGAGGGGATCGCGGTGGCCACCCCCAAACTTGCCGTTACCCATTTGCCAATGGATGAATGAGAATGATGAATTTTTAACTGTTGTACCGCCTCGCGAATTTCCCTCGCGACATTGCTTGCTAACTCGCGATCGACCCGGGGAAGAATCACGGCAAACTCCTCGCCCCCATATCGTGCCAATAATATTTGCGGGGCGATATCTTTCTTTTGTGTCGCGATCGCATCTTTAATGCCCCGGACAATTGCTTGCAAGCAACTATCCCCCGCTAAATGACCGTAGGTATCGTTATAGCGTTTAAAATAATCTACATCGCACAAAATGAGGGAAAGGGGGGCGCAGGGTTGTTGCAATTCTTGCCATTGTGTTTGCAAGTATTCATCAAAGCGGCGGCGGTTGGCTGCTCCAGTTAAACCGTCGGAATTGGCGAGATTTTGTAATTTTTGATTGGCAGCTTGTAGGGCGCTTTCAGCTTTGAGGCGCTCTTTCACTTCTTGTTGCAATTGAGCATTTTGTGTTAGTAACTGGGTTTGTAAAGAGCGAATTTTGAGTTGATTTTCGACTCTAACTAAAACTTCTGCCCATTGAAAGGGTTTGGTAATATAATCCACGCCACCCACTTCAAAAGCCCGCACCTTATCCATCGCTTCATTGAAAGCACTAATAAAAATAACGGGAACTTCGCGGGTATTAGTATGAGCTTTGAGTTCTCTGCACACCTCATATCCATCCATGAGAGGCATACTGATATCAAGGAGAATCAGATCGGGAACGGCAGAACGAGCGGCTCTCAACGCCATTTCTCCACTGAGGACGCTCCGCGCTTCATAGCCATGATTTTGCAATAAAGTTGATAACAGGCGCAAATTATTGGGCGTATCGTCCACAATGAGGATATCCCCTTTCTTCATGACGGTTGTTCCATCCATTCCCCGATCCTCCAATACGATTTCCCCCTGTTCGATTTAACCGTAAAAGTACCCAAGAGTAATAATGATTATTATCTTGCAAGCCCCCCAAGGTATTCCCGATCTTCCCGATCTGACTCAACCTTCGCAACTGATTGACCTTGGCAAACAAGCGATCGAAACCTTTTCCCTGTTAATTTTCGCGGCAGGAATTTTGGGGGGAGCGATCGCTTTAATTGCTTTTGCCTTGCGCGGCGATTCCGAGCATTACCGTCGTTTTGTGGCGGAATGGAGCGATCGTTATAGTCAACTCCTGCGGACGCTTCCCCACATTACTTTAATTTTATTACTTCTGGCGACCAGTTTTCTCGTGGGGGGAACTCTCAGCCGGCGCTATCATTTTTGGGAACAGGCAAAAGTGATGCAGGTGGCAAAACGGGTGGCAGGCTCTCGTTTGGAACAGAGAGCGCCGCGAGTGCGTTATGTGGTGCAGGAGCCTTATACTTATACGGTTTATATCGATGGACGACCGATTGAAGAAGAGCGCCTGCAAGATCGCGATCGCTTCTTGGCTTTATCGGGATCGAATATTCAAGTGGCGATCGAAGAAATTCCCGATCCGCAACGAGACGGGGAAACAATCTATCTCGCAGATTTTGCCGCTACCTATCAAGTTAAAAATACTTTGCCCGAGGTGCAAGATTTCTTTTTTGAGATGCGACCGCCTTCAGGATACACTCTCCTACAAGATTTTCGAGTGGAACGAGAAGAAGAAAGACTCCAACTCCCAAGGCCTGGAGATTATAATTTCCCCTTTCGCCTCGCACCGGAGGAAGAAGCAGAATTCCGCGTTACCTATGGCGTGCAAGGGAATCCGAGGTGGGTTTACGGGGCTTACGGGCAGTTGTTAAGCAACTTCCGACTCTATATCGAAGCCAATTTTCCCCATGCTAATTTTGCGAGCGGGATCGTCCCCGCAGATACTCGCATTGAGGGTAAAACTACTCGTTTTACTTGGCTTTTTGAGGATAATGTTGCCGTACAAAATCCCTTTGGTGTCTTTACCGCAACCGCAACGGTGAAAAACCTCGGGGTTTTACCGCAATTGCTCTTTCTTTCTCCGGCAATTTTGCTCTGGTGGCTGCTTTTACTCTATTTATCGGTATCAATGCGCTTGCGAAATTTGGCGATCGCATCCGGTATTTTTTGGGCATGTTTATTGGCATTAACCTATCTCAGCCGTATTTTCCCCGCGATCCCCGTTTGGCTGACAATTTCTGGAGGATTTCTCGTTTTAGCGTGGAGTTTGGGTCGCGATCGCGCCAGTTCTCTCGCCGCAGTCATTAGCACCCTCTGCGGCGCCATCATCCCTCTCTTTGCTTTTTTAGTTCCCTATACGGGTTTAACTTTAAGTTTGGCAGGAATTCTCAGCGCGGTTTGGCTGGCTGTACTTCACCGATATCCGCAACAGTTATCAATGAACAGCGAACACTCAAATACTTCTCTCTGACTGATAACGGGTGACTGGTGACGGGTGACGGGTGACTGATAACGGGTGACTGGTAACTGGTGACTGGTGACTGATAACGGGTTATGGTACGATCGCGATCGTGACAATTTTCGCATTACAGAAGCCGCCCCATGAAATCTTATCTTGCTGCTGCGATCCAGATGACGAGCAAGCCCGATCTCGATCGCAATTTAACTGAAGCTGAAGAATTAATCGATCTAGCAGTACGTCAGGGAGCAGAATTGGTTTGTCTGCCGGAAAATTTTTCCTTTTTGGGGCCTGAAGCAGACAAAATTCAACAAGCCGATGAAATCGCTCATAAAAGCGAGAAGTTTCTCAAGACCATTGCTCAACGGTTTCAGATCTCGATTTTGGGAGGAGGTTTCCCCGTTCCGGCTGAGGATGATAAGGTTTACAATGCGGCTCTCCTCATCGATCGCAATGGCAAGGAACTCGCTCGCTATAACAAAGTTCACCTCTTTGACGTGAATTTACCTGATGGGAATACTTATCAAGAGTCGAGTACGGTCATGGCGGGTCTGGAATTGCCTCCAGTTTATCATTCGGAGATATTGGGAACATTAGGACTTTCCGTCTGCTATGACGTGCGCTTTCCCGAACTCTATCGCCATTTATCCCGAGAAGGGGCAGATGTATTATTTATTCCGGCAGCTTTTACGGCTTATACAGGGAAAGATCACTGGCAAATTTTAATCCAAGCGCGGGCGATCGAGAATACCTGTTATGCGATCGCTCCGGCTCAAACGGGAAATCATTACGGAACCCGCAATACTTACGGTCACGCTCTCATTGTCGATCCTTGGGGTACGGTGTTAGCTGATGCTGGGAACAAACCGGGAATTGCGATCGCGGAAATCGATCCTCATCGCCTCACTCAAGTTCGCTCTCAGATGCCCTCTCTCAAACATCGCGTTTTTTAGTTTTTTAACTGCCAGTACATTTCACCGATCGCCAAAAAATTATGGATGTCATTCCCGCTATTGATTTGCTCGAAGGTCGCTGCGTGCGCCTGTATCAAGGAGATTACGATCGCTCGCAAGTATTCGGCGATCGCCCGGTAGAAGTTGCTCGACGTTGGGAAGAGGAAGGGGCAACTCGACTGCATTTAGTGGATTTAGATGGTGCAAAAAAAGGTGAGTCGGTTAATGGAGAAGCGATCGCGGCGATTGTTCGCGCGGTGTCTATTCCCGTGCAGGTGGGAGGAGGACTGCGCGATCGCGAGAAAATACGGCGGATTTTAGATTTAGGGATAGAGCGAGCGATCGTCGGGACGATCGCGGTGGAAAACCCTGCTCTCGTGGGAGAATTATGCCAAGAATTCCCCGGTCAAATTGTCGTGGGCATTGATGCCCGCAATGGCAAGGTGGCAACAAAAGGTTGGCTGGAAACCTCAAAAGTTGAAGCAACAGATCTGGCGCAACAAATGGAAACGCAAGGGGTTGCCGCGATTATTTATACGGATATCCATCGAGACGGAACCCTATCGGGTCCGAATATGGCGGCATTGCGAGAATTAGCGCGATCGGTGCAAGTTCCCATCATTGCTTCGGGTGGTGTGAGTTCTCTCACAGATATCCTGAGTTTATTGTCCCTCGAACTAAAGGGAGTAACAGGAGTGATTATCGGTCGCGCTTTGTATACAGGAGCTGTTGACCTCCGAGAAGCTGTACAAGCGATCGGCCCTGGACGGTTACAGGATATCCCGCTAGATTTTGGTTCTTCTGCGTTGGGTTAATTGCCTGATATTTTGTAGGGACGTTCAATTGAACATCCCTACAGGATTATTCGGTTTCTAGGTTATCAATAGGGATAAAAAATTCTCTGGGAAGTAAGATGGGTTGGTTGCTAAAAAGAAGTTTTCCCCAATGACTGTGGGGATCGATCGCAACCCCTGTTGGTGGGGCGGGAAACCGTTGATGAACTTGATAGAACACATAAAAGATTGCTTGTGCCGATCGCATGACCATCACATCGGGAACGGGAGGGCGTATTGATTGCCGCATTCGTTGAACGTGCTGTTCTCGCTCTATAGCATAAGAGCGATCGCTTAAGTCAAAAGAAACCATCAAGACACCAATCGATAACTCTATCCCAAAATATCAAATCAAGGTTCAAAAGGGAATAGGGAAAATAATTTTAATTTTAACGCTTCAGAGTAATCATCTTCAAACAGAATCGATTCAATGAGTTCTCCCAGCAGTTCCTTATCAATTTTACCCTCTGCTACCCAAACTGAAATATTCTCCATTTCCTTGACAAATTTACGAATGATAAAGTCATAACCGTTAAGTTTCAAAAAATAAGCCCCTAAAACAATACTTGCTCTTTTATTTCCGTCTATAAAAGCATGAAATTTATTGACTGAAAAAACTAGATGTGTAAGTTTATGCTGTATTTTTCGATAATAACTATCATTTTTAATATGCTCTAATACACTTTTTAGTCGTCCTAAACTTTCATTATTATAACCTAATAAACCCCCAGAACGAATACTTTCTAATTCATTTTTCAATCCTTCTAAATTTTCATTATTATTATCGAATAAATCTTTAGATCGATCGATAACCCAATCATGTAATCGAATAGCATAATCAATATCAAAATAGAAAAATTTTGTCATCATAGTTTAACGATCTTTGAGACGCTTAAATACCTCTAATAGTTGAGGCTCTGAGAGTTGTTTTTGTAAAGAACGACTGGCTTCTCCTAAGAAACGCTCGAAATCTCCATCGGGAACACTGCGAATATATTCTTCTAGCTTTTGATGAAGTGCATCGCGAAAGCCTAAATCTCGACTTGCCATTTTAATACGCGCATCTTCAATAATAGGTTTCAAATAAGGATTCTTTTCTGTCGCAGCAAATAATTCATCTAATTCTGAAGGTTTTAATTTACGTCCTAATTGTTCAAATTTATTTTTTATTTCTTCAGCTAAACCATTTTCAATACTCGCGATCGCTTTCAGAACTTCTGCATACATTGTATCGCGAGTATTGTCTTTTCGGCTCAAATTTAAAATTTGTTTGTATTCCTTTGCATTTTCTCGAAAAACAAGCTGATAAACTTTATTGGTGTAGAGACTGTATTTCACTTTTCCCATCTCTAAATAGCGATCGAGAGCGTCGGTAAAGATTTGGCGATAATTAAATTCTTGATAAGCAGTTGGTAAATAATCAGAATCTCGTTGGTTAATATATTTTGTGCTTCCTCCCGCACGTTCTGCAATAATATCAATGACAATATCTAAAATTCGAGAACGAATTTCCTTCGCACGATCGCTCTCTGTCAAAAGCATTGATAGATTGAGAGCTGCACGAAATGAGAAGGCTCCCAGAACATTTATTTTGGTACCGTAATCGATTACGGTACCTGACAGGAAATCTTTAAGTTCTTTCCCTCTCAATAAACGATAACCATTGCGATCGAGTTCCTCTCTATGGTTTTTGATATACTTCTCAATCGTACTTTCACTAATTTCAAACAGTTTTGCTAACTGTTGTTTGGTAAACCAAAATTCGTCTTGATAAAATATTCCCCCCAAACCGAGATGCTCTTCGATTTTTTCTAAAGCATAGGAGTTATTGAGAATATTTTGCCGATCTAAAGGTGATGAAGTTAAGTCTTTAGCCATTGACTTTTATTTCTCTATCAAGAAATTGACTAAACAAGGTGTTTCAATATCATTATAAGACTTTTAATAATGCTTCTCCCATTTCTTTACAGCCGACTAATTGACCCCCTTCTGACATAATATCCCCCGTGCGATAGCCGGCATCTAAGACTGAGATCGCGGCTTTTTCCAACTTCTCGGCAGCGGCGGGTTGGTCTAACCCGTAACGCAGCATCATCGCCGCACTGAGAATTTGCGCGAGGGGGTTGGCTTTGTCCTGTCCGGCGATATCCGGTGCGGAACCGTGGACGGGTTCAAATACCCCCGGTTTACCCGGTGCGCCTAAGCTGGCAGAGGGGAGCATGCCAATACTTCCGGTGAGCATGGCGGCGGCATCGGAGAGGATATCGCCAAATAGATTCCCGGTCACAATTGTGTCGAACTGTTTCGGCGCTCTCACTAATTGCATAGCAGCATTGTCTACATAAAGATGGCTGAGTTCCACCGAGGGATATTCTTGGGCGAGGAGGGTGACGCGATCGCGCCACAATTGAGAAACGTCTAAAACATTGGCTTTATCCACAGAACAGAGTTTTCCGCCCCGTTTTTGCGCCGTTGCAAAGCCAACTCGGGCAATGCGATCGACCTCTGCTTCGGTATATGCCATCGTATTGACTCCGCGTTTTTCCCCGGTTTCCGTCGCGAAAATCCCTTTGGGTTGTCCGAAGTAAATTCCCCCAGTTAATTCCCGCACCACCATAATATCAACCCCTTCAACGACTTCCCGTTTGAGACTAGAAGCGTTGATAAGCTGGGGTAAAATCGTCGCGGGACGCAGGTTGGCAAACAGGTCTAACCCGGCTCTCAGCCCTAATAACCCCGTTTCTGGGCGTTGATGGCGAGGGAGATTATCCCATTTATAACCCCCGATCGCCGCTAGCAATACCGCATCGCTATTTTTACAGGTTTCTAAGGTTTCCTCGGGGAGAGGGTTTCCCGTAGCATCGATCGCCACACCACCGATCGGAGCCTCAGTAAAAGTAAATTCTAGGTCGAATTGAGGTGCAATTGTCTTAAGCACTTCGACCGTGACGCTCATGATTTCGGGACCGATGCCATCTCCGGGGAGTAAAGTAATGCGGTATTGCCGTGCCATAAATTCGGTATTGTTTCGTTACAACAGATGCAAAAATGAACGCATCCGGGTTTAGTATAGACTCTTACTGCAACAAACTTAAAGATACGAGCATCATCCTTGCCTAGGGCGTGTTGCAGAAGAGGTTTCAGTTCAATGCGTGGTGCTGAATGTTTGTTACCCAGATGTTCAAAACAATGCAATTCAGCCTTATGTGCATTATGTGGTGAGGATGAAACAAGCGATTGGCGATCGCACTTCTCGAAAATTTGCCATCGGGTTTTACGCCTTATTCACTTGTTCCGTTACTATTTGGATTGGAGTTTGGGGGTTGGCGATCGCGACCGGACATGAGATCGGTTGTTGCTTCGTTGAGTGCCTTGGGATCCATAAAAAGAATCTTAGAATTTTCGCTCATGCCTAATTTTTCATTGGCATCAACGTAACGTTGAGCAATGAGATAACTGAGAACTTCTTGGGCGTTGGGTTGTTGTCGTAAGGCTTCTGATAGCATTTGAATAGATTGCACCGTTCCTTGCGTTTCGAGAATTGCTGCTTTTTTCTTACTTTCTGCGGCGCGTTCGACTTCGAGGGATTCCATGACAGTTTTAGAAAGTGCAATTTCTCGGACTTCAATACGGGTCACTTTAACGCCCCAATTTCCCGTTGCTTCATCTAATTGTTGTAATAATTTGCGATTGATACTTTCCCGTGAGGAGTAGGTTTCATCTAAATCTAATCGTCCAATTTCAGAACGTAATGTTGTCACGACTAAATTTTCAATTGCATCTTGGATATCTTCAACAGCATAAAAGGCTTTTTCAAGATCGAGGATTTGCCAATAAATTACGGCATCAATTTTGAGGGAAACATTATCTCGACTAATTGCATTTTGCGGCTCAATTCCTAATACTTTTTCGCGGGTGGTTTCTTCCACAACAATTGTATCGAGAAAAGGCAGAACAAAGTTAACGCCAGGGCTGAGTTTGGTATGGTAGCGTCCCAATCGTTCGACTAAAGCCTCGTTCCCTTCATTGATAATTCGCATTGAAGTCAAAAGCATACTGCTACTGCCCACAATCAAGGAAATTACAATATAAAAAAGTGCATCCATTTCGGTTATCAGTTATCAGTTATCAGTTATCAATGGTTATCCCGAGTATAGCGTTGAGGATTGAAAGCGATCGCGGTTTTGGTTTATATTAAGAATGGTAACGAATGTGACGCAATCCCCGCCGATATGAAATGTATTATCCACCGCCGAGCGCAGTTTTCTGCCAGCCATCGCTATTGGTTGCCAGAATTGACGGAGGCAGAAAATCGGGAAAAATTCGGCGCTTGCAGTCGTTTTCCCGGCCACGGTCATAATTATGTTCTCTACGTTTCTCTTGAGGGGGAACTCGATAAATATGGGATGGTGCAAAATCTATCTGATGTGAAGAGAGCAATTAAACAATATGTTACTCAAGATTTAGATTTTTCTTACCTCAATGATGTTTGGGAGGAATTCCAGCACACCCTACCGACAACGGAAAATCTGGCTCGAGTCATCTGGAACAGACTTTCCCCTCATCTCCCTCTTGTTAAAATTCAAGCGATCGAACACCCAGAACTTTGGGCTGAATATTACGGAAACAATATGGAAGCAGCATTAACAATTAGCACTCACTTTAGCGCCGCCCATCGGCTCGCCCTCGATAGCCTCAGCTATGCAGATAATTTGGAAATTTATGGTAAATGCGCTCGCCCTCACGGTCACGGGCATAATTATCATTTAGAAGTGAGCGTTGTTGGCGAACTCGATCGCCGTACTGGCATGATAGTGGATCTTGTCGATTTGCAAAAAGTGGTTGACGATCGCATCGTCGAACCTTTCGATCACACTTTCCTAAATAAAGATATCCCCTATTTTGCTGAAGTCGTTCCCACGGCAGAAAATATCGCGCTTTACATTGCCCAAACCTTACAACAGCCCCTCGCGGAGTTGGGAGTTGAGTTGGATCGGGTAAAGCTGATCGAGAGTCCCAATAACTCGGCGGAAATTTACTGTCGCACGGGAGTCACGCAACAAAAAATCGATCGCACTTCAGAGCCAATTTTGGCAGTAGCCTCATAAGCGCGCGATCGTCGTGTACAAGAAATGTGCTGAGGTGGGATCGTCCACCTTTCTTCCTGTGGGCGAAAGGATCTGAGTTAATTATTTTCGTTGTGCGGGGTGGGGCTATCTTGCTTGAGCTTTATGGCGTGTAATTGTTGGAGGAGAACGTCAACTTCAGCTTCCAAATGTAAGTATTTGATCTGTTGATTCGTATTGTAAGACCGCATGAGCTTGGTTAAATGGGAATGATTGATTTCGGGTTTTGTTAAGGTTGCTAGACCAGAGCCAGTAGACATTGTTTTTTAAACCTAGTTATATATACTTATGCAAATCCATTAAGCATTGTAAACGAATTGAAGAAAATTGCTGTAGCAAATATAGCTTTTCTGGAAATCGAGCGATCGCGAAAAGGCTGAAACCCTTTTTTTCTCAAGGATTTGTATCTGATTAGAATTTCCTATCATACTGATATTTATGTTGAATCGTCGTTCTTTTTTAGCAGGATTCGGCGCGATCGCCCTCGGTCAACTTTTAGGAGGATGCGGCGATCGCACCCGGGAATCTTTGAAAATTCAACTCCTCAATGGCTCTATTCCCTCACAATTGATTGGTAAATTTCGCGCGACTTCTACTGCGGGACAATCTGTAAAGTTTACGCCTAGCGCCCAATTTGAGGAAATTTGGCAACGATTGCAAGATTGGCAGCAAATTGCCCGAGGGGAAAAATCCGCCGGACGTTTTCCCAACTGGGTCCCTTTTGTGGGCGATCGCATTCCTCCTTCTGCGAATTTGGTGACGTTGGGAGATGCTTGGTTAGCTGGGGCAATTCGCGATCGCCTCATTCAGCCTCTGACACCCTCTCAACTTGAGGGTTGGTCTAATCTCCCCGAGTCCTTTGCCCGAGTCGTCACGCGCAACAATGCTGGCTTTGTAGACGAAGGTGGGGAGGTTTGGGGCGCTCCTTATCGTTGGGGAACAACAGTTATTGCTTATAACCAAGATGTTTTTAAAAAATTAGACTGGACACCGGAAGATTGGGAAGATTTATGGCGCGAGGAATTGCGCGATCGCATTTCAATTGTTCGCCAGCCTCGAGAAATTATAGGTTTAACTTTAAAAAAACTCGGCTATTCTTACAATACGAAAGATTTAGCGGCAGTTCCCAATTTACAACCAGAATTAGAGGCTTTAAGCAAACAAATCAAATTTTATAGCTCGACCCATTATCTGCAACCTTTAATTCTTAAAGATACTTGGGTTGCTGTGGGTTGGTCTGCGGATATTTTGCCAACGATTGAGCGCTATCCTCAAATCAAAATTGTCGTTCCCAAATCAGGGACGGCATTATGGTGCGATACTTGGGTTAAGCCTCAATTTACTCAAAATACAACTGCGACTTTAAGCGATCGCTGGATTGATTTTTGTTGGCAAGATGAACCCGCCCAGAAAATTTCTTTATTCACCGATGCTATTTCGCCAATGCTTTTGCAAACAGAGCGATCGACATTACCCAAAACCTTACAAAAAAGTTCCCCTATCTTTCCCGATCGCGAAATTATTGCGAAAAGCGAGTTTATCGAACCCCTTCCTCAACCCATCTTAGCTCAATATCAAAAACTGTTTAAGGAAGTCGAAAGTAGAAAAACTAATAACGAATAACAAATTAAAAAATATTAAACGCATCGCGACGAGAGGGTTGTAGATCGACATTGCACTCATAAGTCGCTTCCTGTAAACTACAATTGTAAATTGCGAGGCATTTGGGCTGGCGATCGAAAACGCGCAATTCGTAGCCATAATATCGTGCCGTAGTCCCAAAATGATTGACAAAACTATAGCGATCTAAGTAATCCATTTGCGACCAAAGCTGACGATTTACTAATAGCTCAATTCGTCTTTTCTCTGGAAAAGCTAACCAGTTTTGTAATAATTTTTGATCGCTGAATTGATCTCTTCTCCACCATAAACTCGGAATTGTTAAGCCGGCTTGAGAAATGGTGGTTGCCGTAATAACTCCTTGTTGCGCGAGTTGTTCTTGTGTGGATGAATTGAGATAGGCGGGATCTAACTCGCAAGTTTCTAGCGATCGCGTAAAAAAGTCTCCTACCATCGAGCCACTTTCGGCAGAATCTTCTTCATTAAGTGGCTCAGTTTCTTCGGTTTTATTTTCTTCTTTAACTTCTGATGTTGATGTTTGTCCGAGGATAACTTGAGGATAAAATAATGAGACAAAACTGAGGCACAGAATAAGAATAATTTTCATTATTTTTAACTCCAAAGACGGCGACGGGGTTTCCCATTCAGACGATGATGAGTATCGCGTAAAAGTTGAGGAATCTCTAACTTTTCGGGACAACGAGGGAGACAGTCGCCGCAGTCGGTACATCGATCGCCTTTTCGCCCCGGAAACCAGTGTCCCGCATTTTCAAACATTCGGTAACGATATTCCCCAAACGATTTCATCTCGTAAGCAACGGTTAAGTTTCGCAAGCGCAAGATTTCAGGAATATTAATCTCTTCCGGACAGGGTAAACATAAATGACACTGACTGCAACGATCTGTTCCTAATGTCTCTTTTAATTGGTTTTCCAAGCGATCGTGAATCTCATTTTCTTCTAAGGTAAAATCTTCATCGCGATCGGCAACTTTGGCAATACTTTGAAAATCTTCTGGTTTGGTGGCTCCAAAACTCAGGGTAGTAATGCGGCGATCGCGCAATAAAAAGCGATAGTTAAATTCTAAGGGCGTGAGGGGTTGACATAATTGTTTTAATGTGTATGAGGGAGAATAGAGTTGACCGCCCTTATCAACGGGAGAAATAATAAAAACCCCCATATCTTTTTTTTGTGCCAAGGCGATCGCGGGTTCATTCCGTTGTAAAAAGTAGTAATAATGCAGATTGATAAAGTCAAAGAAATTAGTTTCTATTGTCGCGAGAATGGTCTCTAATGGCGCATGAGTGGAAAAGCCGATGTAGCGAACTTTCCCTGTATTCTGAGCTTCTTCTACGGCTTTCATGCAGCCGTGGCTATTTTTGAGCCAAATGAGATGTTCTGGTGTATTAATGCCATGAATCGCCAAACAATCAATATAATCGAGTTTTAAGCGCTCTAAAGATTCTTCAATCTGCGATCGCATTGTTTCATAATCTGGCGTTGGCGGCAATTTTGTCGTAATATAAAATTTGTCTCGCGAAAGAGAAAGAGACGCAAGGGTTTTTCCCAAATATTCCTCGCTTTTACCATAACCGCGAGCCGTTTCAATATGATTGATTCCCGATGCGATCGCCCCTGCAACAATTTTCCTAAATTCAGACGAACTCGCCAAACAACGCATCGTTCCTAACGAGAAAATTGATAAATTTAGATCGGTTTTGCCAAATCGTCGATAGTGCATTTTTGTTATTGATTATCGCTCTCGAATAACAAATAACAAATCTTAACTTTCTTTTTGATGGCGGCGGGATTGTTCGATAAAATCTTCGGGGCGGATATTGGAGACAAAATTGCGGAAGGCTTGACGCTCTTCTTCATCTGCATCGCGATCGACTGGGATCGACGCATCGACGATGACTTCCTCCATCACCCAGATAGGCGCATTCATGCGAAGGGCGATCGCGATCGCGTCACTGGGACGACAATCAATTTCTTTTTTTTCCTCCCCTTTCCCGATGCACAAAACAGCGTAAAATGTACTATCTTGCAGTGCGTGAATAATCACCTTGGTTAAAGTCATCTCCCAAGCCTCTAGCAAATTGCTAAAGAGGTCATGGGTCAAAGGACGAGGGGGTTTTTGTCCCTCCAAGGCGCTAATAATCGCTTTTGCTTGGTCTTGCCCAATATAAATAGGGAGGGCGCGGCGATCGGAACCATCCTTCAGGAGAACGATAGGACTGCGCGTAACGGCATCAAGGGCAATACCGGCAACTTTCATTTCAATCATGAGCTTTTCTCGCGAATGAGGTCAGCCTTTATGAGGTCTCTTCACCAGTATGCCCCAGTATGCGGCGGAATGAGCGGATCGGTTCTTGAAGAAATGCAAAAGAAGAGAAAATATAATATATTTGTTCTGTATTTTTTATTCTCTGTTGTTCATTGTTCATTGAAAAGTGTTTACTGGATTAATTCAAGGATTGGGCAAAATTCAGCCCCAAGGTAGAGACCGCTTTACTATTTCTATTGAGAAAGAAAATTCGGCAGCCATTCTGTACGATCTAGAAATTGGCGATAGCGTTGCCGTAGATGGGGTTTGTTTAACTGTGGAGAAAGTCGAGTCCCGAGGATTTATTGCGACAGCTTCTCCAGAGACATTACAGCGCACCAACTTAGGCAGGAAAAGTGAAATATTAAGCCATGTTAACGTCGAAACTTCACTGCGGGCAGGCAGCAAAATTGGCGGTCATTTTGTGACCGGTCATGTGGATGGGGTAGGCTGTTTGTTAGAGTCAGTACAAAGCGATCGCGCTTGGGAAATGAAGTTTGTTCCCGTTTCTTCATTAGCTTCCCAATGGTCTCGTTATATTGCCCGCTATCTTGTTTCTAAAGGAAGTATTGCTGTCAATGGCATTAGTTTGACGATCGCCGATTGCGATCGCGAAAGCAATTGGTTTACCGTGGCAGTTATTCCGCATACTTATGCCGAAACCAATCTTTGTTATCTACAACCGGGAGATTGGGTGAATTTAGAAGGCGATATTTTAGGAAAATACGTGGAAAAATTATTGGGCTATTCTGCGGCAGAGGAAACGCGATCGCCAGATATTGATTTAACTTTTTTAGCAGAACATGGTTATTGAACAGCGAACAGTTATTAATTATTAGCGAGCGATGGATGATGAAATTCGGTTGAAAGAGCATTTACAGGAAATTATTCGCGATCGCGATCCTTTTTTGGCAACAGCAGGACATTTTTATGCTCGCGAATATATCTATCAACAATTGCAACAATGGGGAAACGTAGAACGCGATCGCTTTCAATTTAACGGTAGAACACATCAAAATCTCGTTCTCAAACTTCCCTCTCGAAATCCCAATAATAAAGCCAGTATTTTGATTGGCGCTCATTACGATACTGTTCCGAATTCTCCCGGTGCTGATGATAATGCCACAGGAGTAGCAGTTTTATTAGAATTGGCTCGCATCTTTTCCCAAAATCGCTCTGCATATCCCTTACAATTAATTGCTTTCGATCTTGAAGAATTTGGCTTGCAAGGAAGTCAATACTATGCTAATCAATTATACCAGAAAAAAGAGCCATTACATTTGGCAATCTCTCTCGAAATGTTGGGGTATTTTGATTCAACACCGAACTCGCAAAGTTATCCTCCCGGACTGCAATATTTTTATCCCGATCGCGGCGACTTTATTGCCCTCTTGGGTAATTTACGAACGATTCCCGATATGATTTCTCTGCATCGCAATTTCCTCAAAAATAAGCTATCTTGTCAGTGGTTGCCTGTCCCTTTTCAAGGCAAAATTCTTCCCGATACTCGCCGTAGCGACCATGCCTCCTTTTGGGATTTGGGATATCGAGGCATAATGGTGACAGATACCAGTAATTTTCGCAATCCTCATTATCATCAACCGAGCGATCGCCTCGAAACTTTGAATCTAGAAAAATTAGCAAAAGTGCTGCGAGGTTTGGTCGATTGGTTGCGAACAATTTGAAATCAGCACTGTTTATATCACAAAAACATGAGATAATAGAAATAAAACTGAATTTTATTTTCAACACATCTCATTTTTCATTACCAATCGCCAATTTCCTATGAACACCCCTGTATTATCTTCAACTTTTTTACTCACAATCCTGTTGATGGTAGGTTTATTTTTCTTTATTCGCGCTTCAATTAAAGAGCGAATAGAAGAGATCCAAATAATAACAGAAGAAACCAAAGAATCATTATTTGAAAAACTACAAGTATATTTCGATCGCCGTGCTTATAAAGTCACCGAATCAGAAAGCGATCGCTTAACCTTTGAAGGATTCGTGCGTCCGAGTTGGTTTTTAGCCATTTTCCTCTCAGTTCTAGCTGCGATCGGTTTTCTCTGTTTAGCATTGGTTTTGACTTATCTTTTCCCGACTATTGGGATGTTCGCGATCGCTTTAGTGATCGTTGCCCCATTAGCAGGTTATTTTTACTGGAAAGGTGCAGCACGAATTGAGAAAGTATCGATTAAAATAGAAACAGAAGCAACAGATAAAAATCGAATTCTGGTACAAGGTCATCGCGATGAATTAATCCAACTCAAACGAGCTTTTCCTTTTGTAACTCAATAATATAGTCCAAAATATAGTCTAATGGTTCAAGCTATCTCTAAAACTGAACTCCCTCCTCTTTTTCCCGACCATACTCAATTGCCAGATGAAGATGGAACATTTGTGAAAAATTTTCAAGAACATCCTCAAAGTTTATTGCTGACAGACTCCCTCAGTTCGATTTTGTCGCAATTGCATCCTGACGGACAATATTGTATCGGTCAAGATTGTGGGATTTATTGGCGTGAAACCGATCCTCCTGCACGAGGCGCAGAAGCACCAGACTGGTTTTATGTTCCGAATGTCCCTCCCGATCTTGACGGACAAATAAGACGCTCTTATGTTCTCTGGCGAGAATATATGCGTCCGACAATCGTTCTCGAATTTGCTTCGGGAGACGGTTCAGAAGAACGAGATCGCACTCCTCTATCCCGTTCGTCAGATAGCGATCGTATTAAACCCGGTAAATTTTGGGTCTACGAACAAGTGATGAGAATTGCCTATTACGGCATTTTTATCGTGACCACCGGAGAATTAGAAATATATCAACTCGTCGGCGATCGCTACGAACTCATGACCCCCAACAATCGCGGCCATTATCCCATCCTTCCCATGCAAATCGAGTTAGGAGTTTGGCCGGGAACCTATCAAAATCAATTTCAACGTTGGTTGCGATGGTGGGATTTAGAAGGAAATTTATTGCCGATCGGTCAAGAATTAGCGCAACAAGAACGCTTAGAAAAAGAGCAGGAACGGCAAAAACGCCTAGAGTTAGTAGAGAAACTGCGATCGCTATCTCCAGAACAACTCAAAGCGTTAGGAATAAACTCGGATGACTTAATTTAAAGTTAAATTTTAATCAACGACACGGATTAATCCATGACTGACGGCTTCATAAATGCGATTGACTTCTTGCTGATGAGCATCACCTAAAACCCCATCAAATAACAAAGACATTAGGATATTTTGGTCTTCGCGGGTGATTTTGCGAGAAGCAAGGATCTCTTCAATGACTCGCTGGATAGGGTCTTGGGAACTTAAAGTTTGAATTGACATGAGATTATTTAAAGATGCGAACAATTCCCGATACTTTTCTACAATGGTTGAATTTTGTCAAAAAGGATGCGATCTCGCAACGGCTTTTCCTGTGAATGCGATCGGATAGTTCTGCGATCGCGATCGGATAGTTCTGCGATCTCGATCGCAGCAAATGCAACAAATCATCAAGATTATTCGTTCCCATGCGATCGCTCCCTTTAGAATAAGGGTTTGCAAAACATTTTGGGAGAATAAGCGCTATGAGTTTGGGAATTATTGCAGCAATTGTTTACGGGATCGTTGCGATCGCGGGGGGAATCATGGGTTATATTCGTGCCAACAGTAAAATCTCGCTTATCTCCGGTTGTGGGAGCGGTACTTTATTACTTATTGCCGGATTGTTATCTTTGCAGGGACAAATTTGGGGGTTAACTGCGGCGATCGCCATTACGGCAATTCTGATTTTAACCTTTATCATTCGCTTGGCCAAAACTCGTAAAATGATGCCTGCGAGTTTGATGATTGCGTTAGGAATTCCGGCATTAGCTTTAATGTTTTTAGGTTAATATTAGCTGTAGGGGCGCAATGCTTGCGCCCAAATCTTGCGCCCGAATCAAGTCTTACTGTTTTTATCTATTTTTTAAAATATGCCTAGACCGAGAAAACAGTTTGCTCAACATTGGTTGCGATCGGAAGCTGCATTAGAGAAAATTATTGCCGCAGCAAAGTTAGAGAAGTGCGATCGCATTTTGGAAATCGGACCCGGTACGGGAATTCTCACGCGTCGCCTTTTAGCTGAAGTTAATGCTGTGGTTTCTGTCGAAATCGATCGAGATTTGTGCAAAGGTTTAGTGAAAAATTTTGGCGATAAAGAAAATTTTCTTTTGTTGCAAGGAGATATTCTAGAACTCGATCTTACAGCTAATTTAACCAACTTTTCCAAGTTCCAAAACCCCAATAAAGTAGTTGCCAATATTCCTTATAATATTACAGGACCGATTCTCGAACGACTTTTAGGATCGATTGTCAAACCCATAACACCCGCTTACGATTCTATTGTTTTACTCGTCCAAAAAGAAATTTGCGATCGCCTTTGTGCCAAACCCAATTCTAAAAATTTTGGTGCATTATCCGTGCGAATCCAATATTTAGCGGAATGCGAAGCAATCTGTGATGTTCCTGCAAAGGCATTTTATCCCCCTCCTAAAGTTAATTCAGCCGTCGTGCGCTTGCGTCCCTACCAACGAGAAAAACAGGTTCGCGATCCTCGTCATTTAGCCATGTTAGTGAAATTAGGATTTGCGAATAAGCGAAAAATGTTACGCAATAATTTAAAAAGTCTGATTGAAGCCGATCGCCTTTCTTCTCTCCTTGAAGCATTACATCTCAATCCTCAATGCCGCGCCGAAAATGTTAGTGTTGAGAAATGGATTGAATTAAGCGATCGTTTACTAGATATTCAATGAGAGATTCATTATTGTGAAGTGAAAGCGATACTGTAAAAATCAAAATAAAATTATTTTATTTGCATAAACAAAATATTGTCCTTTCAATCAAAATACAAAAATAATTCATGAAAGAAACATTTTATATTTCTCCTTTAATTCGGATGACCTTAATTTGTTTTTATCTTGCTTTAACCACACCTTTACCTTTTCTGTCGGCAGTTACTGCTGCTCCTATTTCTCCTGAAATGATAGGGATTGGGATTCTACTGGGATTAATTATCTTATTAGGTGTTTTGAGTGAAAAAGTAACTGTAGATGATGACACGATTCAAGTTAAATATCCGATTTGGTTTCCTTCATTTTTTCGGAAAGGATGGTTATTAAAATGGGAAGAGATTAAAGAATTAAAACTTCGTACTACGGGACAAGGCGGATTAGTTTATTATTTTGTTACTGAGTCTCGCGATCGTGCCTATTTATTACCCATGCGTGTCGTTGGATTTACACGTTTAACAAGACTGGTAGAAGAGAAAACAGGAATTGATACCCACGATATTCGTCCCCTCTCGCAACCTTGGATGTATTTTATTTTACTGGTTGTCACTCTGCTATTATTTTTAGTGGATACTTGGACGATTTGGACGGCAACTCATTTGGGATAATTTGCATGAACGATCGCGCAATTCCGCTTCTACAATTGCAACAAGTTAGTTTTGCTGCTTCTGTCGGTTCGGGATATTTATTACAAGATATTTCTTTTGACATCGATCGCGGCGATCGGGTTGCTTTAATCGGTGCATCGGGTTCCGGAAAAACGACGCTTTTAAGATTGCTCAATCGTCTCGAAGATCCTGCATTGGGTAAAATTTTCTTTAATACTTCTCAATTTTCTCAATTTCCTATTCTACAATTGCGGCGAGAAATTGTCTTAGTTTTACAAGAACCAAAATTGTTAGAAATGCGAGTAGAGGACGCACTTTCTTATCCTTTAAAATTACAACATATTCCCAAACGAGAAATTAAAGAAAGAGTGGAAAAATGGTGTAGAAAAATGCGAATTCCTGAAGAATGGCGCGATCGCAATGAGCTACAACTCTCTTTAGGACAGCGCCAATTAGTGGCGATAACTCGTGCTTTAATTTTACAGCCAAAGATTCTCTTACTCGACGAACCAACTTCGGCTTTAGATGTCGGGACAGCTTCTCATCTTTTAACAGTTTTAAAAGAACTCAATCAAGATGAAAAAGTAACTATTATTATGGCGAATCATCACTTAGAATTCGTACAAGAATTTTGCGATCGCGTCCTCTATCTCCAACAAGGGTGCTTAATTCAGGATACAACGACCCAGCGTCTCGATTGGTCTAAATTGCGTGAGGAGTTGCGCGATCGCGAAAAACAGATCGCCGATGAATGGGAGAGTTAGAATCTCAAGGGATTTTTGCTGTTTGAATGCTACTCTAATTCTTATCGATCTCGGTATCGATGTTTTTGATAATAATACTGGCGATTCTGTTCGATAATTTCTGTTTCATTCCATTGTTCTGTTTGCGCGTGAAAAAGATGTAAATAAATGAGTTCCGGACTGCGACAAAAATAACGCCCATCTGCCAAATATCGCTCGATAATATCTTGATCTTCTCCTCCCCAACCAAGAAAATTTTCATCCCAACCGCCAATTTCTAGCAAGCGATCGCGCAAAAAAAAGGGCAAAACCCCAAACCTCTCACGATGGATGAGTTGTTTCCAAAGGGCAGTTTTTGCATCTTCCGGGGCGATCGCAGCATTTTTGATAATCGTTGCTAAATCTGCAAAATTGATGGTTTCTCGGTCTAACATGACGCGATATCCCGATATTAAAAGTTTAGGGTTGAGTTGCGCCATTTCCAAATGGCGAAAGAGAGTATTTTCCCAAGGAATGAGATCGACATCAAAAGGTGTAATAAATCTTCCCTTAGCATACTTCAGAGCAAAATTCAAGGCTTTCGTTTTGGGAAATATATCTTCACAAGCATAATAAAAATAACGGCAATGAGAATGCTTAAGATTATCTTGAATCCATTGGGAAGGTTGACGATCGCATTCCACAATCAAAACTTCAATATTCTCAAATAATCCCAACTTAACTTGTTCTGCAAACCAACTCAACTGAGTGCGTAAATGCGCCTCTCTTTGTCGATAAGTCACCAATAACGATAAGTTGGTTATTTTTTGTTCATTGCTCATTGCTCATTGCTCATTGAAATCAGGGAATCCATTGGGGATCTAAACCCGAGGTTATTTTTTGAGGAGGGGTTAATTGTTCGTTGCGATCGCCAGAAATAAAGTCTGGAAGATTGAGAGACCAAACACTGCCCGTAGTTCGGAAATTCTCATTTGCTTGCGGAAGAGTGGAACCCGTGCGAGAATTGAGAGTAATTTGATCGAAAAGCAAACTTCTCCCATCGGGAGACATACTCATTCTCACTTCTGGATCGTTGGTTAAAGCTAATAAAGGAACATCGGTTCCCGTGGCAATATTAATAATTGAAAGAATGGGTCTTTCTAGCGTTGAATTGGGATTGAGCGGTTCCGTGCGAAGACAGTATAAAAGTTTTTCTTCACGCGGTTCAAACTGACAATCTAAAATTGCGCCCGTTGTCTTTAAAATTTCTCGTTCTTGTCCGCGATCGCCGATCGCAAAAAGCGACCGAGTTAAATCCCGATTGCTTTTCAGGGCAATAATGAGCCGACGTTTGCCATTAGCAAAAGCAACAACGCGATCGTGTCCCGGAAAAAATTCTCGATCGGGTGCATCGGGAGTTAAAGGAACGAGGGAAATCCCCAAATTACCTGCAACAGCAACAGAGCGACCATCTGGAGAAATTTTAAAGGTTTTCCCTTGAATTCCCAACGGTCGAGGATTGCCATTTTGAGGCACGATCCACAAGCCCGAGTCGGTAGGGTTTTGACGGTTGATGCGCTGAACTACAGCGTTCTCACCATTTTGTGAGAGATCGAATTGTAAAGTTTGATAGTTCTCTCCTCCCAGAATGCGTTGAACGCGGCCATAAGGCAAAGTTTCCTCGTTGCGTCGATAGTTTAACCCTGTTGTGACCGAGTATAGTTTTTGTTGGGCAGTCGCTGCCGTACTTTGGCGATCGTAAGCAGAGAAAAGAACGCGATCGCCATCGGGATAGGGTTGAAAATTCACGATCGCCAGATCGGGAGGAGTCAGGAGAATTTTTTTTCCCTGCGTTTCGTTGTAAAGCAACAAACGCCCCTTTTCTTCCCCTTCTACCCCCAAATAAGCAAAGGCGCGATCGCGGGTTTGTAGCTCCATTTTCAAAGGGTGTAGGGTTTTGGCTTCCCGATTGCTGTCCTTGGGTTGCTCTTTTGCTCCCTCTAAATCAATTTGGTAAGTTGTCCCGTAAATGGGCAGATCCGTCAGGGTATAAGCAAGAGTCCGATCGTTCCAACTGAGTTTACCGGGAAGTGGAGGGGCAATTGTGAGGGAATTTTCCACGGTTTCCCAATTCATAGGACGATTAAAAGTGAGGGTAAGAGTATTATTATGTACGCCAATTTGCCGATCTTGCCAGCTAAATTCTGTCGCCCGAGGCATTGAGCGATCGCCAATAACGACAACTGCACCAATTAAAATTGAGAAGCATCCAATTGCACTAATGACGGCGATATCAATGGGAAGTACCCCTTTTTTATCGAGAATGTTTAACTTGAGCTTCATAGGTTGGGAACTAACAAATAGGAGACCGTTTCCGATCTGGTGCAATTCGCGATCGCGTTGCTTCTATCTTCCGTCTGAATTTGAGGAGATGCAAGTTATTCCCAAAAATTCCTCTGGATCGGAGAAAATAGCTTGTAACCTGCACTACTTTTTGCAAACCGAGATGGACAACAAACCCGACCAACCCAATACGATTAAACTTGATGGTTTCATGAAAATTGTCGGTGCGACCTCCACGGGGGGACAAGCCAAGATTTTGATCCAAAGCGGCCAAGTGAAGGTTAACGGCGAAATTGAAACCCGACGGCGACGAAAACTGATTGATGGCGATCGCGTTACTGTCAATGGCAAAATGTTCCGCGTCCATGTTGATTAGGGCTTGGCTTTCTGGTGCTGACTATAACGTGCAACTTCCACGGACTTCTCGAGCCATTTTGCCAAAATTTCTACATGGGCAAAGACTTCATCGGGAAGTTGATAATAAGACATGGCGATCGTGCGATCGCCGCGCCAGTAAATAAACGGTTTCATATTTGCTGCTTTGAAATCGTCGCGATTGCTGTCGTCTACCTTGAAATATAGGGTAGAGTCCGCAATCAAAGCAAACATAACACCATCTAAATAGAGTCCGTAGCCACCAAACATGGCACGAGAAGAAACGGCAGCGCAACGATTGAGTTGAGAGACGACGCGATCGCAAAATTGGCGTTGTTCTTCTTTAGACATTTAGTATTTTTGTACAAACTCAGTATATTTTAACCAGAATTTTTCCCAGATTTCCCCGTTAAACCCCAAATTTTGGCAAAAAAATCCTGCGAAGGGGGTGACACCCCTCATCCCAAATGCTATATTGAATTTGTAGATGCACCCTGATGATTGGGGGAGTCACCAAGGTGGCTCTCTTTTTTTTTGGGAATGGGGAATGAGTAACGAGTAACAACGCTTTGCGGTAGGATGGCGATCGAGCGATGCCCAGTCCCCAGTCTCCTGTTATGAGTGACGATTCCGATACCCCGATTTTGCCCAAGGATAATGACCTCGACGAACTCTCCCTTGAAACCGAGGTCGAACCGCCCTCAGCACCAACAAAACAGCAAGATCCCGAAGGCAAAACAACAGCCCCCCTTCAACCCGAACGAAATATTGCTTTTGTCAACCCGCGATCGCAAGTGCGTTTGGTCAAACACAAAGGCAAACTGCACCTGATTTTTCCCACCATTCAGCAATTTTCAGTCAAGATACACTGGACGGAAGTATGGGAACAACTCAAACATCGCCTCAATGCGGGGGAACAGTTTTGGCAACCCGGCACCCCCATCGAACTCATCGCCGCCGATCAACTCATTGATACCCGCCAACTGCAAGCGATCGCCGAAGCCCTCGCCAAAGCCAATCTCGACTTGCGGCGAGTGAAAACCAGTCGTCGTCAAACTGCCGTCGCCGCCGCTACAGCAGGGTATTCTGTAGACCAACAAACCCATGTTATGGCTGCCGACTTGCAAAAAACAGCCGACTCCTCCGCCGAAAACTGGTCGCCTCCCCTGTATGTGAAATCCACCGTGCGATCGGGTTCGGAAATTCAACATCCCGGCACCATTGTCGTTTTAGGAGATGCCAACCCCGGCAGCAATCTCATTGCGGCGGGGGATATTCTCGTTTTAGGTCGGTTGCGAGGGGTTGCCCATGCAGGATCCCAAGGTAACCGAGCTTGTCAAATACTCGCTCTGCAAATGGAAGCCACCCAACTACGAATTGCGAATACGATCGCCCGTCCCCCCGGAGATCCCCCTCCAGAAGGCTACTATCCCGAAATTGCTTACATGACCTCCTCTAGTATTCGGCTCGCTCGGGCGGTAAATTTCTTTAAGACCCATTCTTTCTCCCTCGATCTGGAAAGCTGGCGGGATAACAGTGAACAGTGAACAGTCACCAGTCACCAGTCACCAGTCACCAGTCACCAGTCACCAGTCACCAGT
>NZ_JCAMRX010000093.1:0-11082 GCF_059821285.1 Spirulina sp. LEGE 11439
GGAAAAGGTATATTTTGACGTAAATTATAGAGAATAACCTCTGGATTATTGCTATAAAAATCAACATTAATCCATCCTGGGTGAAAATGCCCACCACAACCTAAATTGAGATACTCTTTATTATTTTTGCTTGCAAATAAATTATCTAAATCTAGAAATTTTGGCTTGGGAAACCAGACTCCTGTAACATCTAAAGCTGTAATTTCAAACTTAATATGACGAAGTAATTCAAATTCTTGAATTGCCTTGCGACATCCTTCCCAATATCCATAATCATCAACTTGGATGAAACCATTACTTGTAACGCGATCGTACAGGTTTTCAAAAATTGATCGAGTTGATTCATACCAATCTCCATCAGCATGAAGCAAAGCAATCGAGTTAATTTGCGATCGCAATGAGGGTAATGTCTCTTGAAAATAACCTTTAACAGTTTTAACAATATCGCTAACCCCAAAATCAGAGCAAAGCTGTTGAATATATTCTTCTGAAGCAGCACAAGTTCCTGTCCCCCATCCCGTAGATTCAGCTTTAGTGTTGCGATGCTTATCTTCTTCTGTAGGCATGGGCATTCCTGCAAAACAATCACAAGCATACAAGAAACGAGGTTGCTTGGTATAACGCTTAATGGTTAAGGCCATTAATAATGTCGATCCTCCCCCTGCAACACCGCACTCGACAAAATTACCTTCAATGTTGTCCAAACAAATTCGTTTGGTTAACGAAAAAAGAGAATATAAGCGAAGTTCTCCTAACATTGTATGAGGTTGAACCATTCTGAGAATGGTTTGAAATTCTTCATCTTCAATTTTTCCAGCCTGAAATTGCGGATTTTGGGCGAGGATCTCATCTAAAAGTTGACGTGCTTTTTGATTCTTGGGAAAGTACCTGAGTTCTTCATAGAGTGCTTGGATTGCAGCGCCAATTTTTTTGGATTCGAGAAAACAGATTGCTCTTAAATAGTCAATTTTTTCTTGAGGTTTTTTTTGGGATTTGATAAAATTGAGCGTTTGAAAAGCTTCTTGATAGTTTTTTGCCTCAATCTCTCGAACAATTTTTCTTAAAGAAAGATTAGAAATTATTAATCTTAATTGAGATATAACTTTATTTTTAATGATGGAGAATGGTTGACGCATTAGATTAAATTTCACTAACGTAAATACTTGTTTGAGATCGGAAGAGGGCTTGAATTCGGGCAATATGCTATTAACACTAATTGTTTCCGCCTGAATATATTTATACAATTCTTCAGCTTTTTGTATCTCTAGCTTCAAATTTTCTGAAGATTTAAAGTGCTTTCTTCCTAAGTAGGAATCTATAACTTCTTTTTGTTCCTTTGTTATTTCAGGTGTTAGACTTTTGAACAAATCTTTTAAAAACTGAGTCCGCTTACTCAATACATTGGAAACATCATTATTGGCTAATAATTCAGGTTTAGTTGCAAAAACAGAATCTGCCTCCACAGCATAATTAGATAAACCGATATTGATGTGAAAATAAGAACAACCAGATTTAATGGAATAAAATATATGAGAACCCCATTCATTACTAGCTGCGTAAGTGTGTTGAGAGCAAAGATGATGGAAGCGAAATAAAAAGGAAGGATCGTACATATGTCCTGCGGAAACAATATTAAAACCTCGCTTTTGAAAAGGTTTGTCATTTCCTAAATTAAAATCTCTCCAATAAAGACAGACAGATATAGGATAATAACGCTTATCTAATGATGCTAATTTGTCTGCTAATCGCTCATAATCTTGTTGGATTCTAAAATGATGAGTAGAATGACCCGGAAAAAAAATTGTTCCTTTTTGTTGAGGTCGAGGATTTTGCTTATTATCTTGCTCGACCAGAGCTAACATATAGAGATAAGGAGAAGCAACAGAAATAATATGCTTGTATTTTCCAGCTTGTTCGGCAGCCTTTTGATATAAATTCAGCAAATAATCTGGATAACAAAATACAGTTGGAAGGGTCGTCTTAATTTCTGCTTCCCAGATTGGATTATCTCTTAGATATATCCCGTGGGGATAAACAAATTTTAAAGGAATATCTTGAGGGTAATTAGCATATTTTTTCCAGATATAATTAAAACCATAATAGGCGTTAGCTCGAAAAATTTCGTTAGTTTGTAACGCTCTATCTGCACAAAGCAAGTCTAAAGATTTTTGTTGTTCTAGGGTTTCCTGTAATGTTAAAATCATGGGAAAATATAAAAACTTTCTTAGCGTTACTCAATCAATATCAATTTAATAAATCAATGTGTTTTCTTAAAAAATCAGCCCCAATTCTGGCTTTAATTCCCTCTTCAGGTTCAAAAGGATAGTAATGTTGCAAGATATCCCAAAATTGTTGCTGCAATTCTTTGTCCTTATTATGAGGTTGCCACTCTCCTTTTAATCGTTGGTCAATCTCGATAGCTAGAGCAGAAATTTCATCAGCACTATTGCTAACAAGCTCAACTCCAGCATCATGATATTCTTGAGATCGAGATGCACGATCGAGACCCAGTTCAAAGATTTCCCGTAGTGAGAGGAAGTGTTGTTTTTGTCTATGCCATAAGCGCTTCAAAGTAAAAGGTGTCGAGTTCCAATAGTATAATTTATAAAGTGGCAAAATTGCTGGAAAATTAGTAAAGGAAAAAGGCTTTCTCAATATAGCTGCTACTGCAAAAATACCAGAATCATTGCCTAACAGAAATTTGCAATTTCCCAAGAAGTAAAGATCGGCAAAGTCACTTTGACAAGAATGATTGGCATAATCAATAATTTCTGGACGATCGCTGAGCAAGGGTTCGGCTACAATTGCTCCCATGCGTAAAACAGAGTAACCGCGATCGGCCAATGCGATCGCGGCTGGGATCATGCTTTGAATACTAAAATCCCGGTAGTCGTGATAATTCCAGTTGATGTTGGGCTGAGTCTGTTTGAGATAGGCAGAATCTCGATTGTGAAGGCAAACCCAAGGTTTATCAAGAGGAATTCCTAATTCCTGAAGGAGATATTTACCTCGTTTTTCCTCTTCATCCGTGAAATAAAGATGGGGTTGAGTCTTGGCGAATAAATGATAATCAGAACCTCTTGCATACAATTTAACATGATGATTTTCTCTCCCTGTCCATTTTTTACAAGCCACATCCAAACGACGGATTTGCTCTACATGAGGAGTAATTTTAAATGTTCTGTCCCACATTTTTTGCAATTGACTGTTGCAAGTTGGTTTTGGACAACTAATAATATCAATGGTTGGTCTTTTCTGCCTTTCCCGTTCCCTAGCACAAAGATATGCTTCGATATCAATACTAAAATGACCGATGCGATCGCTTCTTATTATCCCGAAGCGAATCAAGACAAAAGGACGCAGAAGAATAACAGAAATGACAATAATTGCTTCTCCAATAACACGGAGAAAAAAACGTAACTTTTCCAAAAAAGCCAGACCTTTCAATCGAATAGATAAACCAGCTTCGAGGCAACCATAATAGATTTTATAAATTCCATCTTTAAGAGATTTAGGAACAATTTTTCTAATTTTCTGATTCATTTTATAACTCACTATTAAGAATTCTCAATCTATGCCACCATCAACACATTTAAGAGTAAAGTATTTTTCAATAAATGTCGCACCTAAAGCCACTCTTGCGATCGCAACACCTATGCCCACTGTACGATCGTTGAGGCAATTTTTCCTTCATATCTGAACAATAATGATGAGTCATCGTATTATTCAGCCAGTAATTCCCAACTCATGGGTGTTCCCTGTTTGATATCGCGCCAGATTTTTTTTCCCAGTAAAATATCGTAATATTTAGGAGGCAAGCCCAAACCCGGACGCAGTGATTTAAGATTGTCTGGCGTAAATATTTCTCCAGCCTGCATATCTCGGACAACATAAAGGGAACGTCGAAATACCTTAGAGGACTTCTCCGCATGGGTTGAACCATATTGGATGCGTCCTAAACTCTGCCAAGCTCTTACTGATTCTATAACAAGTTGTGCCATTTCTTCCGGCTGCATAGAAAAGACAGAATCTACACCACCATCAGCACGTTTGAGGGTAAAGTGTTTCTCAATGAACGTAGCACCCAAAGCAATACTTGCTATAGCAACACCTATCCCCATTGTGTGATCCGATAAGCCAACTTGAACATTAAATAAGTCGCGCAGATGAGGAATAGTCAGAATATTAGTATTTTCTGGACTGGCCGGGTAAGTGCTAGTACATTTGAGTAAAATTAAATCTTCACACCCTGTTTCTCGGACTGTGCGGACTGTTTCATCGAGTTCTGCTACAGTGGCCATACCCGTCGAAATGATGAGAGGTTTACCCGTGCTGGCGACTTTGCGAATGAGAGGTAAATCGGTGTTTTCAAAAGAGGCAATTTTGTAACAGGGAACGTCTAAAGATTCGAGAAAATCAACAGCAGTGGCATCGAAAGGGGTACTAAAGCCAATCATTCCTAATTCTCGACAGCGTTGAAATATGGGTTCGTGCCATTCCCAAGGGGTATAGGCTTTTTGATATAGTTCGTATAAAGAATGACCGTACCATAAACTGTTGCGATCGCTAATAAAAAATTCTCCTTTTTTAATATCCAGCGTCATGGTATCGGCTGTATAAGTTTGAAGTTTAATTGCGTGGACTCCAGATTTTGCTGCTGCTTCGACAATTTCTAAAGCGCGGTCTAGGGATTGATTGTGATTCCCAGACATTTCGGCAACAAGGAAAGGAGCATAGTTGAGTCCAATTTTTTTATCTAGAATATGAATTTTCTGCATATACTTACTCAAAATCATCTATATCTTTTTTTTATAACATAGAGCAGGATAGTTGTTTTTATGAAGTTGAGAAAATTTATAAAACCCTGCTTTTTCAAAGGCTCGAATCGAGCTAAAATTATTTAATTTAATTAAAGCTCGTATACTATTAACTGGATTTTGGCAAAAAAACTCTTCTGATGCTTTTTTAATTAAAATTGATCCCAAGCCACAACCTTGTTTTTCTGGAGCTATACTTACACTAACTTCTGCTTCATTTGTCTCTATATTTACCTCAAAACGAACTTGACCCATTGGATTATTTTGATAATCAAGAGCAATAAAAATAGAACAATTACTATCTTTTATTTTATCCTCAAACCATTTCTGATGAATTTCCCAAGGGATCGATTTTGAAAAGAATGAAGCATTTCTAATTTGAGGATTATTCGCCCATTCCCATAATAATTTACAGTCAGAATAGTTAACAGTACGCAATTTTAATATGTTTGAATTTAGAAGGCACAAAAGTCTTTCTATCCCTTTTCCATCTATCAATTTTAAAGCTAACTGTTTGAGCCTGACTCTACTATCAATTTTGGTGATGAGAGAGTGACATTGAGAAGCCAGTTTTGTGATTGAAAATGCGTCACGATCTCCGATATTGATAGCAATCTCTAGTTCGTCTAACTTTTGTGCGATCGCTCTCTGGTTATCAGCTAAAACAATAATTAAACTCGGTAAACCCATAAAAGCCAGTTCCCAATTTGTCGATCCTCCTGCGGCGATCGCGATGTCAGCCCATGCCATTAATTCAGGCATATTGGTTACATTTCGCTTGAGAGAAAGGGATAATGAAGACTGTTGCACTATCTTTTGTAACTGTTCGTAATGAGGATTACTTCCTCCCACAACGATCGCGACTTCTAAATCTTTAACTTGCACCTGTTGCAAGGCTTGAATAACTTTCAACGTTACATTATCGAGGTCGCTACCACCAAGAGTAACTAAAATCTTCTGGGCTATATCGGGCATTTCTCTTTGCCAGTTTTGCCACTGTAAAAACTCTTGTCTCAAGAGAACATAGCGAGTCCCTAATAAAAGTTTCGTGTAAGATTCCCGATGGAGATATAAACTCTCATCTGCATAAACATTCTGATTCAGGACTAAATCCGCATAGTAATATTCTGCGTGTCCATAATCATCAATGAAGAGTAATTTCAAACCAGCATTTTTAATCTGTTCCTGATATCGTGCATCAAAATGGTAGCCATCCACAACCAGCCAAGTTACCCCTAACTCTTGGGCTAAAGCGATCGTTTTTTCTGCATCCTCAATACAGCCTAAAGTCACCGATAATTGATGAACAGTAATTTTTTCTGTTTCTAAACGAGATCGCATTCCGCCAATTTCTGTCGCGATCGCAAAAACAGTTTCTCCTCCTACTTTTTGCCACCCTTGAGCCAAAGCCAAGCAGCGCATCAAATGGCCTGTACCAATCTGCACGGAGGCATCAACTCGGAATAGTAATGTTTGACGATTTACCATATCAAAATGATAGTTCTATCGTGTTTTCTCAGCTTCCAACAAGTTGTCAATCTCATTTCTTTTCGCGATCGCATCCCACATTAACTCAGCTTGCAGCCAATCTTCTTCTGTGTCAATATCCTGTACCCGCCAACGGGGAATCATGACAGGAATAGACCAGCGATCGAAAATGCGTTTTTGTTCTAACCATGCTTGCGGACGGCCCCAGTAAAACTGACCTGCATCGTGAAGCGCAAGAGGTAGGTCTTGCGATCGCTGACCAAAATGTTCTGGAAAAAACATTTCTACACCCCCATTTTCATCCTGTCGGAAAGCGCGACAAATAGGTGAAGGAAAATCTGTTGCTGAAAACGCATACGACCACTGGCCGCAATTGAGACTATTCCATCCAGCGATTAAGTCATTCACTTGCATCAAAGGGGTTGTCGCATAAATACAGCATACCCCTTCAATATCCCATCCTTGAGAGATTGCCCATTGAGTCCCATGGGCAATTACCTCGGTTGTTCCTGTAACATCATCTGCGAGTTCTAAGGGACGCAAAAAAGGGATTTTTGCTCCCCATTGACGGGCAATTTCAGCAATTTCTAAATCATCAGTAGAAACGAATACAGAGTTAAATAAATTAGAAAGTTTTGCCGTTTGGATTGCTCGAGCAATTACCGGGATTCCTTTAAAAGGACGAATATTTTTGTGGAGAATACGCTTGCTGCCTCCTCGTGCTGGAATAATCGCAATTTTCATCCCATATGATGATTTAGTAGAACTTTTCTCATCGTACAATATTTTGTAATTGTTTTACAATTTTATTTTGCTCTGCTCCATTTAAACCCGGATATAAAGGCAAGCTAATTGTTTCTTGATAATACTCCTCTGCTTGAGGAAAATCTCCCCACTGAAATCCCAACTGTTGGTAATAAGGTTGAGTATGTACGGGAATATAATGTAAATTTACACCAATCTTAGCTTCCCGTAAGGATTCAAATATCTGACTATATGTTTTATGAATTCGATCTCGTTTTAAGCGAATAACATATAAATGCCAACTCGATTTTGTTTCTGGATGCTGCCAAGGTAAGATAAGCGGCAAATTACTTAAAAGGCGATCGTAATGTTGTGCTAAAATCTTTCGCTGCCGTACAAATCGATCTAATCTTTGTAATTGGCTTAATCCCAATGCAGCTTGAATATCCGTGATGCGATAATTAAATCCTAATTCGAGTTGCTGATAGTACCATAATCCCGGAGATTGCTCGGTCATTAACTCGGAATCTCGTGTAATACCATGACTTCTTAATCGTATTAACTTTTCATACAATTCTTGTTGATTTGTCAAAACAATTCCGCCCTCTCCAGTGGTAATAATTTTGACGGGGTGAAAGCTAAACACGGCCATATCTGAATACTGACAACAGCCTATTGGTTTCTCTTGATAGCGTCCACCGATCGCATGAGAGGCATCTTCAATAATTCTCAACCCATAACGTTTGGCTAAAGCAAAAATTTGTTTCATTTCACAGGATTGTCCGGCAAAATGAACGGGAATAAGAACAGTGGGTAATTTCCCTTGTTTTTCGGCTAAAGCAAGTTTCTTTTCAAGTTTGTTAACACTTAAATTATAAGTTTTCGGATCGATATCGACAAAATCGACATTCGCACCACAATATAAACCACAATTAGCTGAGGCGACAAAAGTGTTAGGAGAAGTCCAGAGAGTATTTCCTTCCCCCAAACCGATCGCCAAACAAGCAATATGAAGGCCAGCCGTTGCGCTACTCACGGCTACAGCATACTGAACTCCGCAATAGTCTGCGATCGCCTGCTCAAAATTAGCGATCGCAGGACCTTGGGTAATTAACGGCGATCGCAATACTTCAATGACAGCATCGATATCCTGCTGGTTAATATCTTGCCGACCGTAGGGGATGTAATCATTCATGGAGCAAGCATAGCAAGTAAGCGATCGCCGCTCAGCCAATCTGAGTTGTTATTGGAACTGTATTGAAATCCTTCGGAAACTGGAGACCCTTTTTCACCAAGAGCATTGCAGCTAAAATCAACAGCACGATGATATTCAATCGTCGGCATAATCGTGTAGCAATCACTAAATTCAAATGTTAAGTGACAACTTTCTACTGGACACATGACCTCATGCAATTTCTCTCCCGGTCTGATTCCAACTATTTTGTGAGGAATACCGGGAGCCAAAGCTGCAGCCAGATCGACAATCTTCATGGAGGGAATTTTCGGGACAAAAATTTCTCCCCCTTGCATTTCCTCAAAACTCTGGAGAACTAAATCTACTCCTTGCTGTAAAGTAATCCAAAAACGAGTCATGCGCGGATCGGTAATCGGTAACTCGGTTGCACCTTCCTCAAGTAGTTTTTTAAAAAAAGGAACGACAGAGCCTCTAGAGCCAACGACATTACCATAACGAACGACAGAAAATCGAGTGTCTAAACTCCCTGAAATATTGTTAGCAGCAACGAATAATTTATCTGAGGCTAATTTGGTTGCACCGTAGAGATTAATAGGATTCACAGCTTTATCGGTTGATAGAGCAATTACTTTTTTGACTCCTCGTTCGATCGCGGCATCAATCACATTATTTCCACCGTGAATATTCGTTTTAATACATTCCATCGGATTGTATTCTGCTGCGGGAATTTGCTTGAGAGCGGCAGCGTGAATGACATAATCTACATCTCGAAAGGCCATGGCAAGGCGATCGCGATCGCGCACGTCCCCGATAAAATAACGCATGACAGGAGCGTTAAACTCCTGTGCCATTTCATACTGTTTCAGTTCGTCTCGCGAGTAAACAATGATTTTTTTGGGTTGATAGCGTTTCAGAAAGGTTCTGACGCACTGCTTGCCAAAAGATCCCGTCCCTCCAGTAATTAAAATAACGCGATCGTTAAACATTGAATTTTTCCTTAAGAGGGCAATAAGTTAGCATGTTTAGACAGAAATAGTTGACCCATACGAGGATTTATTCTTCCTCCTTCAAGAATATGATGGCTCAAATCATTTAGTTTTGTTTGCATTTTCTCACCTTCGGATGAGTATTTTCTTTTATTCTCTAAACGATCTAACATTTCAACTACAACTTTGTATTGTTTTCTATGGTATTTTTTCTAGCCAAGACGATTAGAATTGATCTCCACTTGTGCTTCAGGCAAGACACCTTTCATTAATCCATCTAATATACAATGACAAATACAAAGATGGGTAATTTCTGCGTAACCGTAGGACAGTGTAGGAACGTAAAAATTCAAACTTCCTAATTGTCGCAGGGGATTATCAGGTTTGAAGGCAGATAGTGTAATAACATAACATCCCATTTCAATACCTTGCTTGGCTGCTGCTACAATATTAGCCGATTGACCAGAACTACTAATGGCAAAAAGAATATCTCCTTTGCGAGCAAAAGTTGTGATAGGTTTACTGAAAACTTGTTCGTAACCAAAATCATTGCTAATACAAGTCAGAAGCGCTCCATCGTTGAAGGCGATCGCGGGAAATCCTCCATTTCGCCAATAGTCAATGGCTTGATGACTGGCAACTGCGGCACTCCCACCATTACCGACAAACATCACCTTATTTTGCTGCTGAGTTTGCTCTTTGACTAAGGTTGCTGCTTGGTTAATACCTTCAGAAAAAGAAATTGCTTTTCCGGTGCGATCGCTCGCTTGAAAGTTATCCTTCAAGTCAGATAATTGTTGAAAATACTCTAGGGAAAAAGATTGTTGAGAATGTTGTAAATTCATATCATAATTGCATTTGCAAATTGGCTCGTTTATAACTCTCTGGTGTCCCAATGTCTAAAAACGTTTCTTGGGTTTCATAAGTATAAATTTTCCCAGTTAATTGGCAAATAACCTCCGTTGTGAAATCTTTCGCCTCGTGGAAATCAGATTTTAGCATCTCTAAGAATGTTGGTGACAGTAAATAAATTGCACCATTCGCGAGATTGCTTGGCGGCGATGCAACTTTTTCATGAAACCCAATCATGACACCGCGATTGTCTAATTCAACGATACCACAGGTCGAGGGAGTATCGGTCCGAAATATCATCATCGTGAGAACGCATTCCGGGGGACGTTGTTGATGTGCCTGCTTAAAAGACTGAAAATCAGCCAAACAGTAATTATCAGCATGAATTAATAGTCCATCTTGTCCTTGAAAAAAATCAAGGTTGTCAAGAATCGTTCCTGCTGTTCCGAGAAGTTTTGGCTCGTAGATTAAAGTTGCCCTATCCCGATAAGAACTGGACTCGATAAATTCTTCCACGAGATCGCTGAGATAATGAGTATTGATTAAAAATGAACTAATTCCAGATTTACTTAATCTTTCTAACCAAATTTCCAGTAATGCCTTACCTTGAATGGGAACTAAACATTTAGGAATTGTATTGGTTAGAGGCCGAAGTCGAGTACCGTAACCGGCAGCTAATAAAAGAGCGTGCATTGTTCCAAAGTAATTCAACTAATACTTAATCTAACCATGCCGGGTCTTGACGCAAAAAATCAGCCCCAAAACGAGCGCGAAGTTCCCCATGTAGGGGATAGCCATGTCGTTTTTGCTCCTTGGGAAAAATCTGCCAGAATCGTTTTTGGAGTTCTTCATCGTCCGGTTGAGGCTGCCAATTTGCCTCTAAACGTTCTACCATTTCAAGGACTACCGCTTTAATTTCTTTTGGGGAATTTTCAATAAGTTTAAGGGTGCATCCCAAATTTGTAAAAACATCTTCTAAGAGAAAGTGCCGTTGAGATAA
>NZ_JCAMRX010000041.1:0-55698 GCF_059821285.1 Spirulina sp. LEGE 11439
GTCACCAGTCACCAGTCACCAGTCACCAGTCACCAGTCACCAGTCACCAGTCACTTAGTCACCAGTCACCAGTCACTTAGTCAACGATCTATGAAACTTCAGCGTATTTGGTTTATTGGGTTGGCGGCGATCGTGGCGATCGCTTACGGACAGCCCCTAAAATTGGCACAACAATCTCCCCAAGGCGCGATCGTGCAGGCGCAAACTCCGACTCCTACACCGGAAACAAGTCCTATACCGGAAGTCACACCGACACCGGAAATAACCCCGACTCCAACAGCGACTCCAACAGCGACTCCCGCGCCCGCAGAAACGCCTCCTTCTCCCTCCACTCCTCCCACTTCTATCCCCGAAATTGCCCCCCTTCCTCCTTCCGCGTTACCCCTTGCAGAAAATCCCTATCAAGATCCGAGCGGGCGCTTTCAAGTGGGAATTATTCAGGACTTTAACCAATCCGTCGTCACTGGAGTTCCGCTCTTTGAGTCTTCTGACGGAAAGTTAGCTTATACCATCACCGTGCGCCCTCGTCTCAACAATAGACCGTTAGAACCTTGGATATTGATCCAAGTGGCAACCGATACTTTTGTCCGAGGCGAAGGAATGCTCGTGAAAGAGTTTGAAACCGTCAATAGCGAATTGGGGGGAGCGATCGCACCTTGGACGGGCACCTTAACTATGGGCAAAAAACAACAACCCCTGCAAGGAATTTTACTCTCCCGCCAAATTCCCGGTCAGCTATTAATTTTAGCGATCGCCGCCACTGAAGAGGCAGCCGATCGCATTGATGCGGTTTACTCCACCCTAGAACCCACCCTACAAGGAATTGAGAAATAAGCATTTCCCCTATTGCTCATTGTTCATTGTTCATTGAAATGAATCCAGATGTTGAAATTCGGCGCTTGAAAGAGTTGATGCCTGCTTCGGGGCGAATGTATTGCCAAATTGTCAGCAAACCCCAACAAACTAAGGTCATTGACATGGAGTTTCCTCTACCTTGGAAACGGGAGAATCGGCCGATTTATATTAACTTTGACCTCTGGCAACAATTAAAGGGTTCGGAGCGAGATCTACTCTTATTGCGATCGGCGGTATGGCTGACAGGAGTACAATGGTTTAAACCGGATATTTACCAAGGTTTGGCAGCGATCGGAGCGGTGGGAACGATCGCAGAACTGACTCAAGGTGACGTGACTGGCGTTATCGCGGCCGGGGGGTTGAGCGCGATCGCCTTACGCCAATTGTGGCGGGGGTATCGCGGTACAAAACGGGAGATTGAGGTTGACGAACGAGCCATTCAAACAGCAACTCGGCGGGGATATAGCGAGGCAGAAGCCGCCCAACACTTGTTGGCAGGAATTGAAAGCACGGTTAAGCTCGAAGGACGCTCTAGCCTCAAATTTAACGAACTCATCCGCACGCAAAATCTCCGAGCGATCGCCAACCTTTCTACCGTTAGAGTGCCTCAGAACCTGCGAGAGGAATAGGCTTCGGCTTCCTTCAGCCCGAGGGAACAGAGAAAGCAAGAAGATATGCAGCCAGCCTGCATCCCGAATTTTCAAAACTTATTCTAGACTGGTGAGAACATGGAAGAATAATGCTTATGGTCAGTTCGGTTGAGTCTGGGGAAATTAAAGGCGATCGCTATCGTACGATCGAAGAATTAGCACGGGGCGATTTTGGTCAAACCTATTTAGTGGAAGACCTACAGCACTCGAAGTCCCGCTTTGTTTTAAAAGAATTTACCTTTACTCTCCGAACGCCGGATATTTTTGCCAAAGCGGAAGAACTCTTCGCCCGAGAAGCCGATATTCTCTACAGTCTCGATCATCCTCAAATCGTGAAAGTGCATCATCTTGACTGTTTTCGGGATGGAGAACGGGGAAAAGTGTTACTCGTGCAGGACTATATTGAAGGGCAAACCCTGCGATCGCTTCTCGATGGGCGATGGGTGCAAGGCCGCAAATTTAGCGAAACGGAAGGCTTGCGCTTACTCTATCAGCTTGCTTCTGTCCTCAATTACATTCACTCGATGGGGGTGATCCATCGCCACATTTCCCCGGAAAATATCTTCTTTCGACAACAGGATGGGCGCTTAATGCTGGGGGATTTTGGCGGTATTGCCCAAGTTCTCGCGACCCTTTCCGCACAATTGACCGATCCCACCTCTGCCCTCCTACCGACTCCTCTGGGAAAACCCGGGTACGCTCCCCCAGAACAGTTGCAAAAAGGGATTATTTTTACCTATAGCGACCTCTATGCGATCGCGGCAACGGTAACGGTGATGTTGACTGGGAAAGAGCCCCTACAACTCATCGACCCGAAAACCGGAGAATGGGACTGGCGGGGAAAAATCAAACTCTCCTCTCAATTTAATGCCATCCTCAAAAAAATGGTAGCCAAACATCCGGGCGATCGCTATCACAGCGCGTATGATGTCATCAGCGCACTGCGCGAAATCCCCCGCTCCTCCCTGACGACGGAGAAAGGGAAGAAATCCTCGGCAACGTTAGCCCCTCCCTCCCCGATCGAGATGACCCAGCCCCTGTTTTCCAACCCGCAAAATTTTGGCGTGCGCGTTCTCAAGTTTCTGCTGCAATTTACCTTTGCGGTCGGCTTTATTGTTGGGGCAGGGGCGATCGGCTGGTTTGTCGGACAAACATGGCTACAAACGCAACTTTCTCCCCTCGAGGAAGTCCCCGAGTTGGACATTTCCCCCACGGTAGAAGCACCTTCGCCGGCATCGGCACAAGCAGAAGGGTTGAGCTTTCCTCCCATTGACGATCCAGAACCCGAACCCTCTGAAGATCTGCCGCAAAGCGAACGCGATCGCAAATTAGCCTTGCGAAAGCGCCGCTTGCAGATGGCGATCGATTACGAGTTTTTTCAAGCCTTGGTGGGAGAAGTCGTCAGAGCAAGATATCCCCAGAGAAAGGGGACTCCCAGCAATGCCCCCGAGGATGTGGCTTGGCGAGAAATCATTGATGTGACGGCGGGGCAACTCCTCGATCGCCTTGAAAGGTTGAGCGGTGAGGCGCGAGGGAGGTTGGGAACCTATCGGCGGGTCGATCGCGATCGTTGGCGCAGGGAAGTGAATGAGTTAAATGTTAGCAACCGTGCTTCGGTAGATCTGGCCGATGCGGCATTTTTTCTCGATTTCCCGGAATGGAAAAATCAGGATTTTTTGAGTAAGGCGATCGGTCAGGTTTGGCATGCGATCGCTTTGGATCGAGTTAAGGCATTACAAGAAGGGACAAATGTAGAAACCCTAATCTTTCCTGCCGGACAAGTCAGCACCTCGGTAGAGGGCATCCTCGAACCCGGAGCGGGGAAAGTGTTTCTCGCTCAGTTGAGTGCAGGCCAATCGATGGCCACTTCTGTTCTCACGGATCGGGCGATGAGTTTTTCTGTTTATACGCCGAAGGGAGAAGCCTTGCGATCGGATGCGAAGGAACTCAATTGGTCGGGAAAGTTACCCGATACGGGATTTTATCAGATCGTTATTGTTTCTCGCTCTAGTGAAAATTTGAGCTATAAGTTAACTTTAACTGCTGAAACAGGGCAGTAAATTGAGGAAAGAGAGAGTTAAAAATCAACTCTCTCTCCATTTTTAAAAACCTTAACTCGTTTTGCTGACCGGAATTTTGCGAACTTTTTTCGCTAACCCCAAGCGATCGAGTAACCAAATGGTGTACCACGTGACATCAATTTCCCACCAACGCCAACCCGACTGAGCCGATCGCGGGTGGGCGTGATGATTATTATGCCAGCCTTCTCCATAGGTTGAAAGTGCTACCCACCAAAGATTACGGGCATTATCCTTGGAAGCAAAGGTACGATAGCCCCATGTATGAGTTGCTGAGTTCACAAACCAAGTACAGTGCCACAATAAGACCGATCGCAGGAAAATTCCGTAAATGACACAAGACCAACCCCCAAAAATATAAAGCAGCACTGCAAGAGGCACTTGCAATAATAAGAAATAGCGATCGAGCCAGCGATAAAAAGGTTGACGCAATAAATCCGAGGCATATTTACTATAATATTCTTTATCAAAGGCTTCCTGTTTCGGGTAAAGCAGCCAGAGCCAATGACTCCACCAAAATCCCCGCTTGGCAGAATAGGGATCTTTCTCGAAATCTTCGGTGTAAGCGTGGTGCTGTCGATGTCCCCCGACCCAAAAGATCGGACCACCTTGAATGGCAAGGGCTCCACAAAAAGCGATCGCATATTCGAGCCATTTAGGAACTTCAAAACTGCGATGACTCAACAGGCGATGATAACCCAAACAAATGCCAATTCCTCCACACAACCAGTGCAGGAAAATTGCTACTCCTAAAGCCTTCCACGAGAAAAACCACGGCGCAGAAAGAGCGATCGCGTGAAATGCGCCAAAAAATAAGATATAAGACCAGTTTAAGGCAAGAGAATTTTCACCCTTGGGGGTGTTCGTCGCAACAGATTGCAAATTCATATTGAGTATCCTGATAAAATATTACCCCGTCAGGTCATTGAAGACCTTGACTCCCAAATTTGCGGGTTAGGGGGAAAGTTGATGTAAGTTTTGCTTGCATGATATTATCGTAACAACTCTCCGCAAAAAATGCAAGCTGTACTTACATTTTTATGTCCACTCAATCTCCATCGACCCGAGATCGCTTGATCGATGCGGCTCTAGAACTCTTTGTTTCCCAAGGAATTAGCAACACGACGACCCGTCAAATTGCCAATTTAGCAGAAGTGAACGAAGTCACCCTCTTTCGTCATTTTGGCAATAAACACGGGTTACTCCTTGCCGTCATTGAAGAATCGCCGGCTTTTGCGAATTTGGAAAAGACCTTGTTACAGGGTTTTGAACCATCGGGACAAGGGGAAAGCGCCCTCAAAGAGTATGCAAGTTATTACTTACATTCGTTGGAGGAAATGCCGGAACTGTTTCGATCGCTAATTGGAGAAGCAGACCAGTATCCCGAGGAAAATCGCCGTGCCATCGGCAAGCGCCTCGCGGAAATCAATCGCCGGATTGCAGACTATCTCGCCGTTGTCCTACCTGAAAGTACAATTCCAGCCGATCGCCTCTCTGGCTTATTGGTTGGGGTTTTAATCGGCTATGCGGCGATCTCGTTTACCAGCGAATTTCACGAAATGTGGCGCGATCGCGAGGATTTTCTCGATCTTTTAGGGGCATTATTTGCAAGTGAAACTGTCTTGGAATCCGATCGAGAAGTGGCGATCGCGCCTCATATTCTCGATCTGCCGGCAACCTTAGTCCAGCAAATTCTTCAGCAGGCGAAAAAATCTAGTTTGCAGGACTTTGCGATCGCTTATATTCTCTTTGGGGCGGGATTATCTCCCATCGAAATTGCCAGTTTGCAGAAATCTCAGCAAATTTGTGACAAAAACCAACATATTTTGCAAGTCACGGTTGCAAGGCAAATGCGGCAGGTTCCCGTCAATCAATGGATTTTGAGCAAGCGTTATGGTTCTTATCTTAATAATCCCCTCACAAAATGGCTAAAGAGTCGCAAAGATGAAGTCTCTGCTCTGTTTCTCAATGCAGAAGGAAAACCCATGTCTGCATTAGAAATCCAAAAACGCTGGCAAATTTGGTTAGAAGGATTAGGAGAAAGAGAAATTCCCGCGATCCCTCGGGCGCAACAAACGTGGTGCGTAGAAATGCTCATGCGCGGAATGAGTTTGGAAAACCTGAGCATTCTCACGGGGTTGGAGTTGGTACAATTAGAACCTTATGCCCGCAGAGCAAAGGAAAAAGCTGCGATCGAAGAGGCAACGCTATTGGATCGCAAACCGATTAAACCCGATTAAGGGCAGCTAAAATGTTTAACATGAAAAAGAATAACTTTCTCTTGCAACTATGAATGACGCGGCGCGATCGCATTCTTGGGACGATCGCTATCAAAATCAGGATACTCCTTGGGACCTAGAGCGACCCGCTCCCGCTTTTGTGAGCTTGCTAGACTCTCCTCAGTTTCCTCAAACCGGAAAAACAGCGATTTTAGGCTGTGGGACGGGGAATGATGCCCTATTATTTGCGAAAAAGGGGTTTACGGTTACGGGATTCGATTTTGCACCCTCCGCGATCGCAATTGCCACAAAACGCGCTCGGGAAATGCAAATCCAAGCTGAGTTTTTACAACGAGATATCTTTACTTTAGGAGAAGAATTTGCGGGAAAATTCGATTATGTTATCGAACATACTTGTTTTTGTGCGATTTTACCGGAACAGCGCGATCGCTATGTGGAAATGGCGCGATCGCTCCTCAAACCCAAAGGACTATTATTGGGAATCTTTTTTACTCATGCTCGCACCGGAGGACCGCCTTTTGGTGCGACTCCGAAAGAAATTTGCGCTTATTTTCAACCCGCTTTTGAGATACTTTCTTTCGATCTCATTGAAAATTCGATTCCCCGACGGCAAGGAGAAGAGCATTTAGGAAGATTTCAGCGCTGGTAAGTTAGAATTAGCGATCGCAAGATCGTGACAGTACCGCAAGAATGAGATAGCAGCGCATCGACGGTTTTCCTAAGCTGAAAGAGTCAATGATTAAGGGTGAGAACCATGAAAGACTCTAAATTTTTGAAAATCGTGTTGTGTATTTCGGGCTTAGTTGCGATCGGCATTTCAGGGCTAATTCTAATATCACCAGCCGATTTCTATGCAGCAAACCAGATAGATATCGGTGACAACCTCAATTTACTCAGCGAAATACGCGCACCTGCGGGAGCCTTATTTTCTTTTGGCATACTCATCGCGATCGGTGCATTTGTGTCTCAACTCACATTTACATCAACTATACTTTCAACGGTGTTGTACCTTTCCTATGGCTTATCGAGATTTTTGGGGATGCTGATTGATGGAATGCCGGTGAATTCATTGGTTTGGTCGGCTGTTATTGAAGTTGTTTTGGGTTTGCTGGCTCTGTTTTGCCTCTGGAATTATCATCGCGATCGCTTGCGATCGACAACACTAAAACCAGATTGAGCGATCGCATAATTTCCCCAGCGCGATCGCGACCTCAAACCCAGTTCTGCTTAAGCCGCTACAATATAAAAATATCCGCACTCAACTCCAAACGATGACTATTCAAGTGCCTGTCAACTTCCAAGACGAATTCGACATCATTGTCATTGGTGCCGGACATTCTGGCTGTGAAGCTGCCCTTGCTGGGGCGCGTTTGGGGTGTCGGACGCTGATGTTAACTTTAAATCTCGATCGCATTGCTTGGCAACCTTGCAATCCTGCCGTTGGCGGTCCTGCGAAATCTCAACTCACCCACGAGGTAGACGCATTGGGGGGAGAAATTGGCAAAATGGCCGATCGCACCTATCTGCAAAAGCGCGTCCTCAATATCTCCAGAGGTCCGGCGGTGTGGGCGTTGCGGGCGCAAACGGATAAGCGGGAATATGCCAAGGTGATGAAAGAAATCGTTGAAAACCAAGAAAATTTAGTCATTCGCGAAGGGATGGCTACGGATTTGGTTTTGGGGAAAAATGAGGAAGTCCTCGGGGTGCAAACTTATTTCGGCTCGTGTTTTGCTGCCAAAGCCGTCATTCTCACAACAGGAACTTTTCTCGGCGGTCGCATTTGGATCGGGGATAAATCCATGGCCGCAGGACGGGCGGGGGAGTTTGCTGCGGTAGGATTAACGGATACTCTCAACCAATTGGGATTTGAGACGGGACGCTTAAAAACGGGGACACCTGCGCGAGTGGATAAGCGATCGGTGGACTACTCGAAAATGGAACCTCAACCCCCCGATGAAGAGGTGCGCTGGTTTAGTTTCGATCCAGAAGTTTGGGTGAAACGAGAACAGATGAATTGTTATCTCACTCGCACCACTCCAGAAACTCATCGCTTAATTCAAGAAAATTTGCACCTGTCTCCGGTTTATGGCGGTTTTATCGATGCGAAAGGTCCTCGGTATTGTCCCAGTATTGAAGATAAAATTGTGCGTTTTGCTCACAAGGATTCTCACCAGATTTTTATCGAACCGGAAGGGCGAGAAATCCCTGAATTGTACATTCAAGGCTTTTCGACGGGATTGCCGGAAACCTTGCAATTGCAGATGTTGCAAACCTTACCGGGGCTGGAAAACTGCGCCATGTTGCGCCCGGCTTATGCGGTGGAATACGACTATTTACCCGCGACGCAATGCTATCCCACTTTGATGACCAAGAACATTGAAGGGCTATTTTCAGCGGGACAAATTAACGGGACGACGGGATATGAAGAGGCTGCCGCACAAGGGATTGTGGCGGGTATTAATGCGGTACGTTTTGTTAAAGGGGAGGAAATGCTCGTGTTTCCTCGGGAAAATAGTTACATCGGTACTTTGATTGACGATTTGTGTACGAAGGATTTAAGAGAACCTTATCGAATGCTCACTTCTCGTTCTGAATATCGCTTACTTTTGCGTTCCGATAATGCCGATCGCCGTCTCACGCCCTTGGGTCGAGAAATTGGTTTGATTGGCGATCGCCGTTGGGAATTATTTCAACGCAAGTATAGCAATATTGATACGGAAAAAGAGCGTTTAGGTACTACGCGAGTGAAAGAACTCGATCCGGTTGGTCAACAAATTACCGCCGATACACAACAAAGGATTAAAGGCTCGATTACACTAGCAGAATTGTTGCGGCGATCGGGGTTTCATTATGTTGATTTAGATCGGTATGGGTTGGGAAATTCAGAATTAAATAAAGTTGAAAAAGAAGATGCCGAAATTGAGATTAAATATTCGGGATACATCCAACGCCAACAAAATCAAATCGAACAAATTAGCCGCAATACCAATCGGAAATTACCCCAAGATTTGGACTACACCATCGTGGAAACTTTGTCAATGGAATCGCGGGAAAAACTGAATAAAGTTCGCCCTTTAACGATTGGTCAAGCCTCGCGTATCGGTGGGGTAAATCCTGCGGATATTAATGCTCTTTTGGTTTATTTAGAGGTAAGGAATCGCCAGCAGGTTGTGACTGCAAAGAAATAGAATTGGTGGTGCGATCGCGTCTCTCAAACTTCTCTAAAAAAGGACATTGAGGGAGTAAGATAACCAAAGCGTAGAAGCGATCGCATAACCTGCTAGAGAGTATTGTCACTGAAATAATGACCCGACAAATTCACGACCAATTCGCCAAAGAATATTTAGAAGAATTATTGGCACCCTTTGGAACCGTTAAAATCAATCGTAATGTTCGCGGTGAAGTGCGACAAGTTGATGTTTGGTTCGATCCTGCTGTTGCTTCTCCTATTTCCGAGTTAGGAATATTGGGTCGCATGGCAGCAACAGCGTGTATTTTTGAACCCTATCGCAATGCACCCAGCGAGATAGAAATTCGCAGTTGTTTGTTAAAATTATACGCCCTACACGGCGAATTATTACGGAAGGCACGACGGGAAGAACAAACAGTTTTAGAGAGAGAATTACCTTGTTTATGGATATTAGCGCCTTCTTGCTCCGATCTCATTTTAAGGGGTTTTGGGGCAAATCTTCGGGAAGAATGGGGTCAAGGGGTGTATTTTCTGCCAGAGTTTTTGCGGAGTGCTATTATCGCAGCAAATCAATTACCGAAAACAGAAAATACACTATGGCTCAGGGTTTTGGGAAGAGGAAAGACGCAACAACAAGCAGTAGAAGAATTATTGGCACTTCCCGATGATAATCCGTTTCGAGATAATTTATTAGATTCTTTGGCGAATTGGCGCAAAACTATCGAAATAAGAGACAATATAACAGAAGACGATCGCGAGGTCATTATGAACTTATCAGCCGCATATCTCCGTCAACGCGAGGAATGGAAACAAGAGGGTCTGCAAGAAGGTCTACAACAAGGTCTGCAACGTCTGCGTCTTATGATTGAAAATATTCTGAGAGTACGTTTTGGTACTATTGATGAAGAATTGAACGCGATTATTGAACCTTTGTTGATGTTGGAGGAAGAGGAGATTACCCGATCGCTTTTAACGTTATCTCGCGAGGAGTTATTAAGTCGGTTTGGTCATGAGGAAGAGTAAGGCGATCGCATTGGGAGCAGGTTTGACCTGCTCCCTAATAAGGCACAAACTTCTTCAAAAATAGGAGTAGGAGGAAAAAGGCGATCGAAGTTGTCTAAGCCTAAAACAAGCGGGCTTTTTAAATTTTTTAACAAATACTCTTCAAAATAAAGAGAACAACTGTTATTTTGTCCTAACTCTTCATCCCAAAAATCCTCAATACGATTGTCTACGTTAAGTTGACGACCCACATGATTGCAAAACAAACGCCAAAATTTACCTAAATCCTCGAATGCGGCTTTATCAACCTGTAATCCATCCCATCGAACTGTATAATATCTTTGGTTTTTGGCATAGTGTAAGAGATTGTCTATCAGAAACGTTTTTCCCATTCGTTTCGGTGCTTTAATACGAATCAGAGAACCTGGTTGTAAAATCTCCCTGTAACATAATTCTTCAGTGGCAGGACGTTGGACATAATAATGTCCACTTTTTTCTCTTACAGGATATTTTTGCTTGGACTTATCACATTTTTCGTGCAACCATGCTAATAGCTGCTTTTGCTTGTGGGGTCCTTTGTGTGCGATCGCTTGACATCCATCAGGAGTCTGTTTGCTCAAAGCAAATTTCTCGTACACACCTTTCATCCGCTTGCGATACGCTTCAATATCGATCGCAATTTCTAGGTATTGTGTTAGATCTTCTGCGATCGCGCTTTCAGGTATTTTACTGTTTTTCTCGCTAAAGCGCACCAGAAAAACATCCGTTTGCTCAGCAGATAAACTAAAGTCATCCGCCATTTGTCTTAAAAATGACTCCTATTGCATTTAATTTCATGGCCTCACACAATATTCAAACACCCATTTTATATCAAAATACTCAACAGCGATCGAAAACAAAGCGCTTGAGTGATTTTGTTTTTTCATACCATAACATAGAAAATAAATTAATTAGTCAATTAAGAGGTAATTGGAGTTACTATTCCTGTTTGCTTTTAAGATCTTCTAATTAAATTGGAAGCAAACGGGACTTACTTTTTATTATTTTTTGGATAATCATAATGATAGTACAAAGGTTGGACTCATAAAAACACAAAATTTGTTCGATCTTGTTAGTTTGTATTCAAGTAAGATTCTATATTGCTATGATGAATCAGATCCAAACCAAAATCAAAGTAGGCATTACATCTATTCTACTTTGTATGATACTCATCTTTTCAATCACTTTTTTGACTCAAGAGAGTGTTTGCAGTCAAGTGGAAAGATTATCTCCATCTTCTCTATTACGGCGGAGTAAGTGTCGCGGTAATTTTAGCACTTGTTTTTTATAACAATTCACTGTTGACGAATATCGCAAAATTGTTGGCAATTATGGATAAAAACCAGTAGAAAAGGGATCTCACTCTCACCTCTCACTGAAAACGATCGCTCGCAATTTTGGACTCTCACTCTTTCTGCAAGCGATCGCCTTTGGCAATTATCCTTTCAACAATTAACCCAAAACCCGAATAAATTCTAACGGTAAACCATCCCGATCGCGAATAAAAGCCACCTCATAAACGCGATCGCCAATTATTTGTTGTTCTGGTTCTAATAACACCTCAATAGGCGCTTCCCCAGCTTCCTTTAAAGATTCCTGAAACTGTCTTAACCACGTTGGCAAATCGGGCGCAAGTTCCGTAAGATCGAAAGATAAATGATAATAACCCACATAATGCTCATCGCCGAAAGCATCGGCGGCGGGTTTAGGTTCGGGGATTTGAATGAGTTCGAGGCGACCTCCCAAACCCTCCAGCCAACAAGCTAGGGTATAACCCGTCGTAAATCGTTCCGTTACCGCAAACCCTAATTTTTCGTAAAAAGCGATCGCCGCATGAATATCCGCCGTGCGAATGGAAACATGGTGCATTTTCAATTATCAATGAACAATACTGGATTTATTCAAATAGGCGAAAATAGGGGTAGCGAGTGGGCATTCCGGGTTCCTTTTCTAAGGAAAAATTGATAATATCCCAGCGCGGATCGTCGGAAGGTTCGGGACTGAAAGAAACGGGTAAACCGTATAAGCGGGGAATTTTGGTTTCTGGAGAATTGCTGCGCCAAGGGGTGCTGCGTTCGAGATAAGCACTGACCAATTCTTTATAACGATTGGCAATAATCACTTTAGTTGCTTTGTAGCCTTGGGTGTATAAGCGATCGAGGGCTTCGTGAATTTCAAAGCGAATGCCGTCGGGATGGGTGTGCTGACGATACCATTCTTCCCGCCACTGTCGCCAATGTCGTCCCGATTGTAAATGAACCAGTTCTTCCGTTTTCGGGTCTGCCTCAAATGCACCGTGACGAGGGCAAAGATAAGTATCCGTCAACGTCAGCGCCGGAATGGTTTGACGACAGTGGGGACATTTTATCTCCGCACCAAAGATGGGATACTGTAAAGCAGGATTGATCATAGGGCATCTCTAAATTGTCCGTTTGGCCAAGTAAGCCTTATCTGAAATAATTCCCAAGGGGATAGTTTGGTTTTATTATATCTTCGCTGACTCCATCCCAAAGAAATTTGCGATCGCTTTCTCCATAAATTCAACTCATGATGAACGATATTCCCGCCTCTTTGTCAGTCCCAGATACTTCATTCGCGGCATTTATTGCCCCCAGTGCTACAGTTATCGGGCGAGTTCTCTTAAAAGAGGGGGCGAATATTTGGTATGGTGCCGTGGTGCGCGGCGATGTCGAACGGATTGAAATTGGGGCGCATACTAATGTTCAAGATGGGGCAGTTTTACACGGCGATCCGGGGAAACCGACGATTTTAGAAGATTATGTCACCATTGGACATCGGGCGGTCGTTCATTCTGCGATCGTGGAAAAAGGCTGTTTGATCGGCATTGGCGCGATCGTTTTGGATGGCGTGCGGGTGGGGACGGGAAGTATTATTGGGGCGGGATCTGTTGTTACGAAAGATGTGCCACCGCGATCGCTCGTCGTTGGAGTTCCTGCCAAAAAACTGCGCGAGGTTTCTGACGAAAAAGCCGCCGAACTCATCGAACACGCCCAAAACTACGAAAAACTAGCCTTAGTTCATGCTCAAAACAGTCACCCGTAACACGTTAAGCGAAGTCGAAGCGTCACCCGTAACCCTTTCAGGCTCAAGGCATTGCAGTCACCCGTTAGAAAGCAGAAAACAGTAGTAGAATTAACAAAATACCCAATTTTCATTATCCTTGATTGATAGCCGATAATTGATATGACAATGCAAAATTTAGAGGCTCTGGTTGCCGAGGACAGCGAACTCAACCCGGAGGCTTCCAATTACAAAGATTTGATAGAAACAGTAATTTCCAGCTTGGCACAAAATGATAGTGCGATGGTTAACCATACCCAAGACGGACATCTCTGGAAATTTCAATACGGTAGCGTCGAAGTTTTCGTCCAGTTAACCGGAGAAACTGAGGACGATTTGCTTACGGTTTGGTCTCCTGTATTAAAACTCCCTGCCAAGAATGAACTCGATTTAATGAAGAAATTAATGGAGATGAATTGGTCGGGAACTTTTGAGACTTGTTTTGGGATTTTTGGCGATCGCATTGTTGTTTCCTCTCAACGCGCCGTCGCCGATCTCTCTGCGACGGAAATTTCTCGCACCATCACCCTTGTCGCCACGATCGCTGATGACAACGACGAATCCCTTCAAACTGAATTTGGTAACGGGTAACCAACAACCCAGAACCCAGAACCCGCAATCTTGGCGTTTTATTCCCCCGATCTCGGCTTCTGGCGCAACTCAAATGGCGCTCGATCGTTGGTTATTTCAGCAGCATCTTGCCGGGAATTGTCCGCCGACTCTGCGCTTTTATACGTGGGATCCCGTGGCAATTTCCCTCGGTTACCATCAACGCCAATATCCGGAATTTTGGCAGCAGTTACAATGGCAAGGACGAGCGATCGACTTGGTGCGCCGTCCCACGGGAGGTCGGGCAGTTTTGCATCAGGGCGATTTAACCTATATGGTGGTGACATCGGGACTATCGGGAACGCGATCGCAAACCTATCAACATCTTTGTTCTTTTTTAATCGCGGGCTGGCGCTCCCTCGGAGTAAATCTGCACTATGGTAAGATTCGGCGCGGGTATATTAAACAAGCCAGTTGTTTTAGTAGCGCAACGGCGGCAGATCTGGTGACGGAAAGCGGTTACAAATTTATCGGTAGCGCCCAATATCATCAGAGGGATTTTATCTTACAACACGGCGCGATCGCACTGTCTCGCAATACAGAACTGTATCGCCAAGTTTTTGATGAATTCCCAATAGGATCTCCTCCTCCACATCAATGCGATCGCGAACAAATTATCAAAGCACTGACAACGGCTGCCCGAGAGTGTTGGGCAATTGAATTAATTCCTCAACCTCTCAGTCAATTGGAGTGGGAGGAAGTTATTTCTATGACCCAGAAACAATAAATAATGAATAGTAATTCTGCCTTAAGTTTGAGGCTTTAAACCTCTCTTTTGTAGTCTGCCATGATAGTATTAACTATCAATTCCCCATTATCAATTCCCCATTCTCTCATGATGTTTGAAGACCCCCAAGGCCAAATTTCTGTTGCAGATCTCGCCCAACGCCTAGCAGAATCTCGTGAAACCCTACAACTTATTGACGTGCGCGAACCCGAAGAGATCGCGATCGCTTATATTGAAGGGTTTGAAGTGTTATCCTTAAGTCAATTTAATGAATGGTCGCCAGAGATTACCAATCGCTTGCAAACCCATGAAGAAACTTATGTTCTCTGCCATCATGGCATGCGATCGGCGCAAATGTGTCAATGGCTACGAAGTCAAGGGTTTACCAATGTTAAAAATATCACGGGTGGAATTGAGGCTTATGCTTGTTTAGTTGATTCTAGTTTGCCTCGATATTAAGCCTTATCTTGCCCTGTTTCTCCTTGTCTTTAATAATATTTATTTTTTTTAAAGACTTTTTTACTGCCAAACTTTTTTACTCATGTTTTCTTCCTTTAAGTTAAGCGATCGCTATCAATCCATTCTCTCGGCTACCATTCGCCATTATGTGGCCACAGCAGAACCCGTCGGTTCAAAAACTCTCGCTAACGAATACGATTTTCAAGTCAGTCCCGCAACAATTCGCAATGCAATGGGACGCTTAGAAAAAGAAGGATTGTTATATCAACCGCATACTTCTGCCGGTCGCATTCCTTCTGACTCGGGCTATCGAATTTATGTCGATCGCTTGATGAATCCCGATGAAGTGGGAAACGAACAAATTATCGATTTATATACCCAACAACTCGATTGGAATGCTTATAATTTAGAAGTTCTACTCAAACGCGCCACCCAAATTCTAGCAACCCTAAGCGGTCATATTGCTTTAATTACTTTACCTCAAAATCCGCGAGATTGTTTGCGTCACTTGCAACTCGTTTTCGTGAACGAAAAGCAAGTCATGTTAGTCGTGGTAATGGAAGCTTATCAAACCCAATCAATTTTAATGGATTTAGCGATTGCAGACTCGGAAGAAGGAGAATGGGATGAAGAATTGATTGCAGGGGAATTACAAATTCTTTCTAACTTTTTAAATCATAAATTGCGCGGTAAATCTCTCTTGGACTTAAGCAGTTTGGATTGGGTAGAGATCGATCGCGAATTTCAATGCTATGCCGACATTTTACAAGCATCTTTGGCAGAATTAGAAAAATGCTTGCACCAACCCACTTACACCCCTATCCTCATTCGTGGTATTTCTGAAGCCTTGCGTCAACCCGAATTTGCTCAAGTGCATCAAATCCAAACCTTATTACATCTCCTAGAAGAAGAACAAGAGCAACTTTTTCCCCTCATTTTTGAATCCTGCGATCGCGACGAAGATAGCAAGCGTGTCAGCGTTCGCATTGGTTCGGAAAATCCCCTCGAACCTTTAAATATTTGTACCGTAATTTCTGCCCCTTATCACCAAGGCGATATTCCCGTGGGTAGTGTTGGCTTGATCGGACCCACCCGAATGTTATACGAAAATGCGATCGCCCTCGTAGAAGCCTCCGCCGATTATCTCTCAGAAGCACTAAGTTCATAAAGATCGACATTGTTAACTGATAACTGTTAACAGCGATCGCATTTTCCTTTCAAGATAATTTCATAACTCTCGAGTTGCAAACCGGAAGGAAGATGGTTAATCGGTAGCGTTCCCAAAGCATCCCAATCAAGATCCGCGATCGCGCCGCAATCCTGACAGATAAAATGGTGATGGGGAGTAACGCGGGCATCGTAGCGAGTAATCCCTTCCTCTAACAAAACTTCTCGTACCAAACCGACTTCTCGCAATACTGTTAAAGCACTGTAAACGCTGGCCTTAGAAGCGATCGGCAACTCGCAATTAATATCCGTGAGAATTGCTTCAACGGTGGGATGATCGTTGCGATGGAGAAGATTAGCATACACGGCAAAACGCTGAGGCGTAATTCTTAACCCTTTCGCCTTCATTTGCATCTTAATGGCTTCCATCTCGCTCGCCAATATTTTCTCGTGACCCATCACTCATCCCCCATTTGTCAAAGAGCGATCGCGGACTCCCCAATCTTAGGAAGCTGATTGCGTTTTTCTTCTACGATAACATCAGATTAAGCGATATATTCTTCCTCTTTTCTGGGTTTTTGTTGTAAGGCTTGTCGGACTAGGTTGCAAAAATGCTGAATGGGAGGGATGAGGAGGCGATCGCAAGTAGTCACGAGAATGACTTGACGGGTTAAATTGCTGTCTTCGATACTGCCTGCGGGGGAATGAGCCGCAGCAATACTGCGAATAGCAAGACTGGGATCGTTTTGCGCTTCAATGAGAGCACCTTGGGGCAGTAAGGCGATCGTGTTTCCTTGGCGGACGACACCGCGAAAAGCATCGAGAGTATTGAGTTCCATGACTGCGTGTAGGTTTGCCCCCAGCTTCTCAAAACGGTCTTGTACCAAGCGCTGCATCCCGTACCCATCTTTAAATACAACTTGGGGATAGCCGATCAGTTCCGACCAAGGGACGCGATCGTGCTGGGTGAGAGGATGATTGGCCGCCATTAAAATTTGTACGGGTTCGCGATAAAGAGGTTCGACGATGGTTTCTGGAGATGCGGTTAAAAATTGATTGTTTTGCACGATCGCCACATCAACTAAATTATCTCGTAACACTTTCAGAGCGCGATCGCTACCTAAAGCCGTGACGCGCAATTGTACTTCAGGATAGTCGCGGCAAAATTGTTGCAAGATGGGAGGCAAGTAGTGAGAGCAAGCAGAATGAATGGCAGCAACGCAGAGTTCGGGTTGCTTGCCGTCTCGCAGTTCTGTCAATTCTCGCGTGGCATTGGTCCACTCCAAGCAGATACGTTTAGCTCTCGAAAGCAATTGTTCTCCCGCTACGGTCAATTTAACTCGGGCGGTACGATGAAACAAAGGTAAGCCCAGTTCGCTTTCGAGGGCTTGAATTTGGCGGCTGATGGTAGATTGGGTAATCCCGCACTGCTTGGCTGCCTGTCCGAAGTTTCCTGCATCCGCTACGGCTAAAAATGCCTGCAATTGCTCGATCCGCATAGAATGTATCGTAAATTACATTATTTTCTTCTCTCAAGACTCTAGCGGATCTGCGCGATCGGTTACGTTATCAGTGAACAGTTATCAGTTATCAGTTATCAGTCACCAGTCCAATGACATATTGTTTAAATCCTCAATGCTCTCAACCGCAAAACCCTGAAAATAGCCGATTTTGCCTCAATTGTGGCTCGAAACTCCTTCTCGGCGATCGCTATCGTACTCTCATAGTTAAAGGTGGAGTGGGGCGTACTTTTTTAGGCGTTGATGAGGCTCAACCCCACAAACCTCACTGCATTATTAAACAAATTTCTCTGAAAAATAATGCAGAAAATCTGGATAATTTTCGCAATGAAGCGCAAAAATTGCAAACATTAGGACTTCATCCTAATATTCCTCAACTCCTTGCTTATTTTGAAACCGCTCCCAATATTCATAATTTCTCACCGACTATCGTTCAAGAAGTCATTGAAGGTAAAAATATTGCTGCAGAAATCTACGACGAAACAACCATTCAAAATCTAATTGAAGAAGTTTTACCGATTCTCCAATTTATTCATGACTGTCAGATTGTTCACCGCGATATCAATCCTCAAAATTTTATTCGCACTCCCGCAGGAACATTATTTCTCGTTGACTTAAGTACATCCAAAGTGACAGCGAAAACGGCACTCGCGAAAACGGGAACTGTTGTCGGTTCGGCGGCTTATGTCGCTCCGGAACAATTACGCGGGAAAGCCGTTTATGCAAGCGATTTGTACAGTTTGGGAGTCATTTGCATTCATCTATTGACTCGCCTTCATCCCTTCGATCTGTTTAGTAGTGTTGATGGCGTTTGGGTTTGGGAAGACTATTTAGTGAATCCTGTCAATCCGACTTTAAGAAAAGTTATCAATAAAATGCTGGCGGATGCCGTCGGCGATCGCTATCAATCAGCCCAAGAAATCTATCGGGATTTGCACCTCGGACAAACCCTTATCCCGACTCTTTCCCAACCGCGATCGCCGACTCAAATTGGAACAAAAACCGCTCTCAACACCTTACAACCCACTTGGCGCTGTTTTCGTACCTTAGAAGGGCATTCTAGCTCAATTCACGCCCTTGCTTTTCATCCCGATGGCAAATTATTAGCCAGTGGAGGAGCCGATCGCACTATTCGTTTATGGGATACAGACACGGGAAAAACCCAATTTACACCCCTTAAAGGGCATTCTAGCATTATTGAGGAAATCGTTTTTCATCCGCAAATAAATTTAATCATTAGTGGTAGTTGGGATTACCGGATTTGCTTCTGGAATTTTGAGTCAGAAATTGCAGAAATTGATGCACATACCGGTTGGATTAAAACCTTAGCCATCTCGCAAGATGGTCAATTCTTAGCCAGTGGAAGTGCAGATAAAACGATTAAATTATGGGATAGCGAAACCCGAGAATTAAAGCAAACATTACTGGGACATTCTCAAGAAATTCGCAGTCTTGTCTTTAACCCAAAAGATAAATTTTTAATCAGTGGAAGTAGCGATCGCACCTTAAGAGTGTGGGATATTAATACTGGTCAAACTCAACAAGTTCTCCAAGGTCATTCCGGTACAATTAATGCTTTAGTCGTGAGTCCAAGCGGTCATATTTTGTTTAGTGGTAGTGAAGATAAAACCATAAAAATGTGGGATTTACAACAAGGGATATTGATACGAGAATTAAAAGGTCATACCGATTCTATTAACGCTTTGGCTATTAATCTAGAAGGCAATTTATTAGTTAGCGGCAGTAGCGATCGCACCTTACGAATTTGGCATCCCGGTACGGGTCAATTATTGCACGAACTTACAGGTCATGAATTGGGAATTGAAGCCATTGCGATCGCGCCCAATCATCCAATAATTGCCAGTGCTTCTCGGGATAAAACAATTAAACTCTGGCACTATCAATAAACAATTACCGATTCTGAATATTACCGATTCTGAATATTAAGGTCCGGAAAAGACTGCTGCTTCAACATCAGCACGACTGAGAGAATATTTAAAAGATCGCACGATATCTCGCGTTCCTTCACCAGCTTTGAGATAGCGAACCGATACATCTTCCACGTCTAAACATAATTCGGCTTGCCATGTCGGACGCGCGATGTTCCAACAATTAGGTTGTTCTCGATCTTGTTGACATCCCAGATCGAGAAGCCAATTTTCAATTTCAGGAAGAGGATGATTGTAGAGGGGAGTATCGGGATTTGGGAGAACCATAAACGCTATAAAAATGAGAATTTGAGTAGAGAAGAGAAAAGAAAAGCAATAGGAATTTGTAAAGCTGTTTCCCCTCGAGTTAAGCCTACTGCGATCGCTAACAGAATGCAACCGAGAAAAGTGACACCCAAAATAAACAAAGCGAATAATTCTCCTGCCGAGAGGGGGCGATCGCTAGGGTCGAGATAAGCCGTATTTTGCCATTCTTCCTCTTCTTCTTCCCAAGAAAAAGGCGATCGCGCTTGTACGACATAAAACCGAGAATAACCAATTTGATTATCGTAGAGCAAACGACGCTCGCGATCGCAGAGGGTTGCATAGGCTTCGTTGAGCTTTTGAAATTTCACCTTTGCCACTTCTAAGGGTAATTCCGTCGTATCCGGGTGATAGCGTTTGCTTAACTGCCAATATGCCCGTCTGATGTCAATGACAGAAGCCGAAGGATGCAGCCCCAAACGGGCATAGTAACTATGGGCAATGCGCTTCTGTGCCGATGCCTTGCGATCGCTCGTTTTGGGATTAAATCCACTCTGACTCATGGAAGGGGGATGGGGGAGAAATCCAAACTTAGCTTTATATTGTACCTGCGATCGGTCACTTGTTTGGAGATTTGGAAGCGAGGAAGTTATCCTAATTGAAATGTTAGCTAATCTTGGGTCACAACCAACACTTTCCGAACAGTTAGTAAATTAAGATCGATGAGCGAACCCGAACAACGTGCTGAATATGATTCTCCTTGGAAAGATGCTATTTCTTTATATTTTCCTGCTTTTATGGTTTTCTTTTTTCCTCAAATTTATCGGGAAATTGATTGGAGTCGAGGTTATGAATTCCTCGATAAAGAATTGCAAAAGATTGTCCGAGATTCGGAAACCGGGCGGAGAGATGCTGATAAGTTAGTCAAAGTTTGGCAGCAAAATGGGGAAGAAGCATGGATTTTGATTCACATCGAAGTTCAGAGTCAAGTCCAAGCAATTTTTGCTGAGCGAATGTATATTTATAACAGTCGGATTTACGATCGCTATCGTCGTCCCGTGTTAAGTTTAGCGGTTTTAGCTGACGAGCGGGAATCATGGCGACCCGATCGCTACAGTTATGATATTTTTGGGGGTCGAGTTTTATTACAATTCCCGACTGTTAAGCTCCTCGATTATGCCCTAGAAACTCTAGAAGAGAGCAATAATCCTTTTGCGATCATGGTAATGGCACATCGAGAAACCCAACAAACGAAAAACGATCCAACGGGTCGTTATCGAGAAAAATTGAGGATTGCTAAGGGTTTATATCAACGAGGTTATCAAAGACAAGATATCCTAGAGTTATATCGGCTCATCGATTGGATGATGACTTTGCCAGAATCAATTCAGATGGGATTCGAGACAGAGATCGGACGTTTTGAGGAGGAAAATCAAATGTCGTTTGTCACCAATATCGAACGCAGGGCACGTCAAGAAGGACTCGAACAAGGACTCGGACAGGGAATCTTGCAGTCAATGCTTGCGGTACTAGAAGTTCGTTTTCAATCTGTACCAGAAGAGTTAAGAGAAACTCTCGATCGCATTCGAGATGATGCGGTTCTTTCGGCTCTACTGCGACAAGCAATTACAGTGGATTCTCTCGAAATCTTCCGACAATTCGTAGATGCACAAATTTCTTCTCAAACTTAGTTTAACCTTAAAACTCTGTTCAAAGAAAATGAAGTAGTGCGATCTTATTTAATGAGATGGTTGATTTATGCCATTGAGAACGCGATCGCTATTTAATTACCATATTGTCTACGTTGCCGATCGATACAGCAAAAAGCTCTATGTGTGATAATTTATACAATGTCTCTTTAACGTGGCGATTCTTCCCAATTTGTTCCATACTTAGAATAAGGTAACACTCATTAACGAATATGGAGAGTAAAGCGTGGAACCGATAACAACTGCTGCCCTTGCCATTGGCTCTATTATTGCAACGAAAGCACTAGAAAAAACGGCGGAAAATGTTGCCGATGTGGTCTACACGCGGACGGAGGAATTTATCGAGGCTCTCAAAAAGCAGTCTCCCGAAACTGTAGCGGCTATTGAAAAAGCACCAGAACAGCCTCTCGATTACGGTCAAGCGGTTTTAGATGTGGAAGCCGCGGCCGCCAGCAATTCGGATATTAAGGAGACAATAGAGGCTCTAGCAACAGTTGTCGAAACAGAAACTATTCCTCAATTAACAGAAGTTTTGCAAGAAATGAGCGCCGCGTTAAAAGCAAATCCCAAAGTTAGCGAAACTTATAAATTTGAGAAGTTAGCTAATTTCACTCGTGGAAATATCCATACCCAAAATAATACTTACAACCTTTGACTGAACTCGCCGGCATCGGAGCCGGTTCAACAACATCCGGACAATCTTCCTCTCAGTGGAGTCGCTAAATTCGTGGGGCGATGTGCAGACCTTAAAAGGCTGCACGAACAATTGCAGCAATCTCAAGGTATTGCTATTACTGCGGTGACAGGGATGGGAGGGATCGGCAAAACCGAACTTGCTCTCCAATATGCCCGATATTATAAGCAAGAATTCTATCCGGGAGGTTTGTGTTGGTTACCTGCACGAGATGTAGATATAGGTCTTGAAATCGTTAATTTTGCCCGGGTGTATTTGCAAACAAAACCTGAAAAGGATCTAGCTTTAGCAAAACGAGTTGAATATTGTTGGAGGGAATGGCCGATCGCGGGAGATATTTTAGTCATCTTGGATGATGTTGCTGACTACAACCAGATTAAATCTTTTCTCCCTCCAGATAACCCACGTTTTAAGGTCATTATTACAACGCGATCGCAAACTCTCGATCGCGAGTTAAAAAAGTTAAAAAAACTGGATCTAAATATCTTGGGAGAAGATGCAGCATTAGAGCTATTGCAATCTTTCATTGGTCAAAATCGCGTTACAGCAGAGTTGCAAATAGCACGAGAATTATGTCAATGGTTGGGCTATTTGCCTTTGGGATTAGAGTTAGTAGGGCAGTATCTGGACGAATTGGAAGACTTGTCTTTAGCAGATATGAGAGTGCGTTTGGAACAACAACAAGATTTAGATTTTGTGGAAGATACCATAGAAGCAACCGAGCGAGGAGTTCGAGCAGCATTTCAGTTGAGTTGGCAAGAATTAAATACAGTAACGCAGGAGTTAGCAATACAGTTAAGTTTGTTTGCTGCGACTCCGATTCCATGGGAAGTGGTAGAGCAGTATAAAGTTGGTATCGATTCAATATCTTTAGATAATTGGCGAACAAAATTAGTGAAACGAAGTTTATTAAAACGAGAATCCAAAAATTTGTATCACCTTCATCCATTATTACGACAATTTATTATCAGTAAGAGTCTTAGTTATCCTACCATTAATCAATGGAGACAAGAATATTGTCATTTAATCAATTCAATATGCAAAGATATTTCAGAATCAACAACATCATTGGAAGATCAAAAGTCTTGGATTCTCGTTCCTCATATATCTGAGTGTATAAATCAAAAATCAGAATATTTGGATGACGAAGAAATAGCAAATATATGCAATACATTAGGATGTCTTTATAGAAATCAAGGTAATTCCCAAGAAGCAATTTCTCTGCATAAGAAATCTCTGGAAATCAGAAAAAAAGAATTGGGAGAAAAGAATCTCAAAGTTGCTGATTCTCTCAATAATTTAGGTCTTGCTTTTAAATCATCTGGTGAATTTGATAAAGCTGAGTCTGCTTATGAACAATCATTAGAGATTCGGAGAGAAATACTGGACGGTAATCATCCAGATATAGCAGAGAGTTACAATAACCTTGCAATGTTATATACCTCAACAGGAAAATATCCTGAAGCACACGAATATTATAGAATAGCTTACGAGATTAGAAAAGAAATATTTGGAGAAAAACATCCTAAAACAATTACTACTCGTGATAACTTTGCTGCTTGTTACTATAAAGAAAAAAGATATGCTGAAGCAGAAAGTATATATACTCAATTAAGACCGATTGCACAAGAGGTTTTAGAGGAAAAGCATCCCGATTATCTTAGAATTTTGAATAACTTTAGCCAAGTATATTCAGATCAAGGAAAACACAAACAGGCAAAGATTTTGTTAGAGGAGTGTATCACAATTCAGAAAAGTATTTGGAAAGATCATCCTACAGTCGCAACGAGTCTGAATAATCTTGGTGCTATTTACTATGATTTGAAAGATTTTGAAAATGCAGAATCTTTGTATAAAGAATCATTGGACATGAGGAAACGAATGTTTGGAAATAGACATATCGATATTGCATATAACTTAAATAATTTAGCTAAGTTATATCAGGATCTCAATAAATTCAAACAATCAGAACCATTATACATAGAAGCACTTGATATCGCAAAAAATATCCTTGGTATCGAACATCCAGTCACAAAAATAATACAAAGTAACTTAGAACAACTTAGAAGTAGTTTTCAAGAGAATCAAGATTCTCGATCCTGATGGGATACTTCCATTAGTGTAAAACCAGCCCAATGAATGGGATCTCGATATTCGGGTATTGCTTTAACTTTTAACATAGCTTGTCGCAATGCTCGAGCCTCGTCGATTTTTTGACCGGACTTTCCTTGAGCCTGCATTTCCTTGTAGAATTCAAGCATTAACATTTGCGTGGGGCGATCGGGTACAGACCATAAGGAAACAACAACGCGAGGGACTCCTGCAAGACCAAATGAAAATGGCAGTCCCAGAATGGTACTATCAGTTACAACGCCTTGACCTGTATTACAAGCACTCAAAACAGCTAATTTTGCATTCGATCGCATATTTAAAATATCTGCTGCGCTAAGAAAAAAATTAGACATCACAATTTTTCCGGGAATCGAACCGTTGGTTCTGATAATATGACGTGCTACTTTTTCTTGACTGTCGTACCAGAAGTGATACCAGACTCCACGAGAGGATGAATTAGCATTTGCATCTCCTTCAATTCTGTAGACATACGAATTTTCCTCTGATGTTTCTTGAACCAGCATGAGATCGACGGGTGTTTGAGAATTAAACAGTCCATGAGTCGCGAAATGCAATATATCTGCCGAAAGCATACCTTCCTTGACTGCATCGAGAGTCGCTTTATCTCTCATGAGCGGTCTACCTCGAGTTAATAAGCCAATTTCCAACGCTTCTTTGTGCGCTCCGGGTAACGGAGGAACTTGCTGGGAATCTGGATTCCCTACAATGAGAACTTGTTCGCGTTGTGGGAATTTCGTTAGAGAGGGTCTATCCTTGTTTAGACTATTGAAATTCACGGCTACTCGAACTGTATGGCGATCGATCAACGAGATTCCATTTTCATCTTGTAAAGCGACAAAGGGAACGGAGAATAAAGAACCTTGTGGTAAGAAAACAACCTGCTCTTCTGGATTAGATGGTAAAAATTCCCGCACGGGTTCAATTAAAAGGTGATGTAGCTTTTGGAGATTGGCTCTTTGTTCGTCCTCTGTCGTAATTCTATCTTGAATGTTATCTGAATGATCGGATGCAATGCGGAGATTCAAATCTCTCAATGCTTGTATTAATGCTTTGTCATCTTCACCGCGATCGATATATCTCGAAGTGGAGCGCAAAGTTTTTTGGACTAAAGATTCGAGAGAGAGAGCTTCTTCTGATATTTGAGTTTCCTTAAAATAAATATCGCCTGAAGGACGAATTACCCAAATCAGAATTTGAGATGGAGAAGGAACAGAATAGTAAACCAGTGTTGAGTTTTCATCTTTTGCAATATCCTTAATATCTGCAATATTTAAGTTTTTCGGACTTAATAGGTCTGGGATATCTGATAGGTCTGAGATACGAGCGCCTGTAAACTGATAATTTTGTACTCTGCTATCTAGTGCATAAGCTATAGCAGGTATTACTCGAAGTAATTCAAGGTTACGACTTAGCTCGGCAATTTCTAAAGCTAGTTCAATTGTGCTTTTCTTATTTTGATTGGCTAAGGACTGCTGTAATTTGCGTAGAATTTTAACTTCGATTTTATGAGTATCTTCAATATCTTTAAATGTGTAATTTGGCCTATTATTTCTCTGTCGAGCATCTTGTCTAACAGCTTCTAAGAGTCTTTGACTAAAATATCTAGAAGTTAGGAGAGCAAAATCGACAACTCCATTTCCTTGAGCCAAGTGATTGACTGCTACCCCATGTAAATAGTCTAGGGATTCATTAATTTTTGAACTTCCAACCAGTCCGGAGCTAGTCGTTCGTACAGTACGAGTAAACCATATTCCTAGTATATTAACACCGCTTTCAATCACTCGTGGTTTGGGTACGCGAAAGTTTAAAGTGCCAATATTGCTACTTCCAAGAGCTTCCCACGCATTTCTATATGAATTTTCTGCATCAGAATAATTACCATTTTGATAAGATAAATCTCCTTCATTTAAATATCTAATAGCTTGCCTAATTTCTGGTATAGTTTGAGACGGGTTTTGTGCTAGGCGATCTATAGTAGATTCCAGAGACAGATCGGAAGTTTTGTCAAGTTCTTCATTGACATTTAGTTTTGCAACTGCATTGCCTCCGAAAAAAAGCAATAAAGATGTAGATATAATTAATACTCTCTTAAAATACATAACTTCCACGATCTAGTAAAAAAGACTTACTCCATCTTAGCATTATTACACTAATCTTATGGAGAGTAGAGCATAATGACAAAGAAACGATCGCAAATTTGCGATCTCAATACTCGTTTAAGTATTGCGAAGGGCGATCGCTCATGATCTAACGAGATACTGACAACTTTTAACTATAGCAAAATTTCCCCAAGAGGTGCGATCGCTTTGGCAATCTTTCTACTCGATCGCAATATTTTCCACAAATAATAACTCTTTACCGCGATCGCGATATTTCATCCCATAAACCTGCAATTCATAATTTCCCGGTGCTAAATCTACCAAAGTCCCATTAATGCTATAGTTGCAAGAACAACGACAATAATTGCCCTCATTGCGTTCGACAATCGTAATAATATTATCGTTCACTTGGCTCTCTAATTGAATATCTGCACAACAGACATATCCCAAACGATGAGAAAATAAAACCGTATTTTTACTCACTTCAATGCTAATATCCGTAGGATAAAACTCATCCTTTAAGTTCTTCTGGGAACACGATCGCAAAAAGTCATCCTCACAACCACTCACCGCAAACGTTAATCGCGGTAATGTTGTCGCCATTTCCGATGAGGTTTGACTGCGAACGGTTAACCCGAAACCCGAAACTAATAGCAAAGCTGGCGTTAACAAAGAAAGGAGATATTTCTGCACGATATCGATCCCCGAATAATAACTGACCTCTGATTTAACTATAAACTACAAATATCTCGATGACTATTTTTATGTCATCGAGATATTTGCAAAGCGTAAACGAGAGATGAAGAATTCCAGAAAAAGGATGAAGAATGAATAAAGAACTTTTAGCAGGATGAGAGAAAAAGGATAAATGGTAAATTTTCCTTCCTTCCCATTCAACTTTTAACCCTCAACATTTTCTCCTGTTACCGATAAATCATCAACCCAGATGCGCGGACAAACTCCAGACGGCGTTAATTCGGGTTCTTTTTCCACGTAAATGATAGATTTGAGAACTTCGCGAATATCACCTGCAACCGTCCCCGAGTCGATGCTGATGCGATCGCCTTTATTCATCAACCAACCATCAAAGGGTAAGGAAAACGATCCTTGTAGGGAATTTACACCTGCATGGAGGGCATTTAATTCATCAATTAAGATAATATTTTCCTCTTCTTCGAGTTTATATTCTCGTTCGGGGGATTGCCCTTGAAAAACATGGTAAAAATGAGGACTGACGGTAATTTTTGCCCCTAAATTAGCGTGTCCTGTCGGGACTGCATTCATTCGTTTTGCCGTTCCCGCACTATGGAGAAATCCCGTGAGAATGCCTTCCGTAATTAGCGGAGTGCGGCGAGTGGGAGTACCTTCACCATCAAAGGTTTCCACCGCAACATTATCCGGATGCAGCGCATCATCGCAAACGGAAAGTAAAGGAGAGGCGATCGCTTCTCCTAAAGATTCGGGAGTGGAAAGACTTTGCTTGTCAAGGATACTTTGGGCATTCATCATGTTAGAAAATGCACCTAACAGACTCAAAAAGGCTTCAGCAGAAAAGACGACGCGATATTTTCCCGACGGTACTTTTTGATAGTTGAGATGGCTGATAGTTTTTTCCGAGGCTTCTTGCACGCAGTCGGCGATCGCTAACTTCTCCATCCCCTGACTCATGCGAAAACTGCCAGCACTGCGAGGCTTTTTCCCTTCTTCTTCCGTTTTCGTGTAAAGATACACCATTGCATAGGTGCGTCCTTCTTCTCGTAATGCCCCTTCGCTATTGAGATAAAAGCGATCGCTATCCTGTTGGGATAAACTGTTATAAGGGACGCTTTCGATCGCCTCATGAGTCTCTACTAATTGCTTTTCTGCGTCGAGTAACTTGTCAATTAACTCAGAAACAGCAACTTGATTTGCCTTATCGTATTTAACATCAGGTAGGGGATTTGTCGCTTCGGGGCTAAAATCGGGAATATTTTCTTGAACCCCAAAGAAACTCGCTTCGCAAGCAGTTTTCAACGCCAACTTAATGCCATTGCGATCGACATCCGTGGTACTCGTTACCCCGACGGTATCATTCTCATTCCAAACCCGAACAATCACGCTAGAACGATTAGAGGCTTTGACTTGTTTCGGTTCGCCGCGATCGACCTGTACATTCGTCGAATCGATCGACGATCCATAGATATCGTACTTTTTAATGCCTAGCGATCGGGCAATATCTCCCGCATAATTGGCTAATTCTCGAACTTGGATCATTTTATTGTTGCTTGTTTACTGTTCACTGTTTACTGTTTACTGTTCATTGATTTACCTGCCACCAACGGTAATCGAATCAACTTTAATATGAGGCTGTCCGACGGTGACGTAAATGCTGCCGCTAATGGAACCACAAAAACCCGGTGCGAGGCTAAGATCGTTGGAACACAAAGAAATTTTGTTCATAATTTCCTTTGCTTCCCCAATTAAAATAGCCCCTTTGAGAGGTTTGGTGACTTTCCCTTTTTCAATTAAATAAGCCTCATCAACACCAAAGTTAAATTCACCGGTAGGACCGACGCTACCCCCTCCCATTTTCTTACAGTAAATACCTTTATCCACAGAGGCAAATAGTGCATCAAGACCGTATGGACCCGGAGCAATGTAGGTATTCCGCATCCGAGAAGCTGCCGCATAAGTATAGTTTTGACGGCGACCGCTACCCGTGCGAGGATGTCCGGTACGCATGGATCCGGCGCGATCGGCAAGGAAGTTTTTCAAAATACCATTTTCAATCAAAAGAGTGCGTTGAGTCGGCATTCCCTCATCATCCATATCGAGAGTTCCAAAAGCATCTTCCGATCGCCCTTCATCCCAAGCCGTTAAATTTTCGTGGGCAATTTTTTCGCCTTTTTTATCAATAAAAGGAGTCGTTTTCCGTTCGATTTGGGTTGTCTCTAACAAGTGTCCGCAGGCTTCGTGAAAAATAACCCCCCCAAAATGATTGGCCATAATAATCGGATAAGTTCCCGATTCTACATAGTCGGCATAGAGCATTTTCCCTGCCGTTTCTGACAATTCTTCGGCGGTTTTTTCGTAACCCCAATTCCTCAAGAAATCCGGATCGCTGGTGTCTCCATCTCGCAAGCCGTTTGAAGTCCGATGTTCTCCATCGGCGCAGAGTAAATTTGAGCCGACAGTCTGAGTGAGGCGAATGTCTCGAGCAAAAGTCCCATCACTGGCAGCAATCATCACTTCTTGCCAGTCACGAGAATAAGCACTACGACGAGATTGAACGTGAGAGGCTTTCTTGTCCAGTTGGTCATTCGCTGCTAGTAAAATATCCCCCATTTCCTGCATGGCACTACATTCAGGCAGCCATTTTTCTTTATCTTTGGCGGCTGCATAGTCCCGAATCATGTCAAGGTAAATTTCGGGAACATAAGCATTGGGAGAAGGAAGATTCAATCCTAAAATAGAAAGCCCTTTTTCTAAAGCAGACTTTAATCCCTTAAATGACAAATCGTTAGTGCTAACATAACAGTCTCCATTACCGCGAAAGACTCGCACGCCAGCACCGGTTGATAATTGGGGGCTAATACTGGTAATGGCATCTTGTTCGGCTAAGCAACTAATATAGTTCTTACGTTCTAGAAAAATTTCGATAAAATCCGCTCCGGCTGCCCGTCCGAGTCCGAGAAGTGTTGATAGTGGGGCTTCCCATGTAATATCAAAACATTCTGGAGTCGAGAGATATTTGAGGGCGGGCAATTCTTTTGTGAGTAGAAGCGTGCTTGGAGACATAATAAGTAAGCTAGACTAAAGGTTGATTAAGTTACAAACCCTTCAATTGCGAGGAATCTCGGCGATCGCCAATTGATAAGGAGAATTTTGCTCTCATTTTTTTAATTAAATCCGAGAAATTGTCCTCAAGAGCGATCGCGCTCTCTCCAGTCTAGCAAAATCCCATCCTTTGCCAACCCCACTCAAGTTGTAGTATTGCAAATTACGAATTAAATCAAGCAAATAGGGAATGAAGAAATAGAAACAAAAATTGCTCATTGTTCATTGATAATTGCTAATTGTTCATTGCTAATTGTTCATTGTCCAGCGCTTGGTGTAGCTGCGCTAATTCTTCAAGATAGTGATAGAGTGCCATTTTCTGTGCTTCTAAGTCTGCCAAAATATTATCGACTTCTGTTTCTCGCGTTTCCCTTTCCTTCAACAGGCGATCGAATTCAACTAAAAAACGGTTAATATATTCATTAATTTGTTGTTCTGCATGGCCGAAATCTTCACCCACTTGCTTTTTGATTGCCCGTTCGACAACGATTAGACTACCGGAGGTTTGGGCATCAATTTCATATTTAATCGCAACGATGGTTTGACGCAAATCGATCTCGAAATAAGAACGGCGATCGTCTACTTGAATATCAACTTCATAATCTCGACAAAATGCTTGTTTTCGTTCTCTCGTCCAGCGCGTATAATTTTCGGTTTGTTGTTGAACTTGGGTATCAATTCCTTGGAAATCAAAAACCAACATTTGAATGGGATTAATGTTCATAGAAATATCGAGCGCTTCTCCTAGATATTTCGAGAGTTCGTCAGAAATAGTTTGCACATTTTCCTGAATTTGTGCGACTAATTCTTGTCTAATTAAGGTTCCATCGCGAGAGAGTTTATCTTGTGTATTCGTCCACCAATCTTTAATGAGAATCGCACAAAAACGGTTGATATCTTTCTTGATTTGTTCGACTTCTTCTTCTGTTTCGCACCGAATTTTATAGGGGTTTTCTTCATCCCCTAAAAGATCGTTAATCACTCTCTTCAAAGATTCTGCTAATCTTTTTGGGACGGGAAAGCGGGTATTTTTTTCAGTTTCTTCTTCAATATCGGGTTCTTCTGTTGGGTCGGGAGAAATCGTATAATCAGAAAAACGATAATGAACAAAAATTTCAAACTCCTGCTGAATGGTTAATTTTGCACGTTCGGCAAAGTCGGTAATTTCCCATTTAAACTGTTCGATTAATTGTTTTTCTTGTTGTTCCACCAGTTTTTTTACGCCGCGAATTTGCACGATCGCATTCTTAGCCAAGCGTTTATATTCTTCCATCTTTTGGCGCAAGGGTTTAATTTCAATTTTCCAGCCACTAATACGGGTGTTAATGACATCTTCCACTCCTTGTCCGGCTTTATTGAGTTTGGCAATGACATCGCTTAATAAATTCCAGCCGGCATTATCAACGACTTCTTGCACGACGGCTTTTTCAATAATCGGAATTAAACTATCTTTTAAGGCTTGAGGGGCGATTTTTTGGGGGGAAGGAACGATGAAGTCACCGTCAGGAGTTTCTCTTGCATATCGCCCTCCAAAAAAGCGCTTGAAGTTCCGTAAATGAACGTCTGTTGCGAGTCCTCGTTGAATCATTTTTGCAAGCAGCCCTTGCCATGCACTGGTAGGATAAACAATGGGTTCGGGAATGCCAAATTCTTTTAATGTTCGTTTGAGATCGTCAATAACATGTTGAATAGGACGATCTTCTTCAGTCTTGCGATCGATTTTATTGAGAATAAAATAAATTGCCCCACGATTGCGATTTAAAAAATCGCTGCGTTGTTCGATTAAGTCCCGAAGAAGCTCTGAATTCGTGTTATCTTTAAAAGAAGAATAATCGAGAATAAAGAGAACAACATCGCAATTGCGGAGAACTTCAAGGGCGGTTTGTTTGAGAATGATGCTATCAAAAGAGCCATCTTGCCACTCATTCGGTCCTGGGGTATCGACGAGGGTAAAGCCCTTGAGTGCCGAAATATTTCCGATCGCATCAATGGGATATTCCAACTCGAAACGCTTGACGCGATCGCGGTTATCCGTTGCCCGGATCAAGTGGGTGCGTTCGAGAAAATGCTGGCGAATGATCCGTGCATCCCCTTCAGCAACAAGGACGGGCTGTTTTTGCCGTTCCCGATATTCCAGCAACCTCGGAACTTCTCCAGCCGAGAGAGGACGCACATCAGTTCGACACACCGTGCAAGATTCGGTTTCACTGGCTAATACATCCGCACCAATTAACGCATTGAGAAAGGTACTTTTGCCTGCTTTCATGGCAGCAATAACCGCTACATGATACTTTTGTTCTCGCAAGGCCGTTAATGCTTTTCTCGCCTCCCCTTCGATCGCCTGCAAGGTTTCTGCATCATCTCCTCGGGCGAGTTCTTCTTCTCGCAACTCTTGCAAATACTGCACGAGTCTCATTCCTGTATCGTAGATACTTTCGTAAATTTCTTGAAACCGTTGAGAAGACATGAATGAGGTTGAGGTAAAGGTTAATTCGCAATTATTATTCTGTTTCTTTGCTAAAGGCAATTTGAATGGCGAGGGCGAGTAATCCGATCGCGGCGATCGCAAAGATAGCTGTTGCTAATGTAGCAAGTCCTGCCACCAAAGTTCGCACGGCAACGGCAATATTTAAAGCGGTTTGGTTGGTGGAGGGTAAGGGTTTTTCGGCAAAGGTATTGGCGATCGAGGTGGTCAGCAAATAGAGGGGGAAGGCGAAACCCCCTGCAGTGACAGCCCCAATTACGCATTGTAAGGGGGTTAAAGTTTTGCGATCGGCAGTGGGAGGAGAATCGCTCATAGAGAGTGCATAATAAACTATTCCTATATTTTAGGGGGGATTGGAAAGATAAGAAGACTGGAAAAGAAGGGAAGTGCGATCTCAATCCGAGTGAGAATGGATATAGCACGACGATGACTGATTAGGACACATTTCTCTCTCTGTGTTTCTCTGTGACTCTGTGGTTCATTTTGCGAGATCGATCTCAAGCTCATTTTTGGCTAATCTTTGGGCATAACTTTGGAAAGAATGCGATCGAAAAACTCCAGTTAGTTTTCAGTAACATCTCGATCGTCTGGAGTGATGAGTTGGTCTAATTTTTCTAAAAACTCTGCTCCTAATTGAGTGAGCATAAAGCATTCAGTTAAGTTAATAAAATCTTTATCTGTCTTGGCATAATTACTAGCCTTTTCTATATCAGAAATATATCGATATGGAGGCTTAACTTGAATCAAATTTGAGTCTCTCAATCGCCTCAGAGTTGTTCCTGCCATTTGAGTGACATAAAATTCAGCAAACGCCTTATCTGTACTGTGTCCTTTCAGAGCTTCCAAGATTGCTATCTCGTTGGGTAAGAGCACTAATCGATATATAAATCGTTGAACTTTATCGATTTCTTCCTGTTGCTGTTTTAATAAGTCAATTTGCTGTTGTTGAAACTTTGTAATATTATCTTGGGCTTCATCGACTTTATTCTCTAAATTTCTGAATTTAGCCTTGAATCCTTGAAGTGAAAAATCTAAGGTTTCAAATATTTTTGAAGATTGAGGATGAAATAAAAAAACAATAACCAGTAGCATAATATCAGATAATGCGAGTTCGGGAATTTTTATCCGATCGAGAGTAATTTTTTCGGCATTCGTTGAATGAGGAAAAATAGCGATTCCTGTTTGCACGACTGGCAAAACAATAACTTTAAAAGTTAAATAAATAAGAACGAGTGTAGAGGCAATCGTTAAGAAGGTAAAACGCTTTTTTGAGGTTTGTTTATTTATTTGTTGATTAGACATCGCAATTGACTTTCCAAACTGCAAAGATTCTGCAAGAGCAAACGCCCGATTGTTAAATTTTACTGTAAAGAGCGCGATCGCCGATCGTGAAATCACCGATAATTAATAACCGATAACGAATAACCGAATAACTGAAATGAGCTTATTTAACAGCATTCTCGGCGCGATCGATAACCCCGATCGCGCAGCCAGTCCCGACGGTCTCGGGGCAATTCTCAACACAGTACAAAGCCTCAGCCAAGCTAATCAAGCCAACCCAGAAAACTTGCAATCTGCGATGTCTATCGTCGGGAAATACGTGCGTTCCAGCTTACAGGACAAGCGAAATAATGAAGGAGACGCTAGCGCCCAAGCCATTGTGAATCAATTTAGCGGCACCAGTCCCAGTCCCCAAGTCGTGCAAATGCTATTTTCTCTTCCGCAGGTCGAACAAATTGCGGGAGAAGTAGAAAAGAAAACCGGCTTATCTGCCAGCATGATGCAGGCGATGTTACCCAGTTTAGTCCCTCTGGTGTTGCAATTTCTCCAATCCGGGACAGATGCGCGAGATCCGCAAAATAATGCCGTCCTGACTGCCTTTCTCGATGCTGATGGCGATGGGGATGTGGATATTGCCGATGCGATGCAAATGGCAAGTCGGTATTTAGGACAATAGGTTTCTTGAAGCAAAAGAAAAGCGATCGCGACATCCATTAACAAGATAAAGCGATCGCTGATTGTCTGGGAAATTAATCAACGAATTGATTAATTTCCCCCATTTTCCAGTGCTTCTGCGGGAACGAGTTTGACATTTTTAGCCAAACCTAAAATTTGCAATAATCGAATTGTTGCCCAAGTGAGATCGATTTCCCACCATTTCAAACCATGACGAGCAGAATACTGATAAGCATGATGATTGTTATGCCAACCTTCGCCATAAGTGACTAAAGCAACCCACCAACAATTGCGAGAAGCATCGTCAGAGTCAAAAGTGCGATAACCAAACATATGCGTGGCACTATTGACAAACCAAGTACAGTGAAAGACGACAATCAAACGAACAAAAATTCCCCAAATAACGAAAGGCCAGCCTCCCCACCAATAGAGAAACAACCCTAAAATAACCTGAAGAGGAATGAAAAACTTATCTAAAAATCGAAAAACTGGGTCATCTAGATCTTTGGTATAGCGAGGGATATCTTTATCGGCTGGAATGCTATGAAGCATCCAATTCATATGACTCCACCAAAATCCCGCATTAGAATCGTGGGGATCCGCAGCCGTATCGGAATGTTTGTGGTGAATGCGATGCAATCCCACCCATTCGATTACACCTCCCTGACAAGACAAGGTACCGCAAAATGCAAAAAAATACTCCAACCATTTTGGAGTCTCAAAGCTGCGATGGGTTAAGAGACGGTGAAACCCTAACGTAATGCCCAAACCTCCCGTAACCCAATGGAGAACGACCGCGAGTCCTACAGCTTTCCAGCTAAAATTTCCCGGAAGGAAAGCCAATAACGCCAAAAGATGAAGGGATCCCATATAGATAATCACCGTCCAATCCCAAGGCAATTTCTTTGATGCTGCAACAGTCATGCAATAACCTAAAAATTCGACAAAACGAAAAGTAGACCTCTATTATTCCCAAGCCAGAATTTTCAGTTAATTCTCAAGTAAATTTATATTTCTAAAATTGAAATAAATCATTAAAGATGCTATGGAAACAAAAAGGGTACTGTTTCTGATTGTTTCCGGAATTGTCCCTCGGGTCAAGTCAAATCGCCAAAAAAGTTTGGCTGAGACAGTTTTTTGCTCAAAACGAGGCATCGATCGCGAGGTCAAAGGCAAAAATCGGAAAGTTTTCTTAAATTGAGATCTGGCGATCGCGAGGTGAGTTGCAACGCCGATTGGGGTTTTACAGGATTTTATCAGTAGTTTGGCGGGGACTCGGCTGCGAGATGATGAAACAACGTTATTTTTTTACAGTTTGGGGTTTGCGGAGAAATCTCCTCAGATCTCAAGAGGACAAGCAAGAATGGCTCATTATCTCATTTTAGAATCTCGAGATCCTTACGATTCTGGAGATTGGCAAAATATGCAGCAGATTGTTAAAGATATACAGGCTCGGGGCAACGGCGTAACCTTGTTTTTAGTCCAAAATGGAGTAATTCCGGCTCGCAAAGGCGATCGCTACTCTAATTGCTTTGCCGAACTGCAACAATTGGGCGTTACGATTTTAGCAGATGATTTTGCCCTCAAGGAACGCGCGATCGACGAATTGGCCTCGGGGGTAAATTCTGCCGATATGGATCGCCTCGTACAACTGTGCCTGCAAGCCGAAACAAAAACTATCTGGCACTAAGCCATTTAACATTCAAACAAGGAAAAATAATGACAGGAAAAACACTGGCACTGGCCATTATGGATGCACCTTACGAGTCGGCAAATTCAACGACAGCATTACGCATCGTTCACAGTGCCTTAAATCAAGGCCATAATGTAATGGTTTTTGCTTATGAAGGGGCGGTCAATTTAACCATGAAAGACCAGAAACCTCACGCCAATGGTATTAAAGGGACAAATATAGAAGAAGAAAATCACCCGCTCACGAAAGATTGGATCATCGCACTTTTTCGATTGGCAGAAGAAAAAGGCGTAATTTTAGATTGGGTCAATTGTGGCTTGTGCGTGGACGAACGTGGGGCGGGAAATTGGATCGACGGACCTCGGCGAGGCGCTCCTAAAGATTTTATTGAAGCCGTACAAAATAGCGATGGCGCACTGGTCATCCCCACGCGCTAAAGGAGAAATACATGAAAGTTTTAAGTATTGTCGAATCTGCCTATCGCGGCACCATTGAAGAACAAGATGATACCATTCTTTGGTTGAATCATATTTTTCAGAATTCAGGCGCAGAAGTGACGGTATTATTGCGCGGAAACTCTGTGAATTATTTACTGAAAAATCAAGACGCATCCGGCTTATATTTTGGAAAGTGGAAGCAAACCAATCCACCGGAATTGGCTGGGGATTTAGCCAGTATGATTGCCAAAGGAATTGCCATTTATGCGATAGAAGAAGACGTGCGCGATCGCGGTCTTCCTCACGATAAGTTTATCGCCGGAGTTCAACTCATTCCTTTGGGAAAAGTGGCCGAACTTTGCGATCGCGCCGACCAAGTCTGGCATTGGTAATCTCAAATCATTCATAATGGCAGATTTAACAGTCCTGAGAGAAGCGGAAAAAGAACTCGCGCCAATATTTTTAGAAATTGACGCTCGTGTGAAGCAAAATTTGCAAAAGGTTTTGACCGCTTTTCGCCACCATCGAGTCGGAACTCATCATTTTGCTGGGGTAAGCGGTTACGGTCACGGCGATCTGGGACGAGAAACTCTCGATCGCGTTTTTGCGGAGATAATGGGGGCGGAAGCGGCGGCGGTACGAGTACAATTTGTCTCGGGAACTCATGCGATCGCTTCGGCTTTATTTGGGGTGCTGCGTCCGGGAGATGAAATGCTCTCAGTCACAGGGCAACCTTACGATACGTTAGAAGAAGTTATCGGCTTGCGCGGAAAGGATCGAGGGTCTTTAATGGATTTTGGCGTGAGTTATCGACAGTTGGAATTAACTCAAGAGGGAGGGATTAATTGGGATACTTTAAAAACCGCGATTTGGGATAAGACAAAGTTAGTTTTTATTCAGCGATCGTGCGGCTATTCTTGGCGCGAAAGTTTATCGATTGCAGAAATTGAACGCATTATTAGTTTGGTCAAAAAACAAAATCCCGAGACGATTTGTTTGGTGGATAACTGTTATGGCGAGTTTATCGAAGAACGAGAGCCAACATCAGTCGGTGCGGATTTAATTGCCGGTTCTCTGATTAAAAATCCGGGGGGAACGATCGCAACAGGAGGCGGTTACATTGCGGGACGGGAGGAGTTAGTCGAATTAGCTGCTTGTCGCCTCACTGCACCGGGAATTGGTAGTGAAGGCGGGGCGACTTTTGACCAAAATCGCTTATTATTCCAAGGCTTATTTTTAGCGCCGCAGATGGTGGGAGAAGCCGTCAAAGGCAGTTATTTAATTGCTTCGGTTTTCGATAAGTTAGGCTATCCTGTTAACCCCAAACCGTTAGTCCCTCGCCGGGATACCATTCAAGCGATACAACTGGATTCTCCCGGTAAGCTGATTGCTTTCTGTAAGGCGCTGCAAGGGGTTTCTCCAGTAGGTTCTTATCTAGATCCCATTCCGGCGGCTATGCCGGGGTATGAGAGCGATTTGGTCATGGCTGGAGGGACGTTTATCGATGGCAGTACGTCGGAGTTTTCGGCGGATGGACCTTTGCGAGAACCTTATTTTGTGTTTTGTCAGGGGGGAACCCATTGGACTCATATCGCGATCGCTTTGGAGGCGGCGATTGTTGCGATCGGGATAGAGCAATGAGAGAGAAATCTCAATGTTAGGCAACAGCATCAATTTGCGCCGCTAACGACCAATTGTCTATCGAAACTAAATCGTAAGATACACGGCGCTTTTTGCTTAATTTTCGACTGGAGCGTAGAAAGTGCCTTCGACTTCAACAATGTCATCCTGATTGAGGCGATCCACCTCAATAATCGTGCGAGGTGGATAAGGAGCATCTCCCCAAAGTTCTTTCTGAATCTGATTCACAATTGGGCGATGGCGATACATATCTGTTACATATACCACCAGTCGCACTGCATCTTGCAGGGTAGCCCCTTCCGATTCAGCAATGAGTTGCATATTTTTAAATGCTTGTCGCACTCGACCTTCGGCATCGGGTACTAGAGCATTGGTTTGCGGATCGATACCCCGCATCCCCGCGACAAAGACAAAATCTCCCGCTCGCGTGCCTAAACTCCAAGTGGCAGTTGGAATAATTCCGCCTTCGGGGGTCAAGACTCTAACGCCGTTGGGAGATACTTGAGCGTTAGCAGCTAATGGTGTTGCTGTGACGACTAGAGTCGCGATCGCAAGCTTTGAAAAAGCTATCAGTTTCATAAATTTCAGTTTTATCGCACCAATGAGAAGTATAGGGAGTTGCGAGAGACATTATATGTATTCCTCGATACAGAAAATTGTTAGTTGTATGGGTTTAAATTTCACCTTGTTTCTGCGATCGCTTTCAAGCTGACGCAGAAACCTTCTCTTCTTAAGTCCACTTTTTTGAGTTTTTCATAAAACGAAGGCTCTCTCTGATGCAAGGATTTTTGCAACTCTTCAAACTGCTTTTCTCCTTCTTGCAGATAGCGATCGATCGCTTCTCGGTTGGCTCAATAAAATGCGATCGGCGATCGCTCGTTATTCATCAGGATTTGCATTTGAAGGAATTTGGCGATCGAGTAGTGCTTGGAAAGTGTCGAGAGATTCTGCGATCGCTGCCTCTTGAAAAAGTCGAGTGAGAATTGAATCATCCTGAATTTGCTCGAGCAGATTTCCGAGTTCTTCTGGTAAAGATTCAAAACGAAAGTTTAGTATCTTAAGAATTAACTCTCGACTTTTACGAAGGGCTCCTTGTTCGAGTCCTTGTTCGAGTCCTTCTTGATGCGCTTGGCGTTCGATGTAAGTAACAAATGACATTTGATTTTCCTCCTCGAAACGTCTGATTTCTGTTTGAAATCCTTGCTGAATGGGTTCTGGCAGGGTCATCATCCAGTCGATGAGCCGATATAATTCTAGGATATCTTGTCTTTGATAGCCCCGTTGATAGAGACCCTTGGCAATTCTCAGTTTCTCCCGATAACGACCATTCGGATCGTTTTTGGTTTGCTGGGTTTCTCGGTGTGCTGCGACGATAATCGCAAAGGGATTTTCGCTCTCTTCTAAAGTTTCGGAAGAGTAGTCCAGTAGTTTTACCGTGGGAAATTGCAACAGGACGCGACAACTGAAAATCTCGTAGTTATAACGATCGGGTCGCCAAGATTCCCGTTCGTCGGCCAAGATGGCTAAACTGAGGACTTGATGGCGATAGCGATCGAAAATCCGGCTATTATAAATGTACATTCGTTCGGGAAAAACGGTTTGAGCTTGGCTTTGAACTTCGATATGAATCAAAATCCAAGTTTCCTCGCCGTTTTGCTGCCAAACTTTCACCAATTTATCGGCATCCCTGCGTCCGGTTTCGGCATCCCGCACGATCTGCTGAAATTCCTTATCTAAGAACTCATAATCTCGATTCCAGTCAAGTCCGTCGTGTATGTTGGGAAAAAAGAAAGCCATGAAGGGTTGAAAATAGTAAGAAATGGCTTCTTTCCAAGGGGAGTCATATTCTGCACGTTGGTCGGGTTCGGTCATTTATCAAAAAAGGAGATCGCTAATTTATTGATTATCGGTCTTAAACCAACCTTCAATTGTTGTTGTTCGAGCGGTTAAAGATCGATCTCGATTCTCTCACTTTATTTTTGGCAATGCGATCGCTTTATTCAAATTAACAACCGCACTCAGTCCCCTCAGTCGTCTAATTTTCAATAAAAAATAGGATAGACTGAATGATAAGGTCTATCCGAAAGGAGGTGATTCTATTGTCAGACTTGTTGAGTCTGTTTATTCAGGCGCTTATCCAGCTATTGATTGAAGTGGCCGCTTCAATCAATAGCTGGATAAGCCGCGATCGCTAGATCGTTATGTTGTTTACTTAGGGACTGGCTCTTAAGAGTCAGTCTTTTTTTATGCTAACTTGCCATCACTATGTAACTTCAAGTAACCCCAAGTAACTCCAAGTAACCCCAAGTAACTCCAAGTATATACCAACCGTGCCTATATGGGGGCATAGATGCTTATATATAGGCACGGATCGATTACAATTTCCCCTAATTTTCCAGTCATTAAGAGAATTTGGGCTGAAGACTCAAACAGGCGATATGCCGTAATTTTGCTACAATTAAGCGTTAGGTTATCGAGAGAGTAAGTATGACAATCTCGCTGGAAATTGCACCGGAACTGGAAAATAAATTGCGACAAACCGCCGCCAAAAAAGGAACGACCCTAGAATCTTATTTGACCGATTTAATTCAGCGCGATTTAAAATCTTGTGAAGAGATTGGAATCGGTTTACCCAAAACAGAAGCGGAACTACTCGAACAAATTAACCTTGGATTATCAGAGGAGATGTGGCAAAAATACCATCTTCTGCTCGATAAACGTCGCGCAGAAATCTTAGAACCGAACGAACAACAAGAATTAATTGAGATTAGCGATCGCATTGAATTGGCAAATGCTCGACGCATCGCAGCTTTAGCGAAATTATCGCAAATTCGCGGAGTAGAAATCGCCGTTTTAATGGAAGAACTCGGAATTAAAATGCCATCTTATGAGTAAATCTGCAATTAGTTCTAAAATTAAACAAATTGTTGCAGAACGTGCGAATCGATGTTGCGAATATTGTCAAAGTCAATTGCGTTATTCTCCGATCCGTTTTCGGTAGAACATATTATTCCCGTAATTCGCGATGGAACGAGCAATCTTGATAATTTGGCGCTTTCTTGTCAGGGTTGTAACAATCGCAAATACACGAGTATTGCAGCCAACGATCCCGTTACCGGGGAAATGGTATCGTTGTACAATCCTCGCCAACATCAATGGCAAGAACATTTTACTTGGACGGACAATTATTCACAGATTCTCGGTCAATCGCCTATCGGTCGCGTAACTGTAAAAAAATTGCAATTAAATCGCGAAGGAGTAGTCAATCTACGAAAAGCGTTGCGATCGCTCGATGAACATCCTCCGATAACTTCTTCCCCTGAACTCAGAGAAAATAGACAATGATTCAGATTTTGTTGCGATCGCAATAACAATCTTTCCTTAAACAGGTTGCAAAGCCTGCACAGACTGACTGAGACTCACCTTAACTTTCCCGTCATCATCCACATCGACCGTCACCCGATCGCTCGCCTCAATCCCCTTAGACAGAATCGCCTCAGCCAAACTATCCTCGAGAAAGCGCGTAATTGCCCGACGCAAAGGACGCGCCCCATAACTGGGATTGTATCCCGCCCCGACGACCAAATCCTTAAAGGCTTCTGTTACTTCTAAAGTAATATTGTGCTGACTTTGCAAGCGATCGCGCACATCCCGCAACAAAATATCGGCAATTTGCTTCACTTCTGGCTTAGTTAACTGACGGAAGACGATAATCTCATCAATACGATTGAGAAATTCGGGACGAAAATGCTGTTTTAAATCATCCGTTACTTTAGCGCGAATTCGTTGATATTTCGCTTCGTTGGCATCCTCCATCGATTCAAAACCCATACCCGCGCCTCCCTTCTCGATCGCTTTAGAGCCGAGGTTGGAGGTCATAATAATCAGGGTATTTTTAAAATTCACCTTACGTCCGCGAGCATCAGTTAAATGCCCATCATCCAGCATTTGCAGGAGTAAATTAAACACATCGGGATGGGCCTTTTCAATTTCGTCAAATAACACGATGGAATAAGGCTTGCGTCGCACGGCTTCCGTGAGTTTCCCTCCTTCATCGTAACCGACGAAACCGGGAGCCGCGCCGATGAGCTTGGAGGTTGTGTGAGGTTCCATAAACTCCGACATATCGACTCGGATAAGATGGTCTTCCGAACCGAAAAGAAAGGTCGCTAAAGCTTTGGATAATTCGGTTTTGCCCACCCCCGTCGGACCGGAGAAAATAAAACTGGCAATGGGGCGATCGCGACCTCCCATCCCCGTCCGCGATCGCCGTACCGCACGGGCAACCGCAGAAACAGCTTCTTCTTGACCGATCACCCGTTCGTGCAGTTGTGTTTCAAGGTGCAGTAGCATTTCCGACTCGGTTTCCGCCAATTTAATCACCGGAACCCCCGTCCAAGTCGAAACAATTTGGGCAATTTCTTCCTCATCAACAATCGTCGGGACGGCTTCGGCTTCTGGGGCAAATTTCTGCTGTCGCGAATGGCGCACTCGCACCCGAGATCCGGCTTCATCAATTAAATCGATCGCCTTGTCGGGAAGGAAGCGATCGTTAATGTAGCGATCGGCTAAATTGGCCGCCGCCGCGATCGCCTTATCAGTAATCGTGACCCGGTGGTGTTTTTCGTAACTCGAGCGCAGTCCCCGCAAAATCTCTACGGTTTCCTCAACAGAAGGTTCTCCCACCAATACTTTTTGAAAACGCCGTTCTAAGGCTGCATCCCGTTCGATATGCTTGCGATATTCATCTAACGTTGTCGTCCCCAAACATTGTAACTCTCCTCTCGCCAAAGCAGGCTTGAGCATGCTAGCCGCATCAACTCCGCCACCAATGGCCCCGGTGCCGATAAGATTGTGAATTTCATCGATCGCTAAAATAATATTTCCCGCCTTCTTCACCTCTTCAACGACAGTTTTCAAGCGTTCCTCAAATTCTCCTCGGAAGCGAGTTCCCGCCATCAAAGCCGCCATATCGAGGGCAATGACTTCTTTGCCTTTGACCAACCCCGGCACGTCATCGCTGACAATGCGTTGGGCCAGTCCTTCCGCGATCGCCGTTTTCCCCACTCCGGGTTCTCCCACCAAAACGGGATTATTTTTCGTGCGGCGACCGAGAATTTGCAGCACCCGTTCTAACTCATTGCTCCGTCCCACCATGGGGTCGAGTTTGCCCTCTCGTGCCAATGTCGTCAAATTGGTGCTGAAATCGGCGAGGTTGGCAGACATCTCCCGCATGCCGCCAAAAACCCCCATTTCCGGATTCATATTTGCTCCCGCCGCCGCCGTTTCTCCCATGCGGCGGACGATTTCCGTGCGGAGTTCCTCGCGATCGATGCCGAGTTGTTCTAAGACTTTCATGGCCACGCTTTCTCGTTCTTTGGCCAAAGCGAGCAATAAATGTTCGGTACCGATGTAAGTATGCCCCAACTGTCGAGCCTCATCAAAGGCTTGCTCGAAAATCTTTTTCGCTTTTGGGGTAAAAGGTAAATTGGGGGGAACGTAACCGGGGCCGCGACCGATATAGCGCTCGACCGTACTTCTCGCCTCTTTCAGCGTTACACCCATATCGCGAAGAATTCGGGCGGCTAAGGCTGTGCCTTCACCAATTAAGCCTAAAAGAAGTTGTTCTGTACCCACAAGATTGTGACCCGTGCGGCGAGCTTCTTCTTGAGCGAGCATAACAGCTTTTATAGCAGTGTCTGCAAAATGTTCAAACATAGGACTTTAGGGGGTTTAAGTTAAGAAATGGTGACTATTTTTTATTTGCTGGTTTTACTTTAGCGATTCCGGAACGATCGCGGAAAGTCGAATAAGCCGTAAACCATGAGTAGGGTTGAAAATCGGAGAAGCCAGAGAATTCGTTAGAGAAATCGTTCTCACTTTTGAAAAACCGATCGCTCTGCAATTAGGAATAATAATCAGTCAATATCTTAGCAAATAGGGCTTTTCAGCCCAGTATGCCGAAAAGATAGTTAGGGATGCGACTGCTGCCTATTCGGGGCGGCGAGCGCTATCTTTATTGTACTCGTTCTCAGTACAAGACAAAAAGAGGAACAAATTGAGAAAAGCATTAAATTTGCGATCGAACCCAGTAAAAATGTTGTGGAGATCGTCGAACCCATGATGGAAGAAGTATCAATGGGCATCTGTACCAAGTTCGCGAGAATCCGTGCTATTTGCCTTAATTTCGGACTCAAACCACTCGAAAAAAACGGCTTCTATCGTTAAAGACTAACGATAGAAGCGTTGATATCGCATTAAGTCATGAAAATCTAACAAACAAAGCGATCTTGCAAATCATAGAGGATTATGAGAAGCGTTTTCAACTGCCTACAACAGATGTATTGAACTATGGCTGCGAAAAACTCGTGCAAATGTTAAGTAATCATTTTCCCAAGGTCAAGCAAAAAATCAATTCAAGAAGTTTAGAAAAAATTCCTGTATTAACAACGAGGTAGAAGTAAAATACTCAGAAAAAATAGATGAAAGCGTTAATGCCAAGAGTAGAAATTGCTCTATCGCAAATCCGAGATAATGCACGAATCCTCTCCCAACTTTACGAACAAAAAGGGATTTCTTTGATGGGAGTTTCCAAGGCAGTACTAGGAGAGCCTTTGATTGCGGAGGCGATGATTCAAGGGGGGGGGTAAAATTTATCGCCGATTCTCGCATTGAAAATATTCAAAAGATGAAAAATGCTGGGATTGTCACTCGGTTTGTTCTTCTCCGCACTGCCTTAAGTCAGGCAGAATCTGTTGTTAGCAATGCAGATATTAGTCTAAACACGGAAATTGAAACGGTCAAGGAACTCTCTCACTATGCCCGAGCAAATCATAAGATTCATCAAATCATTGTGATGGTAGAGTTGGGAGATTTGCGGGAAGGAATTCTTCCTCATAACCTTTCTCAATTTATCAAAAAAACCCTTTCTTTTTCTCATATCAAAATCATTGGTATCGGCTGTAATTTGGCTTGTCATGGTGGCATTAAGCCGGATAGTAAAAATATGACTCAATTATCGCAATTGGCTAAGGCGATTGAACAAGAATTTCAGATCGATTTAGAAATAATTTCCGGCGGAAATTCGGCAAATTATAAATGGTATCAGTCCAGCCGAGAAGTCGCGAGAATTAATAATTTACGCTTAGGGGAATCGATTCTTTTAGGTCGAGAAACTGTCAACCGAGAAGTGATTCCGGGTTTGCATACTAATGCTTTCCAGTTAGTTGCTGAGGGTGCATCTCAGTTTTGCAACAACACCAGAATCGGAAGCTAAAACCCTGATTCTACCGTTGTCTAAATTATCGATTTACAAATTTGAGATGCACCCGTTGCTGAAGTTATTGAATCCAAAGAAAAGTATTCTCTCCCATATGGAGAAATCGGTCAAGACGCTTTTGGTGATATTCCTGTATTCCAAGATCGAGGCATTCGTTGGCGAATTATTATTGCTTTGGGAAGACAAGATATTCTGGTATCTGGCTTAAGACCCATTACCAATCTGAAAATATTAGGATCGAGTAGCGATCATCTCATTCTCGATAGCAACAATCATCATTTAAAAGTTGGCAGTGAAGTTAATTTTAACTTGGATTACGGTGGGCTTCTGGCGGTAATGACTTCTCCTTTCATTCAAAAGCAATTTAGCTGCCCTGTTTCAGAATATCGTTTAGGGAAAACTATCGCGGAGAATGTCCATTCCGATTAAGGTAGCCATTGGGGATTAAAACCAATAAACGGTAATTCTTCTAATTGAGGAGGGGCATCCGCTTCCTCGAGAGAGGCTGGAGGTATGAGCAACCAGAGTTTGCCCGAGGCGATCGCTTCCCCAGAATTGGTTTTGAGGACATTCTCCTCGGTGAGTTCGGGATCGACGAGGGTTTGATCGAAAATCAAGCCCAAAGCATCGGGGGAAAGGCTGAGATTTGTATCTTGATATTGGGGTAATGTGGTGAGAGGGACGACTTTTTTGCTGTCGAGATCGATCGCGGCAATATAAGGTTGTTCTACATATTCAACATCTTCAATTAAGTTAGTCAGCACGCAATAAAGGCGATCTCCCGAGGCGGCAAATTGACAGTTGAGAATCGAGCCTTTGGTATCAAAAATCTTTTCTTCGCGGCCTTGATTATTGACTAAATAGAGCGATCGCGTATAGAGCAAATCGGGATTATTGCGATTAAAATCCACCATCGCCGCCGAGGTTCCATCGGGGGTAAAATCCAATACCATGCCAAATTGGGCGAAAAAGCCCAAGGGTTCGACATCGGGTTCCGGGGAAAGCAGAGCAATGCCTTCGCCTTGAGCGCTGGCAATGGTTTGATTGTCGGGGGCGATGCGAAAAACGCCGCCGGGGGGATTATTTAAAGGAATCGGGGGGTTATCGTTGCGAAGAACCCACAGCCCGGCATCTTGAGGATCGTCCCGCTTAACGCGCTGGACGACCAGCATCTTGCCATCGGCAGAAAGATCGAATTTGAGGATTTGATATTTTTCATTATCTAATACGAGGTCAATCTGTTGGGCAAGATCGCGATCGCTTTCTCGGCGATCGGCAGAAAGTCCGGTGGTGACGCGATAGAGTTTTTGCTCGAGAAGTCCATCTTTGGTAATTTGGCGATCGGCGGCACCGAAGAGAATGGATTGACCGTCGGGATAGGGTTCAAATTCTGTGACAACAAGATGTTGAGGCGTTAAGGGGATTTTTTCTTGTTGGGTAAAATTGTAGAGAATGAGCCGACCTCTCTCTGTTCCTTCCAAGCCAATATAAGCGAAAACGCGATCGGGGGTGGCGAATTCTGCTTCAAAGGGTTGCAGGCGTTTTCCCGGGCGATCGCTACCCTGAAATTTCTCGGTTGCTCCTTGGAGTTCGATGCGGTATGTATTGCCGTAGGGGGCGGGAAAGTCGAGAGTATAAGCCATTCTGCGCCCTGCCCAGCTAATTTTACCCGGTAAGGGGTTTTCGACCTCTGGTGCATCGGGAAGGGTAATTTTGAGGTTATTGACGACGCTTTCTCGGGCCATCGGACGGCTGAATTTCATGACGAAAGCGGTATCTTGGACGCTGACCACGCGATCGCCCCAACTAAATTCTCGGACTTTCGGACCGGTTTCGATCAAGCAGCGATCGCCCCAACATAACCAACCCCCTAAAATTAATAAAGCGGTAATGGCTGTCAGGATCGCGATCGCAATAATGGCAACGCGATCGATGGCATATAAATCGATAAATTGTTTTTTCATGACAACAAATTCCTAGAACTCATAAGGATTCGCGGGAGTAGGGATTTCTTTGGCGTTGGTGGCGTTGAGGACTAATCTTCGTTCTCCGTTGAGTTCTTCGGTGGCCATGATGCCTTGAATTTCCAACCAACTATCCGGGGGAAATTGTTCTCGGGTTGAGGGGAGTTTTACGGGCAGTCCGACGGGATAGGCATCAACGGCACAACAAGTAATCACAAAGCGAGAAATGAGTAAATAATTATCGGGCAAACCATCTAAATGAATGACGAATCCGGTGACATTGGCGGGCAGATCGGTGTAGGCATCGGGTTCGGGGTAAGCGTTAAGGGTGCGGATCCAATCCATGAGGGAGCGCTCTTCCGGTTTAATTTGAGCGGCAAAGGATTGCACTTGAGTGCGGGTAAAAGGGAGTGATTCGCTGATGCCGCGTTGTAGGGCGGTATCGCTGGCGAGAACTTTGGGGGTTATGAGGAGTCCGGCGATCGCCGTCCCGGCGAGCAGTGCGGTGGCGAATCCGGGAGGAAAGAGGGTAATGTGGCGAACTTCGGGTTCTCTTCTGCCGCCGCGTCGGAGTTGTTTGAGGAGTTGCCATGTCCTAATCAAACTCAGGGCGATGAGCAGAATCCCCGAACCTAAAACTAAGCTGAAATAATTGGGATGAATGAGCAATTGCAATTGACCTGTGAGGCGATATTTGACCATTAATAAGCCCCAATTGAGCAAGGCAAAGACATCGAACCACGGTAAAAACTGGGTATAAAAAGTTTTAAAGTTAAAGGGACTCTTGCCGTTCCTTTGGGGGCGTGGAGGACGAGGAAGTTTGGCTTTTAATCCCAGAATTCGTTGTTTGAGGTTCTGTAGTTTTTTCATAGCGATCGCCTCTTACTCAATGACCGATAATCGGGGTTAGAAAAAATAACTGTAGGAGAGAGTGAGAACAAAGGTTAATTGCGCCGCGATCGCAAACAAATAAATAATAATTCGCGGTTTAAAAATAGAGAGCATCAACCCGATCGCTTTAATGTCGATCATGGGGCCGAAGACCAGAAAAGATAAGAGAGAGCTCGTCGTAAAAGCTGAGGCAAAAGCCAATACAAAAAAGGCATCAACGGTGGAACAAATGGAAACGACCGCCGCTAAAAACATCATGGCTAGAATTGAGGTGATGGGGTCTTGTCCCCAATTTAAAATCAATTCTCGTGGTGCTAAAACTTGAATACTGGCAGCGATCGCGCTTCCCACGACTAACATTCCTCCCAATTCGCGGATTTCTTGGATGGCATTGTCGAGAAATAAGCGTAGTTTGTTGCGATCGAAGGTTTTGGCTTTCTCTTTGTTTGGCTGGGCTACCAATTGTGCTTCTTCCATTAGCACGGGGCTTCCCGATTTCTCTAATAAAAATGTTCCCGATCGCAATAACGGTGGCGTATTTTTGTTATCGCGATCGCTGCGAGAAGCCGCGTTTCTACTATTAATCGCCCGCTTGGCCAATTCCGGCTGCATGAGGGGGGTGGGGTCTTTCTGAAAGCTAAAAATCCAGCCGATAATCGTAGCGATAAAAAGGGAGAAAATAACCCGCCAAAGCACGATTTCTGGTTGATCGCGAAAGGCGACCCATGTAGACCAAATCACAATCGGGTTAATCGTCGGGGCGGCCAGCAAAAAACCGATCGCTACGGCTGTGGGTGCGCCTTGGGTCAGTAAGCGTCTGGCAACGGGTACGTTACCGCATTCGCACACCGGAAATAAAAATCCGACACAACTGCCCACAAATGACCCCAAAAGCGGGTTTTTGGGCATTCTAGCGATTAATTGCCGTTCGTCCACAAAAAACAGCAAGGCACTCGAAAGCAATACTCCTAATAACAGAAAGGGTATCGCTTCCACCAGCAAGCTGAGAAAGAGGGTAAAGGCGTTATACAGTTGGCTCATCGACAAGGTTTGGGTGTGAGGTTGCCCGCGATCGGGGCGTGAGAAGGGATCTTGCAAGGATTCCTTTAGGCGTGTTCTTTATTTTACAGATGCGGGCGCAATTTGAAGCGTTTGCAGATAAATTAGCAAGGGTATTTTGCGGGAAATCGCAATTCTTTTCCTCAATAAAATTGCGGGGATCGAAGCCTTGGGGAAAAATATCCCTCAGTTTGCTGAGTTTATTTTAGGTTGCGATCGCTTCTCATCGAGAAAACTGTTATCTTAACAAAGAGAAAAGCAATTTTGCGATCGAGTAGGGTGTCATATCGCTTTCGCTAATGGAAGTTAAGAAAATAAATCGGTAATTTGTGGAACAGGCATTTTGCCTGTTTTCCGCACCGGAACCCCTCCTCAAAGAAAATGATTAAAAATCTTACACCAGAACAAGAACAACTGATTCCCGTTTATCAAGAGAAGTGGCGTAAAATAGCTTTTTCGACAGAAGCGATCGATATGATAAGATAAAATATAGTTATTTTTGGCAAATATATATGACAAATACAGTTAAAAATCAGCATTATGTTCCTCAATATTATTTAAAGCGTTTTTCAGAGAACAATGGGAAATTATATATATTTGAAAAATTCACTAAAAAACTATTAACGAATCATCCAACAAATACAAAAAACATAGCTCAAGAGAGGTATTTTTATGATTTTAATAATCAAAATAAAAGTAGAAACGAACAGAAAGTAGATTCATTTATAACTGAACTAGAAAAAATAGAACAAAAATTTTACTCAGGATTGATAGAAAAAATTACTGAATCGACTAAAAATGAAGCTAAGAATACGGAAATAATATTGACTGAAGACGAAAAAAAAGATTGGGCTATATCAGTTGCATTCCAAGCACTCAAAACTAGAAAATTTAGAGAGAAATATTTTGAAGTATGCCAAACTATTATAGATGCGGGTTTTATTTCAACATATTCATCAAATGAATTACAAAATGGAAAAAATATATTAGAGTCTCAATATTCGATCCAAATCGATCAATCGGAGCTTGATGAAGTAAAAAAAATGATATCTAATGAAATAACTAATCATATCAATGATATTTATAATAACAAGCTAGCTGTAGTTCATGCTCAAGTTATGTTTAAGCGCTATCAAGAGTTGGCCAATACTTTCAGCAATCATATCTGGCGAATCGGAATAAACCATACAAGATTTCCTCTGGTGACTTCTGACAATCCAGTAGCACAAAAGGCTCACGGTTCTTGTTTAGGCTATGCTGCGGAAGGAATTGAGTTGGTTTTTCCAATAACACCAAAGATAATACTTGTTATGCTCGAATCAAAATATTTCAAAGAATTCAAAAAAAGTGAAAACCAAATATTTTTTCTTACAGACAAAGAGGTTAATTATTATAATAGCTTACAAGCTTTTTCAAGTTATAATTTTATCTTTAGTGGACAGAAGAAATTTAAAATCATAAAAAAAGCCTGTGAAGAGTTAACCGTTTAATAGAGAAATATCCAAAACTCAGATTTCCACTATTCAGTAGCTAGCTGAATATCAAACAACAACTTAGTACGATAAAAACAAACATCAAAAGCTAGGAAAAAATTAGTTTGTCCTAGAATCAGAGTATCGGTATTTTTTGCCCATGCAAATGCTAATTGAACGGGTTCAAAATCCGCAATTTTCGCTGTCGCAAAGAATGGAATTGCTGGCTGACTACTTAAATTTCCTGCTAGTCGAATAACTGCTTGGCTATCGTCCCATATAGCACCTAATTGAATACCAATTTCGTAAGGCAAAACACTCACTGTTGCACCGCTATCAACCAAACCGATCGCTTCAACTGTTCGATCTTCATGCTGTAGGAGAAGAGGAAGTCGAGGTAGGCTATCGAATTCGTTTTGAGTGGGATGACTTGTAGAATATTGAAACTGTACCATTATGCCAACTCATTTTGCTTGCTTGGGCATCGCGTCCATGAGAATTGAACCCGCACCAAAACAATTATAGGGTGTTGGAAGACAGTAAGTTTTTCCCGTTTCTAGGGGTGTAATATCTTTCTCTGCATTTAACTCATCCGTCAGAATTTGCATGAGTGTTAGTTTTTCTGTTTTAGAAAGCTGCTGCACTGCGGGCAGTATTTCAGTTAGTGTCATAGTTTTACGCGTTCGTTTATATCTCCTGTGGGAATTGAGGCAATAAGTTGACGAGTATAATCGGTTTGAGGATTTTCGTAAATCTCATCAGCTTGGTCAATTTCTTCAATTTTACCGCGATTCATGACCATAATCCGATCGCTCATAAATTTCACCACACTGAGATCGTGAGAAATGAAAATATAAGTTAAACCAAACTCAGATTGTAACTCTTTTAATAAGTTTAAAACCTGTGCTTGAACTGAAACATCTAACGCGGAAACCGACTCATCGCAGATAATAAACTTAGGATTGAGTGCCAAAGCCCGAGCGATACAAACACGCTGCCTTTGTCCTCCAGAAAACTCGTGCGGATAGCATTTCATGTCATTAGCTGATAATCCGACTCGTTCCAATAAATAAGCAGCGCGATCGCGTTGTTCTTTGCGATTTTTACCAATCCCATGAACCTGTAATGGTTCCATAATTGCTTTACCGACACTCAAACGAGGATTGAGAGAATTATAAGGATTTTGGAAAATAATCTGCATTTCTCTTCGCAGCCGACGCAAACGCTTTTTAGAGATTTGTGTAATCGAATTGCCAGAAAAAACAATCGTTCCTTTTAATTCTGGTGTGAGGCGTAATAATGTTCGCGCAAGGGTCGATTTTCCACAACCAGACTCTCCTACTAATCCTAATGTTTCTCCTTCATAAACTTCGAAAGAAATATCATTTACGGCTTTAAGATATTGTTTGGTTAACCCCAAAACTCCTTTTAAAGGAAAGCCAACGGTTAGGCGATCGACGGAGAGGATAGGTGTGTTATTTGTTGTGGGTTGTGAGTTATTTTTGGTTCGGGAAAGGTTTACGGGAATATCTTTGACTTTTTCTCGGATAATAACTTGACCGTTTTCTCCGGTTTCTACTTCCATAAAATCGGCAACGGTCGGTAAGAATTCAACCTTAATATCTAAGCGGGGACGACAAGCCAAGAGACCTTTAGTATAGGGATGTTGAGGGGTGTGAAAAATCCGATCGCGATCGCTATATTCCACAATTTTTCCTTGGTACATGACGGCAATGCGATCGGCAACCTCCGCAATTACCCCGAGATCGTGGGTAATAAAAATCATCGACATTTCCCGTGCTTTACACAAGTCTCGCAATAAATTCAAAATAGAGGCTTGCACCGTCACATCAAGGGCTGTAGTAGGTTCGTCGGCAATTAATAGGGTAGGATTGCAGGAAATCGCCATAGCGATCGTGACCCGTTGCAACTGTCCACCGGAGAGTTCGTGAGGATAGCGCTTGAGAAAGGCTCTTTTGCGATCGTTCACTTCTCGCATGAGATCTCGTTCTCCGATCGCCTCTTCCCCTCGTTCTTTAAGTTCGTCGGTTATGGCTTCCCGCAATTCGTCATCAGAAGACAGCAGGCGAACTTCTTGTAACGATAAAATTGCCCTTCTCCTTGCTTCAGAGGGAGAGACTTCTTGATGTAAACGAATGGCTTCAGTGAGTTGAAAACCAATATCATACACGGGGTTGAGGGCGGACATGGGTTCTTGAAAAATCATCGCGATCGCGCCGCCGCGATACTCTCGCCGCTTCTCTTCCGAGAGTGTCTGTAAATTGACGGGATCTTCTCCGGGTTCCCGACAAAACCAGATTTCCCCTTCCGTAATTTTACCAGGATAGGGAATTAAACCGAGAATTGCCAGAGAAGTCACGGACTTTCCCGAGCCCGACTCGCCGACAATGCCGAGAGTTTGACCGCGATCGATTTTAAAATCAATACCATCGACAGCAATAACAGGATTATCTTCAGTAAAAAATTGGACTCGTAGGTTGCGAACGTTCAGAACAGTATCGGTCATGCGATTTTAGGTGTTAGCGCGAAAAAAAATTCAGAATGATTTTAACAATTTAGCACCCCAAACCCTGTATCTTGAACAGCAATTGTGCGATATCGATCTTAATAAAAAAGGGGATTCCCCTATCTTCAGTTATCTTTAGTTAATTCACAAAGAAAATGGTACAAACCGTGACGACAGAAACAAACTGGCCGGATTTTCTCCAACAACTTCTCGATAAGCAATCTCTTTCCCAAATTCAAGCCTCGCAATTGATGCAAGGTTGGCTAAAAGAAGAGATTCCTGCTGTTCTTTCCGGTGCTATCTTAGCAGCAATTCAAGCCAAGGGCGTATCGGCGGAAGAATTGGCAGGAATGGCACAGGTTTTGCAATCTCAGTCTTTGCAACAGGATGCGATCGCTCACGATCGCCCGGTTATCGATACTTGCGGCACCGGGGGAGATGGGGCGCATACGTTTAATATTTCGACATCGGTGGCGTTTGTTTGTGCGGCTGCGGGGGTTTCCGTGGCGAAACACGGCAATCGATCGGCTTCGAGTAAGGTGGGGTCTGCGGATGTTTTAGAGGCGCTTGGAGTCCATTTACAGGCGCATCCAGAGAAGATTCGGGCAGCTTTGACAGAGGTGGGAATTACTTTTCTTTTTGCCCCGGGTTGGCATCCGGCGATGAAAGCTGTCGTCCCGTTTCGCAAGACTTTGAAGGTGCGGACGGTGTTTAATTTATTGGGTCCGTTGGTGAATCCTTTACGTCCTACGGGGCAGGTTATTGGGGTATTTGACGGGCAATTCGTGCCGAGAATGGCAGAAGCATTGAAGATGTTGGGAATGTCAAAAGCGATCGTGTTACACGGGCGAGAAAAGCTGGATGAAGCGGGTTTGGGAGATGTGACGGATCTGGCGATGGTGACTGAGGGGGAAACGCGATCGCAGGTTCTCGATCCGCAATCTTTGGGCATTACCCAAGCCTCTTTGGAACAATTGCGAGGGGGAGAAATTGACGAAAATACAGACATTCTCCGTAATGTTTTACAAGGGAAAGGCACCCAAGCACAACAAGATGTCGTGGCTTTAAATGCGTCTTTGGCGTTGCAAGTGGGGGAGGTCGTGCCATTTTTAGATCATGAGAAAGGAGTAGAAAAAGCGCGGGAAATTCTCCAAAGCGGGGCAGCTTGGTCGAAGTTGGAGGAGTTGGTTAAGTTTCTGGAAAGTTAGTTTAGAGGAAAGTGCGATCGCGCCTTATTATTGAGAGAGGTAAGAGGTGCGATCGCACAATACATCAAAATCAAATATCTCGAAACATTTTTCTTTTTCATTTATTGAAGATTAGCAATGAAAGCCTACGAAAAAAACCTCGATCGCTTTTTATCTCAAAGTGAAACACAATTTGTCATTCCGATTTACCAAAGAAATTATGATTGGGAACATTCGCAATGCAAACAGCTTTTAGATGATATTTTTTCCTTGGGAGAAGATGACGATCTCAATGCTCATTTTATTGGCAGTATTGTTTATATCCATGATGATGTCTATTCTACCGGAGAAATAACAGAATTAACGATTATTGACGGGCAACAGAGATTAACGACTGTAACTTTAATTTATTTAGTTCTCTACCAACTTGCCAAAGAACTTGGAGATGAACAATTAGTTAGAAAGATTAATCAAACTTATCTGATTAATGAATTTGCTGCTGAAGAAGAGAAACTAAAATTAAGACCAACAGCAAATAACGATCGCGCTTTGAAACATCTCCTATATAATGAATCTCAAGATGGATATTTGGAATTCTCTCGCGTTATTGATAATTTCAACTATTTTAAATCGAAAATATCTAAGGATAATTATGAGATTGTTCGTAAGGGATTAAAAAAATTAATGTTCGTCCAGATTTCTCTTGAAAGAGGCAAGGACGATCCGCAAAGAATTTTTGAAAGCCTGAATTCAACAGGATTAGAATTGTCTCAGGCAGATCTGATTAGAAACTATATAGCAATTCCCTAATTCATGAGGTACAGTAGCAGCAATGAGTGTACCAATT
>NZ_JCAMRX010000094.1:0-10718 GCF_059821285.1 Spirulina sp. LEGE 11439
AATTGGTACACTCATTGCTGCTACTGTACCTCATGAATTAGGGAATTGCTATATTTACGATATCAAAGTTTTATTGAAGGATAATCAAGACTTCTCTAAAACTGGAGTTTTTCGTACAGATATCAAAGGATTTTATTCAACAATAAATCGAGAAAAATTATTACAAAAAATCAAGAAGAAAATCAAGTCTCAAAAAATATTGACCTTGTTAATGCGAGCAATTGAAAATCCGATTGTACCTAAAAATTATAGAAAAGCCGATCTTAAAAAATATCAAGAAACAATAGGTATTCCTCAAGGACTCTCGATATCCAACATACTTGCTGATATTTATTTATATGATTTTGATTGTCGTTTAAAAGAAGAGTTTGGGAAAAAATATTTTAGGTATGTTGATGATATTTTGATTTTTACTGAGCCTAAGAATATCGAGAGAATCCAACATTCAATGGAAAAACATCTTTCTGAACTTGATTTATCTCTCAATAAAAATAAAACACAATTAGCAATAGAAAATCAATCTTTTGAATACTTAGGTTATTGTTTTGAATTACCAAATATTACAATAAGGCAATCTAGCATAGATAACTTCATTGAATCATTAGTGGCTATGTTTTGTGCTTACAATAACAACAAATCTAAAATGATTGATAAAGAAACAAAAGAAAAAATCTTTATAGCTAAATTAAATGAAAAAATCACTGGCGCAATTAGTGAAAGGAAGCGTTATGGATGGGTTGCTTATTATCGCGAAATCACTCAAATATCAATTCTTTTCAAAATTGACAAACTAATAATAGATTTTTTTACACGACTTAACAATTTCGATTCAAAGAATCTCAAGAGTCTTAAGAAACTATCTCGATCATTTTACGAACATCAATATAGCCCGTTAAGTGGCTATATTCATAATTACAACCGATATCAAACAACACAGGCAAAAATCGATTATCTCAAATATTTTGAAAAACTCGAACCCGATAAACAATATTCAGCACAAGAGATCGATGCTCTTTTTGAAAAAGTAAAATGTAAAAATTTATCAAAACTCGAACAGGATCATGCTAATATATACTAGCGGGTCATTTCCCCTGAAAAGGAGAACTCTTATTCTTTAATAAAGAGTGATTTATTAATCAATACCTTGTAATAGGTTAAAATCTCTAGATATCAATAGGCGAAGATATCACAAGAGAGAAAACGAATGTAATCACTAAATGGCTCGCTTTTCTTGATTATGAATTTGGAGATGAATAATAATCCTGACATTGACAACTATGCAAAAGAATTAAGGGATCAAATATGGAAAACCAACGGGTCTAGATTTAATGCAACCCGAAGATTAAAGGATAAATCTCGATTTTCGATCGCCAGTATATCAGTCCTATCGATCTACGGAATATCAGTACCAGTTATTCAAACTGTTTTTGATCTATCACAATGTCCAAAAATCAACAATTGGTACACTATTTTATCCATTCTCCTATCAATCTTCATCTTAGTTCTGAGTCTATTAGAAGGCTCCCAAAACTATGAGATTAAAGCAGAGAGACTGCATACTAACGCTACTCAAATTTCAAGATTGCTTAGAGAGCTTAACTATTTAAGAAATTGTGATTTAGAGAAAACAAAGTTTCAAGAAAAAATTGAAAAAATTCTACAAGAGTATGACAATGTTATTGATAGCTGTCCTGAAAATCACCTAAAAGAAGACTTTGAATTATTTAAAGCTCAGCAATGCAAATATTTTAATATAAATCCATTTATTGCATTTTTTAAACGTTGTCAACTATGGATTATTAATAATTGGTTATATATTCTATTTATTTTCAGTATCCCTCCAATTGTCTTGATGTTATCCGTTTCTTGTTAGACAATCGCATTCTCCAATCAATACAAATACTTATCGAGATTTTCCGACCAATCTGTAGGACCTTCTAACTCAAACGATCGTGCAACTTCCAAAAAAGAAACGGGTTCGCGATCGCTATTTTCAACAGTTTGAATTGTAATCTCAACCGAGGTATTGGGAGGAAGTGCGATCGCATCAGTGGGATGAAAGACTTTCCCATCAAATACGGCTGTAATTGTTTTGACCATTGTTTCACTTTAAATCTTACTGGTATTATAACTGCGATCGCGTAGCGTTCCCGTAGGGAGTATCGCACCTTTCCCATTCCTCAGAGTGCGATCGCGATCGCACCTCCTCAAAATTCAAGTTACAATACATGATAAAATTGCCATTTCCCAAAGTTACTATCATAACCATTACCCTCAAACCCGAACCAGAAAAACTACTGAACGAGAAAGTTAAAGCAGGAAAATATAAAACCGTTAGGGAGCAAACTTTCCATAGATTTCGCAGCTAAACTTCATTTCTCATTATACTTAATTTGCAAACAGCGATCGCATTCATCAAACAAAATTACTCAAGCGTTAAGTTTTGGCGCAATTCTCGAATCGCCGTACCCACACCGCGATCGCTAGCAGTTTGGAAAACAGAAGCAGCGATCGCACTCATATCAAGTGTCGGGAAATAACGACTGTGCGATCGTACAGAATAAATATCATTTTCTAAAGCATAAATTTGCAAAATTCCCCGCTTAAATAACCACAGTTCGGGAATTTGATAAGGAAGATAATCTTCAGGAGAAGTATAACTGGTCACATCAATTTCAATGGCCAGATCGGGAGGTGGATCGACTTGCCAATTGATGCGATCTTTACCAACTGCGACTTGCCAATTATCAATATAAAAACAATAATCGGGTTCTATTCCGCCTTCTTCTGGCAGTTCTATAGTAATCGGAGTAAATGCCTCATAGTTGCGATTTTCGCTATCGAGTAAGGCTTTCACAATATCAGACAAAAGATTAGCCTCTCGTCCATGTCTTGGCATTGGACTCATGAGTAAAATTTCTCCCTGTCGGTACTTAACACGAGGAATTGAGCTATCGCCTCTACTCTCACAAATGATTTTATAATCCTGCCACGTTCCGGGAATGCGGATGACGGTTCCCGGTGGAATTCGGGTTTTAGTTTGAGAAATAACAGCATACATGGTTTTGACTATTTTTTTAATTGTAAATCTTGTCGATAATATTATAACTGCGATCGCATAGCGTTCGATATCGCATTTTCTCCTCCAATACACAAATCTCAAGATGATTGGTGCTGAAACTAATGGTAAAATAATGAGAAATTTTCTTGTAGAACTTAGCTAAATAATCTTAAAAATGTGGCGTAAAATTACAGTCTTAATTTTAGCGATCTTGATGTGTGCGATCGCAATTCCCGTACAAGTCGTTAATGCTGAAGAAACTCCAGTTAAAGCAAAGGTTGCGATCGGTACGGGAAATCCAAAAGTTAGCGGAACTATCTTTCTAGAAGAAGTCAATAATGGCTTAACTCGCATTTCTGGAACAGTTAAAGGCTTGACTCGAGGAGTCCACGGTTTTCATATTCACGAGTTTGGGGATTTATCTGACGGTTGCACCTCCACTGGCTCTCACTACAATCCTTTCGGGGTTACCCATGGGAGTCCTTCCGCAACAGAGCGTCATGTTGGCGATCTCGGCAATATTTATGCCGATTCTCGCGGTGAGGCAAAATTCAGCATGATGGATCGCCTCGTCAAGCTGACGGGAGAAACATCGGCGATCGATCGCGCGATCGTCATTCACGAAGGACGGGACGACCTCGGACGAGGAAAAGAAGCAGATTCTAAAACCACGGGACACGCAGGAGGACGAGTCGGCTGCGGTATTATTGAAGCGATCGACTAGATTTGCTAAAAATGTTCCTTCCTCCTACTTTACTTGCACTTGATTTTGATGGCGTGATTTGTGACGGTTTGAAAGAGTATTTCCAAACCACTTGTCGCGCTTACGATCGCATTTGGAAACAAGAAAATTCGTGCGATCGCACTATTTTCACCAATTCTTTCTATAAACTCCGTCCCGTGATTGAAACAGGTTGGGAGATGCCTGTTTTATTACGTGCTTTAATGTTAGGAGAAAGAGAAGATACTCTTTTAGAAGACTGGCCGCGAATTCGCGATCGCATTATTGAAACCGAACAATTAAAAGGAAAAGAAATTGCTGAAATCGTTGATGGCGTGCGAGATGAATGGATCTCCAGCAATTTAGAAGAATGGTTGGGGCTACATGGCTTTTATTCTAAGATAATTCCTAAAATTCAGCACGCCTTGTATAGAGAACAAACTCAAATTGTTATCATTACAACAAAAGAAGGGCGTTTCGTGAGAAGATTATTACAACAACAAGGATTAAACTTACCTCAAACAGTAATTTTTGGCAAAGAAGTCAAGCGATCGAAACCTGATACTTTACGCCGATTAATCGCTAATCCTAATATCAATACAGATAATATTTGGTTTGTTGAGGATCGCCTCAAAACTCTTGAATTAGTCGCACAACAACCCGATTTAACCAAGATTTCCCTCTATTTAGCAGAGTGGGGTTACAATACCGAAAAAATGCGAGCCTCCGTTGCTCATAACTCTCGCATTCATCTTCTTTCTTTAGAACGATTCGCCGGAAATTTTGCCGATTGGCGATCGCAATCCTTGCCTTAATGCTTCTTAATGTTAAGATTGGTGAAGAGCGACGACAGATGGAGAATGGGCAATGCTGCGGTTAGAGCATATCAGTAAAATTTACCCGACGGGGGAAATCCTCAAAGATGTGAACTGGGAAGTCAAACCAGGCGATCGCATCGGTTTGGTCGGGGTCAACGGTGCGGGGAAATCAACCCAACTGAAGATTATCATGGGGGAAATCGAACCGACGACCGGGGAAGTGATTCGCCCTAACAGTTTGCACATTGCTTACCTCACTCAAGAGTTCGAGGTCGAACCGACGCGGACGGTAAAAGAGGAATTTTGGCAGGTTTTTAAAGAAGCCAATGAGGTTCACGAAAGTATCGAGAAAGTTTCCTTAGAGATGGAAACCGCAGATCCTGAAGAGTTAGATAAGTTGGTTCACAAATTAGACCGCTTGCAACGTCAATTTGAAGCCTTGGATGGGTACGGTTTAGAGGCACAAATTGATAAGATTTTGCCAGAAATGGGATTTCTTGTTGAAGATGGCGATCGCTTGGTTAGTGCCTTTAGTGGTGGCTGGCAAATGCGAATGAGTTTGGGTAAAATTCTCCTGCAAAATCCCGATCTTTTGCTATTGGATGAACCGACAAACCATTTAGATTTAGAAAGTATTGAATGGTTGGAAACTTATCTGAAAGGATTGAAAACGCCGATTGTGATTGTTTCTCACGATCGCGAATTCCTCGACCGTCTCTGCACGCAAATTGTGGAAACAGAAAGAGGAATCTCTACGACTTATTTGGGTAACTATTCTACCTATTTACAGCAAAAAGAAGAGAGTCGCCTCTCTCAACAAGCAACTTACGAACGCCAGAAAAAGGAAATAGAAAAACAGCAAGTTTTTGTCGAGCGTTTTCGTGCCAGTGCGACTCGCAGTACCCAAGCGAAAAGCCGCGAGAAACAACTCAATAAAATCGAACGCATTGAGGCACCGAAATCTCATGTCAGAACCCTAAAATTTCAATTTCCTCCAGCTTCTCGGAGCGGACGAGAAGTGGTAGAAATAACCGATTTATCCCATACTTACGATGATAAACTGCTTTTTTTAGGGGCAAACTTATTAATCGAACGCGGCGATCGCATTGCCTTTCTCGGTCCGAATGGTTCGGGAAAATCAACCCTCCTTCGTATGATGATGGGGATGGAACGACCGGAAGATGGCAAGATTAAGTTAGGGGAACACAATGTTATCCCGGGGTATTTTGAGCAAAATCAAGCTGAAGCCTTGGAGATGACTAAAACCGTGATGGAAACGATTCACGATGAGGTTCCCAGTTGGAAAAATGAAGAAGTTCGCACATTATTAGGAAGTTTTCTCTTTAGTGGCGATACGGTTTTCAAGAAGGTTGAGGCTTTGAGCGGAGGAGAAAAGGCGCGTTTAGCATTAGCAAAAATGTTATTGCGTCCGGCAAATTTACTCATGTTAGATGAGCCGACCAATCACCTCGATATTCCCGCTAAGGAGATGTTGGAAGAAGCCTTACAAGGTTATGATGGCACGGTGATTATTGTTTCTCACGATCGCTATTTTATTTCCAAGGCTGCTACTAAAATCGTTGAGATTCGTGAAGGGGAATTAGTAGTTTACAATGGCGATTATCACTACTATTTAGATAAGATTGCGGAGGAGAAAGAAAAGGAACTCCATCGGATTAAAGAAGCACAAAAAGCGGCTAAAAAGGCTGAAAAAATAGCGAAACAAAAGGAAAAGCAGAAAGGAAAGAAACAGAAAAAAGCAGTCGCTAAATAATTGCGATCGCATTATCTCTAAATGATCTTGGCTGTAGAGACGTTAAATTTAACGTCTCTAGAGGATTTTCGGCGATCGCGTTATCATAAAACTGCTGAAAATAAAGGGTTGAACGATCGTGGCAGATAAAGACTCCAAACCCGATAAAAAAGACGCATCCACCTTAGAAGAGTCGCAACAAATAACTCAAAAATCGGTTCGAGATATTGCCGATCGGGTTGTGCGATCGAATTCTGCTCGTAAAATCGGACTGACTTTTGTTAAATGGGTGCCGATGGGAAGTAATGTGGCTGTTTTGGGGTCTTTTCTGTTACAGCAGGATTGGTTATATGCAATGTTGTCTTTCCCTCCCTTGATTCTAACGGTAATGTGGGCGGGTTATACGGAAAGTTTTCTCCTCAAAGTCCACGAGAAATCGCAGGAGAGAGGGGATAAGGATGGCGATCGCTTTCTACAATGGCTCAGTTGGAAATTAGCGGGAAGCGAGGAGCAATATCTCTATTGTCAGAAAAGCGACTGTTCGGAGTATCGGACGGAAGGACACAAACCCGCTTTGGGTCTCTCTATTCCTTTGCTGGATGAGGTGTTTGTCCCTCTAGAATTGAGCAATCGCTTTTGGCGGAATTTGGGTGAAGATTGTTTGCCGATGGCTGCAAATTTTGAATGGGATAAGGACATTCTCGACGAGATGAAGCGGTCTGAAGGGTTGAGAATCTGGGATTTATTGAAGAAGGTACGGGAAATGCCAGTTTATAGTCGTATGGCTATTCTAGCATGGGGCGGTTACGGAAAGACAACTTTATTGCGCCACATTACTTATATTTATACTCAGAAAAAAACACAGCGCGGCGTTCCTAAATTGCTCCCAGTGTTATTTTATTTACGGAGTCAGCAAGGAACAATTATCGAGAAAAATCTGGATTTATCGCAGTTAATTGAAGAATATCATATTCCCAGTTTACCTCAAGGAAAAGCGTTAAATTTGCCGCCAGATTGGGCTAAGAATTTGTTACGGGAAGGGAAGATGCTGGTTATGTTTGATGGGTTTGATGAGGTAAAGGAAAAATGGCAAAAATCCGTGAGTTTATGGATCGGGAAACAAATGAAGGAATATCCGCAAACTATTTTTATTCTGACTTCTCGCCCAGCAGGATATAAGAATTATGTTTCTGAGAATCGTTTTGGGACAGAGGTTTGGGTTAAGAGTTTTAATGATGACCAACGAGAGCGCTTTATTCGCCGTTGGTATCTCTGTCAGGAACGATATGCGCGGGGAGGACGAAATACGTTAGCGATGAAACAGGCTGCAAATGATAATGCTTTGAATCTGTTGGCGCAAATTAATCAGGAAGAGCGATCGGAGTTGAAGGATTTAGCGAAAAATCCTTTGATGTTAAACATGATTGTGAATTTACATCGTTGTTATTCGGGGGAATATTTACCGCGACGACGCGCAGAGCTTTATCAGGAAATTGTGCGCTTGCAGTTGGGCGATCGCCCTCTGGCGAGAAATATTGAGATGATTTTAGCGGCGAGTGAAAGTCAGCAGGTTTTACAAGGGTTAGCGTTGCAGATGGTGCAAGAAGATCGCACGGAAATTGAGAAGGAATGGCTCTTAGATCGCTTGCAGTTTTATCTCGAACCGATTGATGATTCTGTTAATGTCGGGAAGTTTTTGCAGCAGATCGAACGGGTGAGTGAGTTATTAGTCAAAAAAGATGAACATTATATTTTTTCTCATATCAGTTTTCGTAACTATTTGGCAGCATTTGCAATCAAGGAGCAAAAACAAGAGGAATTATTATTAGAATCTTGGCAAAAAAGCGAAGGTTGGCGAGAAACAGTTTTACTGTATACGGCTTTGGTGAATCCGGTGCGAATTGTGCGCGGGTTATTAGAGGATGGGTCGAAAGAAGCGATCGATCTGGCTTATAAATGCTTGCAGGAAACGCCGCGCAAGGTCAATCCGAAGTTAAGGGAAGAAATTGAAAGTCTTCGAGATAATGTGGCAGATAAGCGTTATGAAAAGTTAGAAGAATATCTGAAACAAGGAGAATGGAAAAAGGCAGATTATGAGACAGATCGCGTCATGCTTCAAGTTGTAGGGAAAGAAAAGAATCAACATTTAGATAAAGAAGATATAAAAAATTTTCCTTGTGACGATCTCCGCAAGATCGATGGCCTTTGGTTAAAATACAGTAATGGTCATTTTGGTTTCTCTGTTCAAAAAGAAATTTGGCTAGAGGAAGGAGGAAAACCCAGAGAGTTAGATTATGAGCCATTTGAAAAGTTGGGGAGACGCGTCCATTGGTACAAAGGACAATGGATATCAGAAGAAGAAGTAGAATACAATCTCTTAGCCCCGATAGGACACCTCCCTTGGGTGGGTAAAAGTGCGTTTTACTTTCCTATGATTGAATTACATCTTTTCTCGCGCAGAGACTTGTAATCTGTAATATCAGTTACCAGTCACCAGTAATACGCCCAGCAAAGTCGAAGCGTCACCAATTTTCAGATATTAGTTAATAGCTTTTTCAATTGTATTTGAGAAAGGAAACATATAGAGCTATACTTTTATAGCAGTATTCTAATTCCGGATATTGGTAGACGCAAAAGAAGTCATTGGAGAACGAGGTGAATTTATCTTCCGAGTTCTTATAACCCGTAAACATCCAACTCGCGGTTATCTATTTGAGTCTCCGCGATTTTTAGGTGACAAGAAACGAACCATAGATTTTCTAATTGAACTCTTCTATGAAGAATCTTTGATTCCTTTTTTCTTCGTACAAGTTAAAGCAACTTCTAGAGGATATACTCAAGGAGAAAATCGCCTCAAAACTCCAGTAAATGCTACCACAATGCAGCGTCTTGCAACTTACCCTGCTCCAACTTATATTGTAGGTATTGACGAGCCGGGAGAATGTGGCTATCTCATGTCAGCGAATGGCGAATATACGACAGGATTTGCAAGTTTGTGTACTGATTATCCACTTAATCCCGATGTTTTGGCGTTATTATGGGATGAAGTAGCCGCTTACTGGACTTCTCCAAATAAATCAACTTTACGATCGCGCTTTTGCGATCCGAGATGGAGGCAAAAATGATACAAGAAGATTTACAGTATTTTATCAACGATCGCGCCCAAAATCTCGCGATGGTACATTTAACCCGCAGACAAGATTTAACCATTCAACGACTCGACGAAAGACAAAGCGATCGCGGACTCAAGATATTAGCAACCATTCAAAAAGATGGCATTTCGACAGGGAGAATGTTTGGCATTGATGTAAAAGCACGAGATAAAGCCATCGAAAATATCTCTGATATCTCGCAATTTCCCACCCTAGAAGACAATCATTACTATCAAGATTTACCTTTTCCTGCCTGTGTTTTTTTCTTCACAATGGCAGACGATCTCGGTTACTATAAATGGCTCAAATATCCCCTCTCAGCCCAGCAAAAATCCGATGAGAGAGAGCGCGATCGCTGGCATCCTCTAGATGAAAATGCCCTCGTGCAAATTATCGACGCGATCGCAACTTGGTATGAGGAAAGACAACATTCTGTTGCTTAAAAATTCACTGCGCTAAAATAAACAATATTACGTTCAAATCGAGAAAAACCATGACGATTAAAGAACGAGCGATCGCAGCCAATTTAACACAATCCAAAGAAAGAGAGTATTTAGAGACCAAAACTCTCGCTAAATGGTCAATTGCAGAATATCATCAGATGATTGCCGCCGGAATTTTACGCGATCGCAACGTGGAATTATTAGCAGGAGAGATTGTGGAAATGAGTCCGGAAAGTCCCATTCATTACAATACTGCCAAACGAGGGACAAAATATTTAGAAGAATTGCTTCGCGATCGCGCAGAAATTCGTTTTAATGGACTCATTTCTCTAACAAATTCCGAACCCGAACCCGATATCGCGATCGTTGCACCCCCAGAGTCTCGCTATAACGATCGCCATCCCGGAGTTGCCGATATTTTCTGGTTAATAGAAGTCGCACAAACCAGTATTAAAAAAGATAACGAACTCAAACAAGCAATTTATGCTCGTGAAGGTATTCTCGAATATTGGTTGCTGAATTTACCAGCGAGAAAACTGATTATTTTTCGAGAACCTCAACAAAATAACTATGCAACTCGATTAGAGTTAACAACTGGAGAAATTTCACCCCTTGCCTTTCCAGATATAATGGTTGACTGCGATCGCCTTTTCTTATAAAAATGCGATCGCAAGAATTAAACCAAATTTAAGCTCAAGTCAATATACCAAATTAATGGGTCTACCGAACTTAGTATGTAAAACTAAGTTGAGAAAAGGGCATCCAACCCA
>NZ_JCAMRX010000042.1:0-10167 GCF_059821285.1 Spirulina sp. LEGE 11439
AATTGGTACACTCATTGCTGCTACTGTACCTCATGAATTAGGGAATTGCTATATTGACAAAATTCAACGTTATCCAATTACCTTTGTAATCAAAACAGAAATGAAAGAATCTCAAATTTATGAACAATTAGAATCAAATGCAAATTCTGTATATGGAATTAGGGTAATAGTTCAGCGATATATGGATTCAATAGAAGAAATAATCAATATTCCCAAGCTCACAGAGATTTTTTCCCAACAGGTAGAACAAGGAAAAGTTAAAGAAATCATGGAAGAAATTGTTCTGCAAAGTAAAATAGAATTTAATTACGAATAAAGTGCTTAAAAACGAAAAGCTCAAAATTTGAACTCATTCCTCATTCTCAATTCTCTTCCAAACCTTAACAATGCCATCACCTCCCCCACTGGCAAGGATGTCACCGCGATCGCCAAAGGCAACCACATTCACCCGATCGCGATGACCGTCAAGAAGGGCAATTTTCTCCCCTGTTTCGGCATCCCAAAGGGTAATCGTGTGATGACTCGTGCCACTCGCAAAGGTTTTCCCGTCGGGACTGAAGGCAAGGGAATAGACTTGAGAGAGAACGCGAAGGGCGCGAAGTTCTTGACGATCGCGATTCCACAGGCGAATATGGCGATCGCTACCCCCACTTGCAAACATCGTCCCGTCGGCATTGTAGGCGATCGCATAGATTTTCCCCCCCGGTGCGAGATTGCCGATTTTTTCTCCGGTTTGTACGTCCCAAAATTTAATCGTGCCATCGTGACTGCCGCTAGTGAGAGTTTTCCCATCGGGATCGTAAGCGATCGCACTAACCCAATCCCAATGCCCGTCAAGAGTCCGTAAAACCCTTTGGCTGCCTAAATCCCAGAGTTTGACGGTTTTATCGTAACTGCCACTGGCGAGGGTTCTCCCGTGGGGACTGAAAGCGATCGCCACGATGAGGGCAGAATGACCGCGCAAATTCGCAATTTCTGCCCCCGTTTCCATCTGCCAAAATTTAAGCATCCCGTCGGTGCTGCTGCTGGCGATTTGCCTACCATCCGGACTAAAAGCCAAAGCCGCGATCGCATCGGTATGTCCAGTGAGGGTGCGGATCGATTCTCCGGTTTCCAGATCCCAGAGTTGCAAACAATAGTTTTTCCCCGGACTCACTAAAATTTTCCCATTCGGGGCGATCGCGAGACTCTCGATCCTTTCTGTATGACCCGCAAACTCCCAGACACATTCCCACTGTTGCACGAACTCAGAAGTTGTTTCCGGAGTCGTGACGCGATCGAAGATATTTTTAATCGAGGCTCCAAATTCCCAGAGATTTTCGCTAATTTCCCGAATTCCCCCTTCGAGTTCATTACCGAGATTATCCAAACGAGGGGAAGGGGGAGATTCTTCGCGATCGCCGGATTCGACTTCGCTGTCAGTTTGAGGAGATTCTGGTGTGCTAAAGTCTTCAAACTCAGATTCACTTTCCGTTTGAGGAGATTCTGATGCACTAAAGGCTTCACGACGATATTCGGGAGGAACCGCAGGGGGACGATGTTCTGAAGAGACTTCCTCCTTGACTATTTCTTGAATAGGAGGGTTAGGCGCAATTTCTGGAAAACCTTCGAGACGTTTCTGAATGCGGGCGATCGCGGCTTGCAATTCTTGAGTTTTGGGATCGATCGCGGGTTTTTCGTGGGAAATTCTCTCAAGATGCCGTTGCATTTCGGCTACAGTTTGGTTTAAATGTTCTACTTGTGTGGCGATCGCGCTTTCGGAGAGGGGGGCAGATTCGTCGCTAATATGGGGGGGATTTTGTTGTAGATTAGCGATCGCCTTTTGCAATGCTTGGATTTCCTCGGGTTGAGGCAGATTGGCGAATTGAGACAGACGGCGATCGAGAACCGTTAACTCTTCTCTTAATGTGGCGATCGTTGCGTTAATGGGTGCGATCGCTTTTTCAACTTGTTGCGTAGTCGTTTCAATATGTTCTTGGCGATCGCCCAGAGGAGTAACTTTTTCTTGGAGGTTGGCGATCGCGGCTTGTAATTCTGAGAATTGTTCGGGGAGTTTTTCCAGTGTCGCGATCGCGGTTTGTAATCTCGTTAATTGCTGTTGAAATTCTATGTTAGTTTCGCGATCGGACTCTTCAAATTGTGCTTGTCGTTCTCGAATGGGAGCGAGTCTTTGTTCTACTGAAGTAATATTATTGGCTAATTCCTGCAAGCGTTCCATCACTTCGGGATTGGGCTGTCCGGCTGCCTCTTCTAAGCGATTTTGTCGTGCGATCGCGGCGGTTAATTGATGTTGAAGACTTGTCCAATCTTCTGCTTTAATTTGCGCGTTAATTTGTGCCTCGATCGCCTGTTTTCTCTGCCACAAATTTAAACCTACCGCCAGCGTTAGAGGAGTTGCTGCATAAACGACCTTTTCTGTCAAGAGGGCAACGAAAGTTCCCGATACAGACATGGCGATCGCCAAATATTCACCGATCTCGATCCATTGAGCTTTCTTCATTAACAGGTGATGGGTGACTGTTCGCTGGTGACTAATTTAATTGTAGCGATCGCATCACTAATTTTTCAAATTCCTGCAACTTTTCGGCATAATTACCTCGGGCGACCCAAAATAGATCGTTATGCGTTGCCCCTTCTACCCAGAAAGATAATTTAGGTTCAGAGGCTGCTGCAAAGAGTTTTTGACCGTGAGAAAAAGGAATCGTGCGATCTTCCGTCCCATGAACAATTAAAACCGGAACATTAATTTTTTTAATTTTATCGAGATTGCGAAACTTATCAAAAGGGAGCAAAGGAAAAGGCACAACCACGCGAAAGGCTTGAGTAAAGGCACTTTCTAAAATTACACCCCCGACAGGTTTTCGCGCGGCTAAATACATAGTGGGACCGCCGCCCACCGATCGCCCAAATAAGAGAACGCGATCGGGAGAAATACCAATTTGTTCAGTGAGATAAGTATAAGCAATTTCAATTTCTTCGTAAGTATTGCGTTCGCTGGCTTTTCCTGCACTGGTTCCATAACCGCGATAATCATAAGCAAAGACATTAAAACCGACTGCTTGAAAAAACTCTAAAAGCGGGCGAATTTGCCCTAAATCCTCAGCATTTCCGTGAGAGTAGAGTAAAGTATAGCGAGCATTGGGATTCTCCAAATAAGTTGCTGAGAATTTTTCTTGATTTGTCGTAGAGAGTTTGATAATGCTTTCATCGTCAGCATAGCTTGCAGGAGGTGGCAGAAAAATCATTCTATCTGCCACAAAGAAGACATAAACTGCAAAACAAACATAAATAAAAAGAAGCGATCGAATCATTCGTTTAAAAGTAAAGTCACCGAATAGTAATTTTCTGATTTTTTTCTTATCCATTGCGATCGGGATTTGCCAGATATTTTTGAATGCTTATTTCTGATTCTGCCAAAACCACTTTACGCCAAGCGGTAATTCCTCCAGAAAGAACGACAAATTTTAAGCCAGTCTTTTCTAAATTTCGATAGGCACGATAGGATCTCGGTCCTCGCTGACAATACAGAACGATCGCAGAATTAGGATTTTGAGCGGCAATTTTACGAACTTTTTCGACCCCTGTACCTCGTTCGATCGCATCGATCGGGACGAGAAAACTATGTTTAATGCGATCGCGCTGATATTCTTGTGGCGTGCGAACATCAATAAACACAAAACTTTCTGATTTTTGCGTTTGCTGTAATTCTTGCACTGTAACGAGAGGAATATCGCTAAGACGATTTACTGTTCCTGCAAAAGAGGGATTGAAAACAGTTTGAGCCGCGATCGCACCAGTCAAACCGAGAAACATCACACTTAAGCAGAGGGAAAACAATATTTTGCGGGACTGAACAAACTTTAAACTCAAAAATTTCATTAATTCACTTTCCTTGCGATCGCGCTTCTCATTCTATCCTGCCCAACTCGTTCCCAATTTGCGATCGCACAGCACCCATAACTATAAAAACATTTTATTTTTTCGGGAAATTTGTGGGTTTCACGGACAAATGCTTGGAGAATAGGGAAATGTACTTGGAAGGAGATCTCAATGAAATTTGCACTTCCGCTTAAAGTAGCGGCGATCGGTGCGATGAGCCTATCCACGGCCTTCGCAGCAGTGAATTTGACAACACTTCGGCATAACTCAGTCGCCGAGGCTCAATCCCTCTTCGGCCAAAAAGAAGTCGATCAAGGCGCTTTTGCCGCGATCGCCTCCCCCTTTGGCACCAGTCTCTATAGTCTCGTCATTATCGAGCAAATTCCGGGCAAGCGACAATGTTGGGGTGAAGCTGGAACCAGCCCCATTCGCGTCGATGCGCTTTGGAGAACCTTTGATTTTACCGGCAATTGCGGTCGCAGCGTAGACAGTAACGGCTATTCCGTCCGCATTAACGGGGAAGATTTCGGGGTCGAATTCCTCTTGCGAATTGTCAACCGCGATGGCGATCTGCACCTCGTCGGAACCCCTCGTGTAGGCAGCAGCCGACCGGGATTAAATGAAATTACCATTGCCCGCAGCCGAGGCTCATTTAGCGGTCCTCACGAGGAGATCCTCTATAAATTCTTTCTCGAACCGGGTTGGCGCTTCACTAAACGGACGTATCAAGGGAAAACCCTCGGACACGTTTATCTCACTAACGACGGCGCACCCGTGCCAACTCCAACCCCAACTCCTACACCGTCACCTTCTCCAACCCCAACCCCAACCCCAACACCCACACCGACTCCAACTTCTGGTTTTCCCGATATTATTAACGATATCTACAAAACAGAAATTGAAGAAGCGGTTAAAATTGGCTTTATTGCTGGATTCCCGGAAGATAATACCTTTCGACCTCTGAATACTTTGACCCGCGAGCAGTTAGTTTCTATGGTGTTTGGTGCCGTGCAAACTATTCCCAATATCAATTTAGCCAATCCTCCTGCGCCTAGCAGCAATCCTTTCCCCGATGTTCCCGCCTCCCGATGGAGTGCGGCTAAAATTCAATGGGCAAAGGCGAATAATGTTGTTTCGGGCTATCCCGATGGGCAGTTTCGTCCCACTCAGCCAGTGACCCGGGCGGAGTTAATGGCGGTGATGAAAAAGGCGGCAGAATACGGCAAAGCTAAGCGCGGACTGTCTACGACTTTAGGTCAGAAACAAACCCCAACGGCTTTTTCCGATACGGCGGGTCACTGGGCTAACGCTTTAATCCAACAAATGTCCGGTTATTGCGGCGTTGCTTCTCCGTTAAGCGAGCAAGGCAGTGCGTTTGCGCCCAATTCCGCCACATTGCGGAATTATGCGGCGGCGGCGACTTTAAGAACCCTTAACTGCATTAAAGCCGATAGTTAATTGTTTGGGTGGGTTGTGTTGTTGCTTTGAGCCAGAGAAAAACGCGAAAGCAACAACAAACCTAAATTTCTGTGGGGCGATCGAGGAGGGTGACGGCTTCGATGAGGCGATCGCACACCACTCTTTCTCGTTTTCCTTGGGGAGATAACAGAAAAATACCGCTTCCATTGGTGTAAGCGATCGAGCCATCGGCTGCTAAATCGTAAGCGAGAACGCTTTTCGCCAAAACTTCCGGAGTTCCCTGTTTTCCTTGGCGCACTAACTCCCAAGTCGCCGGCACTAAGGGCGGCGCATCGCCATCTTCTGAGTGTTTTTTGGGGAGTTTGTCGAGGTTGAGCCAGTCTCCCCAGACTTTCATTCGTTTCGGTTCGACTTTTTGTTGCGTCCCGGCAGCCATCAGAGGTTTACCCGTGAGACTCTGGGTAAACATATTAAAGAATTGAAAAATAGCATAGGCCAAACGAAAGGGGATTAAAAAGATATCCTTTAACAACCGCCACAAACTAAAGGAGTGATGAAAGGATTTATAAGGGCGGCGAATATAGTAGAGTAACCCATCCGAACCGATTTGGGGTCCGAGGAGGTCGGATTTAGGATCTTCAGCGAGGGAAATGAGGTCTTGTTTGTTGAAGTCGAGTTTCTCAATGGAAAACGGCATCCGGTTGACGACAAACCCTTGACTATTGCGACTGACTCCAGCCGATTGATAAACGAGGGCTTTTTCTGCGGGCAGCCAACGGGGGGCGAGATCGATGGAATCCCCTTCCGTGATATCGTTGGGGCGAACGCTATTGGGGGAGAGGCTGGCAATATTAACGATTCCCGTGGGATAGGTTTTCGTACAGGCGATGAGATCGTGCTTGCTGCTGTAGTCAAGGTGACTGATGCGGAAATTGGCGTTATGAAAAAGCCGATCTTCACGATCGCGGCTGGGATCGAAGCAAAATAATGCTCCCATTTCTGCGGCTTCGAGGGAGTAAAAGAGTTTCCCTTCTTGACTGTTGCACAAACTGGTAATCGCGACGGGAACCACGGCTTCAGCTTGTCGATTTTGTTCTGCGATCGCCCCGGCTGGCATTATCATGGAGCGAATGCCGCTATCTTTCCATGCCCGTTGCTGTTGAACTTGTAAGCGTTGGCGTTGAATGGATTGACCGAATTCGCTATGGATTTCGCGAAATTGGTTAGTATCTTGTTGGAGATAGAGTTTGCCTTGGGCGAGGTAGGCGATTTGAAAAGACATGATAGGCGATCGGGATAAACTCGAAACCGATTAACAATATCTTAATGGGTAATGGGCGATTGTTCATTGCTCATTGAACATTGATAAAAGCCACGCCCCTACCTCGCTATGATTACTCTGGCGAGTGCGTCTGAGGGCTGTTTCGAGGAGGGATATTTCTAGATTCGGTAATACTTGAGAAATGTTAATTCTGCGACTGCCTGCATTGGCAATGGTAAAGGCAAGAATTTGATGACTTTGTACATCAACGATCCAATATTCTTGCACGTCTAAATCTTCATAAAGCAAGCGTTTTGTGCCGCGATCGTCGGCGAGGGAAGTGTTGGCAATTTCTATGACTAAATTGGGTGAGGGATAGCGATCGAGGTTAATAATTCCCGTACCATAAGGGACAGCATCAACATTCTCGCCAACATAATACGATAAATCGGGTTGAGCTTCTCGAACTCCGGTTTTGCGATAGGTGCAATTATCATGTCCGTTTAAAGCAATTTGGTTGCACGTGGCATAGAGATTAATGGCATAAGTAATAATGGTATGGTCGCAAGAATGATCGTGTCCAAGGGGTGTCATTTCGATTCTGAGTTGTTCGTTATAGTAATAAAATTTTGCTTTTTTATAGATTGGATCTTCTGTGGCTTCGATATATTCGTCCCATGTCGCATCGATCCAAGTATCGGTAAGAATTTTTGTTTTTGTGACACTCATGGCGAGTTTGAGTAAGGGAATCAGTTCTATTGTATCGTATTGGTGGGAGCGCGATCGCTTTTTGGGTTTAGAGCAGTTTCTTAAGCTATACAATCTACCTTGTTATTGCTTGTCCTCCCCAAAGCGAGCCAGCAATAACAAGGGTTGTAGCCCGATCTGCATTCACGTATCATTTCGGATTGCTATAGCAACGTTTAGATACTCTGTAATTTTCCTTGATAGTTTTCTGCTAAAAGTGTTCAGAAATCCCACGCTCAAGTCAATATCATGGCGTGGGAAAATCTCATATTACTTATATCCCAATCTCGACAGAGGTTCGGAAAAAAATTGATTTAATTTGACAATTGTTTGTGGAGAAAATTGTTGTTTATAGTCTCCCGGCGTGATTTTTCGTTTATGTTTAATTTTATTGAGATCTTGTTCGAGGGAAGGAGGAATGAAACTATCTTGATGAATTGTAATAAGTTCTTCACGAATTTTTTGCTCATTCTCAAGTTCAAAGCTCTCTAAAAATTGTTCTAACCATATCGGAAAGTTTGTTACCATTTCTTCATACGTTGTCACTCTGGTATTGTCGCGATCGCAATAGTTATGAAAATAGAGTTGATAATCCTTCAAAAGCCATTCTGCTATTGTCTCATTATGACTTTGATTGACAAGCATTTTTATTCTTTGTTTTGTTCTTTGATACCATGAAGACGATGTAGGAAGATAAGGATTAAAAACAAACCGATCGATTCCTCGTTTAATATAGGTATCTCGTATGACTTGAGGGATATATTTTTGATGATAGGCAAGATAAAAATAGAGTGAACTCATGGTATCTCTTGGATCGCGAAAGTGCAAAATAATCTTGGCATTGTCGGGATCGGGGATAGGGAGATAATGACGAAAAGGTCCGAAACATCCTTCCGATTCCAGTAAGGTCGTAAAAGTTTCAGGAGATTTTGACGAGGGGATGTGGTAAGGGGTTCCGGGTTCGTAGTTATGAGAATAATGAGGGATATTAGAGAGACGAGAGATATCCTTCATCAGGTGATGCAAGAACATTGTTCCTGCTTTCATTGTTGAAAAAATAAAAATACGCATTTGAAGTCTGCTCCAAGAAAAAATACTTATCTCATAACTTTAACCTTTCGATCCCAAAAAAACAATTAATTTAAGTCTTATTCTCGATCGCAAACTGTCAAATTTAAACCAATTTCAAACATTCTCTGCCAAGGGGAAAATACTTCAATTTGCCATTGCCATTGTAAAAACGAATTGTGTAGGGTTTGCTGCCAAACATCACAAATTCTTTTTTTCATCTCTGCGTGAATTTCCTGCTCTTTCTTTTTGAAATCGTAATAAGATGCACCGATCGCGGGCAAATAATTCTTGATTATTGACTGGCGAACGATCGCTTGATACGCCCAACCTTCCAATAAATGATAGATTTTATTGGTCGCAATGGCATGGCGATCGCGAGACTCCAACCCCACAATTGCCGTAGCTAAAACCGTACCGAGAGTATTACAACAAGTATTCCAGCCGCCATAAGCGAGAACGTCATCCCAAGCCGTAAAATCATCGAGTAACTGGACTAACTCGGTTTCTCCGCCATTAGTAAAAGCGATATCTGCGATCGCGATAGGTTTCCCTTGCTGTAAAAAAGCGGCAATGCGATCGACAAAGAAAAGCAAATTACGATGGGTCGTATAAGTTAAATCTTTAATGGGATTGTCCCATGCTTCTTGCATGACTTGACCCGGGGTATTCACGGCTAAAATAAAATCGGCTTCTTTTGAGGAAGAAACAAGGCAGCCACCTGCCGCCAAAATATGAGATTTAATGCTTTCTCCGAGGGGGCGATCTTCATATAAAGGAATGATTTGTTCGGAAAAAACGGAACTGTAAAGTAAATAAATCTTTCTGCGAATATTTTGAAATTGGGAATAAAAACGAGCGAGTAAGGTACAGCCTACTTCATCTGCACCGGGATATAAGTGAACTTTAGTTTGCAAGCGCTTGACTCTAATTTCTTGAACGATTGCTTGGCGATCGCGAGCAGTAAATCCATAAGTCGCGCAATCATCTTGGGGAATCGCTAAAAAATCAATAATTCCTGCTTCAACTAAAGCGATCGCTTGCTTATTAATGGTCAGATTTCCTTCTCGTCGCTGGCGATAATCTTGCAAATATTCTGGAGGAAGTTCGCGATCGATGCGCCCTAACTCTTCAATCTCTGTATCTGTGAGTCCTTCCCGTTGTTGCTTGTCTTGTAACCACCCCCAGCGAAAAATCGCCGCCCCAAATTCCTCGTAATAATCGGGTTCTTCCTCACTACTATTATAAGTGGGCGATCGCATAATCAAATTGCTCGCCAAAATTTTTAGATCTGGTTGCTTTTCTTTCAGTGTAGAAATTCGAGCAATGCGATCGCGCAACAATTCCAGAGAATCCTGATGCAGTCGCGAAGGTAATAATCCTCCATACACCAACATTTCTAGGGATAAAATTGCCCCGTGACACCTCGATATATTTTTCTCGACCCATTCCCAAAGGCGATCGCGATTGGCGGGTTGTTTTTTCCTCCCCAATAAACTTCGAGGAGGAACGAACAACTCTAAAGTATGTTGTAGATTGGCGATCGCCTGCGGATAAATCAAATTGCAAGGGCGTTCGTCAAGAGGCAAATAAAGAACAGTTATTTTTTGTGTGTTGTTAGTCATTCACTATTCACTGTTCACTGTTCACTGTTCACTGTTTAGGCGGTTTGCTGACTGAAGGAGGAGCAGCAGAAGGTGCGGGTTTTGAGATTTGTGGGGTTGTCGGACGTGCAGGGGCAGGGGCGGGACGACGAGGGGCTGGAGTGGCTACCCTTGGACGGGATCGAGAAG
>NZ_JCAMRX010000042.1:10267-55171 GCF_059821285.1 Spirulina sp. LEGE 11439
GAGTCGAACGAGAAGGAGTCGAACGAGAAGGAGTCGAACGAGAAGGAGTCGAACGAGAAGGAGTCGAACGGCGCACTACAGGCTTAGAGGGACTCGTCGGTTTGCGAACGCTGCGAGCGGGGTTAGAACGAGAACGTTGTGGCGTGGGACTGGCTGTCCGAGTTGGGGTTGTGCGACGGCGAGTGGTTTGCCGTTTTCGAGAGCTACTGCGGCGCGGCTGAGATTGAACCGCTAAATTTTGTCCGGCGGGAATCGATTTATAGTAATTTTGTTTGGGTTTGAGGGGTTCTGCCGCGATCGTTGCTTCGCGTCCATTCAAGTCGGGACGTTTGGGGAATTCTTCGGCGGGAACTTCTTCTGTGACGCGGCGCATAAAATCCTGCCAAACGGCGGCGGCGGTGCTGCTGGCCCCTTTCGTGGAGGTATTATCGTCATTGCCCAGCCAAACCCCTGCAACAACTTGAGGGATGTAACCGACAAACCACAGATCGCGATAATCATCGGAGGTTCCGGTTTTACCCGCCACGGGGCGATTTAATTTGGCGGCGGTTCCCGTACCGGAATTGACCACAGATTGCAGCATCCACGTCATAATCGCTGCCGAATCTTCATCGATCGCTCGTTCTGGGTCTTTCTTCGCTTCGTAGATAACCTTCCCTTCGCGATCGAGAATGCGGGCAATACCGTGGGCTTCAGCGTGCAGTCCTTGATTTGCCAAGGTTCCATAAGCGCTAGTCAACTCCAGCAGTGTCACCTCTGATGCGCCCAAAGCCAGAGAATAAGTAGGTTTGAGTTCCGACTCAATCCCCATCACTTTCGCTAATTTAACAATGGGATTCCAACCCACATCAATTAAGGTTTTCACGGCGGGAATATTGACCGAGTAGGTGAGGGCATCTCGCAAGGAAATACTCCCTCGATAGCCTTTGTTGTAGTTTTTGGGTTCGTACCCATCTACCACGAGGGGAGCATCCCGCAAACTTTTATAGGGAGAAAAACCCGCCGCGATCGCCGTGGAATAAACCAAAGTTTTAAACGTCGATCCCGGTTGGCGTTTGGCTTGGGTCGCGCGGTTAAACTGTCCGTTTTTCTCTTTATTAAAATAATCATCTCCCCCCACCATCGCCTTAATTTCCCCCGTGCGAGGGTCGATCGCGGCGATCGAGGCTTGGGAAAACTTCTGAGACGCACCATAGCGAACGACGGCTTTAGCGACGGCATCTTCGGCGGCTTGTTGCCATTGCAGGTTAATCGTAGTTTCTACCGTCAACCCTCCCTCCGCAATTTGTTCTGGGGAAATGAGTTGGGGAATTTGTTCTTGAACGTAGTCGGTGAAATAAGGAACTTTGCGGTTGAGGCGTTTGGGTTGTTGGGGATTGAGATTCAGTGGAGCCGCGATCGCCATTGCAGCTTGACCCGGACTGATATACTCTTCATCGCGCATCCGCTCTAAAACAAGATTCCGCCGTTCTTTGGCCGCTTCTTCATTTTCAAGGGGAGAATATAAACTCGGAGCCGGGGCAATTCCCGCGATCGTAGCGACTTCTCCTAAATCGAGCTTCTCAACAGATTTACCAAAGTAAACCCAAGCAGCATCGGCAACTCCATAAGCCCCGGATCCCAAATACACTAAATTAAGATAGCGTTCGAGAATGCGCTCTTTATCGTAAAGTCCTTCTACTTTTTGCGCGAGGCGAATCTCTTTCACTTTACGCCAGAATTCTTTATCGTTATCTAAGTAAACAATGCGGCTGAGTTGTTGGGTAATTGTGCTCCCTCCTTCTACAACCCGTCCCGATCGCAAGTTGGCAAAAGTCGCTCGGGCAATTCCTTGATAATCTACACCATCATGATCGAGAAAACGGCGATCCTCGCTAGAAATAAAGGCTTGAACGACGAGATTGGGGATTTTACCCATTTCTAATTTTTCGTGAGCCACGGGACCGATTTCTTGCAGTACGCTCCCATCGCTGGCTTTCACTGTCATCGTTTGCGCTCGTTTATAGGTGAGGACTCCTTCCACGGACTCGGGTAGTTGTGCTTCTACGTCCTGCCAAACCTTATAACCATAAGCGACTCCACTTCCCAAACTTGCCGCCGCAATTAATAATGCCCACAACCAAGGACGGCGGTATAAGGGTTTCCTTTTTTTCGCAGCCTTTGCTTTTGTTGTCTTCTGTGCCTCTTTCTGTACTTCTTGGGGAGTAGTCGGCTCTAATTCTGGTTGGACGGGTGTTGTAACTGTTGACTTGACTGTTGACTTAGCTACCCCGTTTCCTATTTTGGAGCGAGTCTCATTTTCAGCGATCGCGGTAGGAGCGGGAGAGCCATTAACCGGGCTATTGGCTGGGCTGTTTCCCTGACCATTTCCCGATTTCAGTTCCGATTTTGGTGGAGAAATTTTGCCCTCCACTGGAGCAATCGGATCGACGGATGCCGATTCTTTGAACTTACCGTTAACCTTACCGTTTTGATTTTTGGGTTTTTGAACGAATTTTGACACGCCAACTCCTCAAACTCTGCCACGAACCGACCGAAACCAACGTTTTTTTAATTTTACGTTTCTTATTCTGCCTATTGTATGTCGTTCTTTCCAATTCTGCCGAAGAGTTTTTCAGAAAATTCTGCGATCGTGAGAAGACAGGGCGATCCAAGGGTGAGACTCGTGGAAGAGGTGTGACTTTGACCCATAAATTGCCAATGGGGACGACTCAATCCCGATTAACTTGTCAAAACGTTAAATTTCGCCCAATTTTAGACGAATCCTCCTATAGTGTTGTCATCGATTATCCTTTCTGTATTCCTGAGAGAGATGTCAACTGTAATTGTTACGCAAGACACGGTTTTTAAAACCCAGCCCGTTCAATCCAGTACTTTGAGCGAATCGGAAAAAATCCCGATCGCGAATGGTAGCGAATACGGGATCAAATTAGCCGATAAAGAGGGCAGTCACTATAAACTGACATTCGACAACGAATTAGTCGGACGCACGATTTGGTATGCCTTTGAAGGTCACGTGCAAATCGTAGAAGCGGCGACCCTTGTCATGACTCAAGATAGTGTTTTTAAACTCAAGCCCGTTCAATCCTCGAGTTTGCCGGACTCGGAAAAACTCCCCGTCACTCAACGCGAATTAGCGATTAAGAGCTTTGAAGATATCGGCTCTCATTTGCGGGTTGTTTTGGTCAATCCTATCAACGATCGCGCGGAGTGGTATGTTTTCGAGGGTCACGTTGATATGTTGAGTGTCGAAAACTACGCCGCCCCGAAAGACCCGCCACCTCCTCCAGCCCCGAAAAATCGCGGTCGCTTAATTAGAATTCCCGGTAAAGGTCAAGTTTATACGGGAGATTCCATTATTTCGGGAGGGAATTTTACTTGGGCGGAGGCCACCAAGGGGGGCAATCGCATTCCCGTCAATGCCAGTATTACCAAAAATATTGTCACGATGGCGCGGCGAATGCAGGACGTACGGGAAAAATTGGGCGATCGCTCGATTTCCGTCACCAGTTGGTATCGCCCTCCCCGAATCAATCGAGCCGTAGGAGGCGCTCGCAACTCGACCCACTTAAGAGGGATTGGCGTTGATTTTAATGCCGCCGGACTCTCGCCTCGAGAAGTACAGCGAATCCTCGATCCTTGGTGGAGCGGCGGTTTGGGTTACGGTCGAACTTTCACGCACCTCGATGGTCGCAATTATCGAGCGCGATGGAATTACGGTTCTTAATTGCTCATTGCTCATTGAAAGGGCGATCGCGCCAAGGATGGACAGCTTCCAATTGAGCGCCTAGGGCAAGAATTGTGGCTTCATCTGCGGGTTTGCCGATCAGTTGAATAGCGATCGGCAAGCCTTGATTATCAAAGGTCGTGGGAAGCGCGATCGCGGGCAATCCGGTGGCATTAGCAACGGGGCAAGGTCCCACCCATTGAATAATTTTAGCGACGGTTTCCTCGGGACTCAATTGCGCCCATTCGCCAATCCGCAGAGGAGAATGAGTATGAACGGGAAACAAGATCGCATCATAGGGCGCAAACATTCCCACAATTTGTCGAGACACAATTTGCATTTTTGTGACTGCTTGCAAATAGTCTCCTGCTGTTCCCGCCTTTTCTGCTAACCAACGATTGAGAGGGCTGAGAGCTTCTAAAGGTAGTCCCGCCGAGGCAATGCCCGCCTGCCAAATGCGCGTAAAAGGAACGCCGAGTTCGCTTACGTCGGGATGAATTTCTTCGAGATGATGTCCTAAGTCTTGCAAGCGTTTAACGGTATCTAAGACAGCATTTTGACAACTTTCGCTCGGGCGATCGAGGGGGGCAATTTCTGTGGCAAAGCCAATACGAAGAGATTGAGGCGAACGCTTTGAGGATTCTAAAAAGGAAATTTTTGGCTCGGGCAACCAGTAAGGATCTCCCATCACGTAACCCGACATCACATCAAGGAGTGCTGCCGCATCCGCCACAGTTCGCGTTAGCGGTCCGTCAATAGCAATGCCATTTTGAAAATCGCCGACGGGGGCATGGGTCACACGCCCTCTTGCGGGTTTGAGTCCCACAATCCCGCAACAAGAAGCCGGAGTACGAATGGACCCCCCACCATCGGAACCTTGAGCAACGGCACACAATCCCGCCGCCACCGCCGCCGCAGAGCCACCGCTCGAGCCGCCCGGAGTGTAATCTAGGTTCCACGGGTTGCGGGCAGGGGGAAATCCGGGGGGTTCGGTATAGGGAAAGGATGCCAGTTCGGGAATTGTGGTTTTTCCTAAAATTATGAATCCGGCTGCCCTCATTTTGGCGACCACACCATCATCGTTGGGGGAAATATTCTCTTTGAGGATGGGAGTCCCCAGCATTTGCGGCAATCCGGCGACAGCGTTGAGGTCTTTGATGGCAGTGGGAACGCCGAAAAAAGGAGGGAGGGAGTCGCGATCGCGTTCTTGCGTTAGTTGTTCTGTTTTTGTTGTCGCATCGGCGATCGCACCTTCTGCGGCAATGGTGACAAAGCTGCCGAGTTGAGGGTTCAAGCGGTGAATGCGATCGAGATAGAGTTGGGTTAATTCAAGGGGTGAAATCTCTCCCTTGCGGATGAGTTGAGCTTGTTCGAGAGCCGAAGCAAAAGCCAGATCGAGAGCGTTCATGGGTCAATAAATCTATCTATATTTTCAAAACGCTAACTGCGAAAGAGGCGAGTATATTGCCTTTCATGTGCCATACTCGCAAGTGTCAGCCCCCAACCGCAACTCCCCAGTTCTTCATCGTTTAATGCAAGAATTTCTGTTTTTGCGATCGCGAGAACCTCATAGAGAGCGCATAAAATTTGTTGTCCGGCGGTTTGTCCGAGGGGAATGAGTTTCACCCCTGCATTCACTAAATTAGTCACCCAACTGTGTAGGTAAGCGATCGCTGCGACCTCGAGGTCAATTTGCCAATTGGCTGCCCCAAGTCCAAAGGCAATAGGATAATTACAAGGATTGCCGATTTTTTTGGCGATCGCGGCTAAATCCGGTTCCAAACTTACCAACAGTTTGAGTAAAGATTGCCCCATTTGCCAACTCTGCTGGCGCAACTCCTTTGTTTCTCGCACTGCCGAAAACCACTCATTCCAATAAATCAACCCTTCTTCCCTAATTGGTGACGGGTGACGGGTGACTGATTGATACGCTCTCGTCATTACCGCAGTTTCCGTTCGGATCGAACCGTAGCGCAATTCCTGTTCGAGCCAACTCCATAACTGTTCGCGATTGTCAAGTATTTTTTGTTCGATTAAATATTCTAATCCTTCCGAATAACTGTAGGCACCAACGGGTAAAGCCGGACTGGATAATTGTAAGAGATGAAGAAGTTGGCGATCGCTCATAATCTATGTGAAACAATCATAATCGTTAGCGATCGCAATACTATCAAATATCTTGATTGTCATCCCGCCGATTGCCTAGTGGGTCATTTTTGGGAGCTTGTCTCACATTGTGTAACCCTTGCTGTGTAGGTGCATCGGGCTGGTTGGGTAGAAGTGGTTAAGGGGTAGCTGTGCTGTTGTACTGTTGTGCGGTATCAGTGCGCGTTATCTTTAACTAACGAAAAATCATAAGGCAATCCCATGAAAACTCAAAGGGTAAACCTTATCACCCTTTACCTTTAATGATTAGAATTGAGTAAGGAATGAGTAAGACGAAAACAAGTAGGTATTGAGTAATCCTTGAAAAGGTTGATATACAAGGTTATTTTTGAAATCGGGATGACAGGATTTGAACCTGCGACATCCTGCTCCCAAAGCAGGCGCGCTACCAAGCTGCGCTACATCCCGTTGATTGTTCCAGTATAACGAACCAACGAAAAATTATCAATAAAAAATGATTGATGAACAATTCCCCAACTCTAATCTGGATACCAAAACATCCCCTTAATGCCTTCCGGGTCGAGAATAAAACCGAGACGGCGATAAAAATCAACCACGTGAGGATCGGCAAACAGCGTAATATTACTAATATCTTCGCTGCGAAGTTTTTTGATCGTATATTTCATCAAAGCTTTTCCCAAACCCCGGCTTTGATATTTAGGATGGACAACAACATCCCAGATGGTGGCATTGAAAGCATAATCGGAAGTTGCTCGAGCAAAACCGACCAAGCGCCGTCTATTTCCTCGTTGTTCCCACATAGAAACAACTAAGAAACTATGATGTAGCGCTTTTTTAACCTTGCGGAGAGGTCTGCGAGACCAGCCCACAGCATCGCATAATTCCTCAAGTTCGTAGAGATCGATTTCTCGTTCCGTACTAAAGACAATGCGCGGCTCCTTGGCGATCGCTGCGCCACTTTTTTCTGGTTGTGTCCGACTCGGTAAGGTTGCCGCGTCGGAACTACTAAACAAGCTCTTCCAAAAACCCATGCCAATGCGGCGAAACGATTGATTGCATAGCCAAGATGATACCATAACTCTCCAAGTTGGCTCTTTCTTCCGTCAGGGAAAAAATTTGATGATTGTACAATGGAGCATTGGCTTGGGCATAGCATTCTTGTTTCATCAAGAAGATGGGTTTTTATCCGGGGGTTTCTTGACTTCTGGAGAATTAGAACAACCCTCATCAAGGGAGATTAATTGGGAAAATCCTCTCGGGCGAGACAATTCTATTTCTATCTCTCAGAACGACATTTCCTCACCACAACGTCCCAATTTCTCCGATCTCCAACCTCCTATTCCCGAACCTATTATCCCCGAAACGCCCATTCCAGAGAGAGAAGTCCCGATTGAATTACCAGAAGGAAGTCAATTGTCTTGTCCTCAGCCAACGGCAAATCCGGAAGGCGATCGCGATACAATTGTTATTCGAGCCTTTGAGTTTGTTGGCAATACCGCCTTGAAAAGCGATCGCCTAACGCAAGAATTGCAGGCATATACGAATATTCCCATCACTTTTGCTCAATTATTGCAAGCAAAATCTTGTATTACCGATCTGTACCTGAGTGAAGGTTACATCACAACAGGGGCATTTTTGCCGCCCAATCTTTCTCTCGGACAGGAAGACGCAGCGATCGTTCCGATCCAAATCGTTGAAGGTCGTCTCGATGAGATCGAAGTTGACGTTCAAGGGCGACTCTCTCCCCGTTATATTCGCTCTCGACTCCAACGGGCAACCCAGCCTCCCTTACAACGCGATCGCCTCCTCGAAGCACTCCAATTGCTGCAACAAGATCCTCTCATTCAATCCTTAAATGCGGAACTCGCGGCAGGGATCGATCCCGGTACGAATATCCTTTATGTGTTTGCGGTGGCTGCCGATCCTTGGATATTGGGCCTCGCTAGCAATAACAGCCGTTCCCCCAGTGTCGGCAGCTTTCGGCGCGGGACAAGTATCGGTCATCGCAATATTTTTGGGATTGGCGATCGCGGCATTCTCACTTATAGCAATACCGATGGCAGTCATAGTTTTGATGCCAGCTATGCTATTCCCCTCACTCCCGATAATACCCTCTTGCAGTTCAACTTCGGCACTGCGACCAGTACGATTATCGAACCCCCTTTCGATCGCCTCGATATCGACTCGAGTTCTCAATATTATCAACTCACATTACGCCATCCCATCAAGCGATCGCCAACGGAAGAATTAGCGCTTAGTTTTGTCCTCTCTCATACTCGCGGCGCTACAACCTTACAAGGCATTCCTTTTCCGCTATCTCCCGGTGCCGATATCAATGGGAAAACCAATATTACGGCCTTGCGTTTCATTCAAGAGTGGACGCAGCGAGATTTACAACAAGTTTTTGCCCTGCGTTCTCAGTTTAGTTTGGGAATCGATGCCTTTGAGGCAACCCAGCAAACCAGCGATCCCGACGGTAATTTTTTGACTTGGCGCGGTCAAGGACAATGGGTGAGACGCTTGGGAAACAATGTTTCTGCGCCCACTTTCTTACTGCGAGGAGAAGTTCAACTCGCCGATCACCCTCTGGTCTCTGGGGAACAATTGGGTTTGGGAGGTTCGGGTAACGTGCGCGGTTATCGACAAGATACCTTACTTACCGATAATGGGATTTTTATGAGTGCAGAACTTCGCATTCCTATATTAAAATTAAAGAAAGCACAAACCACCGTACAAATTATTCCTTTTATTGAAGGAGGAATCGGTTGGAATAGTGGCGACTCGGAAACTCCCGATCCCAATAATTTAGCAACGATCGGCTTGGGTTTACAAATTTTACAAAGCGATCGCTTTAGCGCCCGTTTAGATTGGGGTTTTCCTTTGGTTGAAATGATTTCATCGGAGAGAACATGGCAAGAAAACGGAATCTATTTTTATATTCAGTACAATTTCTAAGTATTTCTCAAATCTTTTTGAGTTATCTTTTAGCAGGAACGATTTCTGTATCTTTGGGCGTTCGAGTATTTGCTTCAGATTCTTTTATTTCAAAAAGTCGTAGTGCTTACGAATCAGGAAACTATGAAGATGCAAAAGAGTATTTGTTAGAAGCATTATCTCGAAGTGAAAATAATGCGATCGCACAGATTTTGATTTTCAGTAATTTAGCTTCTGTCTCTCAACAGCTTGGAGATTGGCAAGCCGCAGAAAACTATTTAAACCGGTCTGAGATATTGCTCGATCGCGAACCTAATTCGACCCAAAAAGCTCATCTCTTTGCCAAAATATACGGGCTTCACGGTCAAGTCGCGTTTTGGCAAGGACGTAGAGATAGTGCTTTAGAAGCATGGAAACAAGCAGAAATTTACTATCGGCAAAGTGGAGAAGCGATCGGAGAAATCGAAAGTCAAGTTTATCAAACCATTGCTTTACAAGAATTAGGCTTTTATCGAGAGGCGTTAAAAAAACTGCTACAAATCGATCGCAGTATTCTCACCGATCGGCCAATCTTACGGGCAAAAGTTTTGCATCAACTGGGTAATATTATTCGCGTTGTTGGCAAAGTCGAAGAGGTCGAACTCAATTTGCCATTATATACAGAAGAAGAAAGCAAATTTAATTATTTAGTCCAATCCGAACGCTTTTTGAATGAAAGTTATAAAATTTATACAGCATTAGATCGAACCACGGAACAAAGCGAAGTTTTACTAGATTTAGGAAATACTCTTTTTGCTCGCTATTATCAAGTAAAAGATGAATATCAGCGCCATTATCCGATTTATAATGAGGAAGATCCTCAACTAAAAAGAAAGTTAAAAGAACAATTACAATTGCTCGATCGCACTTTTAGCATTTATCAAAAAGTAGAAGAATTCAGCATTCCTCAAGAAATAGCAACAACGCAAGCAAAATTAAATGCGCTCGATATTTTAATTGAATTAGAATTAAGATTACAAGCATCAGAGTTCCAAGATATTGATATTATATCCATTGTGCCAAAAACTTATACTGCGTTATCAAATATCAATCGAGAATTTGCTTTAGTTCGCGATCGCATTGATACTTTTAGCTCGTCTTCAATGAGTCTTTCTTTGCGGTTAAAGTTAGTTTATCAACACATTCAATATCAGAAATTAATAAGACATGAAATTGGTTCGGAAAACATAGAAATTCTCTTGACACAAGCAGAAAAACAAGCTAAAGAATTAAACGATTTGCGCGGACTTTCTTATAGTCAAGGATATCGCGGAAAGTGGTTAGAATTACAAGGAAAGTTAGCCGAAGCGCAAAAGTTAACCGAAGCAGCAATTTTAATCACCGAAGAGATTCGCGCCCCTGAAATCCGCTATCTTTGGGAATGGCAACTGGGTCGAATTTTAGCCGCAGAAAGTGCGGACAAACCGTATAAAATAGATTCGGCAATCGCAGCTTATCGATCGGCTTTAAATCATTTGGATCGCGTGCGAGAAGATATTATTAGCTTAAAAAATCCCGATTTTCGCTTTCTGTTTCGAGATGATGTCGAACCCGTTTATCGCGAATTTGCGGCGCTGCTTTTGCGTTCTCCCGAACCTATCGAGACAGCACAAAAAAGTAATCCAGACAAAAGACAGCAGGCGATCGCCCCAGAAAAAGCAAAAGAAGCCATTTCGGTTATCGAACGCTTACAAGTCGCCGAACTCGAAGATTATTTACGCTGCAATTTACAACAGCGATCGCAAACTTCTCTCGAACAATATTTACAGCGAAATTCTCAGGAAAATGCGGCTTCAATTTATCCGATTTTATTAGGCGATCGCTTGCGAGTCATTGTACAATTACCAGGGCAAAAAGAACCACTTTATTATACGCATCCTGATTCAATTTCGAGGCAAGAAATTTATGAAAAAATAGAGAGCTTGAGAGAAGCAATTCGACAAAAATTAGATGCAAAGAATAGCAAGATTTTTGCAGAAGTTTACGATTTGATTTTGGGAGGAATTGAAACAGAGTTAGAAAAAAATGCCGTTAAAAGTCTAGTTTTTGTCATGGATAGCGAGTTACGCAATATTCCCCTCGCTGCTTTGTACGATGGTAAAAATTATACGATCGAACACTATAGTATTGCGCTAAATTTAGGCTTAGAAGTAGAAGAAACTCAACCCTTATCTTTATCAAAAACTGCAATTTTAGCAGCCGGAGTTAGTGAAAAAAACTTACAGAAATCCTCACTTCCTTATGTTGAAGAGGAATTGGAATTTATTAATAGCTACTTCGATCGCGCTGAAGTTTTACTTAATTCTGCCTTTACCATTCCCAGTTTTCAAGAGAAACTCGAACGCGATCCTTTTGGGATCGTGCATTTAGCGACTCACGGGACATTTAGTTCCGATCCCGAGGAAACAATTTTATGGGTTTATCAAGATCGGATGACTTTAAATAATTTGAGTGAACTTCTCTTGCAACAACAGGAAAACCAACAACAAGCGATCGAACTCTTAGTTTTAAGTGCTTGTCAAACGGCGATCGGAGATAAACGTGCAACCTTGGGAGTTGCGGGAATTGCAACGCGATCGGGAGCAAAAAGTACCCTTGCAACCTTATTTTCTGTTGATGATAAGTTAACAGCAAAACTGATTACAACATTTTACCAAGAACTCAGTACCCCTAACATCTCTAAAGCCGAAGCATTACGTCAAGCACAATTAAGTTTATTACAAGGAGAAGATCGACGATCGCAAAAACCTTATTATTGGTCTCCTTATATTTTAATTGGAAATTGACAATAGTATGAGATCTAAAACTAAAGCGATCGCCATTAGAAATAATACCAAAGATTACCATTGCAGAATTTTGATTCAGTTGTCATGCAGCAATCATTTCCGCTAAACATTGTCCCCATCCTTCGGTAAATTTATCTTGTTTTGCCTCCACGAGTAAAAAGTAAGGTTGCTCAAAAACAACTTTAATTAATTTTCAGGTGTCGAAAGTTTCTCAGCGATTGCATTGTACCCCAATTCCTGTAAGATTTCAATCCACGCATTTTGACGAGATTGGGGATCTTCAATTGCTGCAACTTCTGCGAGACGATCGTAGATGCGATCGCTAGAACTATCTTCTTGTCGTTGAATCCATGCAGAAATTTCATCTTGTTCTGGTCGTTCTGCATCCTCAGAACAGTAGACATTTAAAAATAAATGCCAACGATACCATTGTCCAATTTCTAAGGAAACATTGACCTCTTTGAGAGAAATTTTAACAATATTAGGAGTCGTTCCTAACGTTCTCAGAGGAATGCGATCGTGATAAACAATTTCATCATCATCCCCAGTCCGAATCGATAAAGTTGCCCGGGCAAGTTGTTCTCTTTCATAGGGAATATAAACCCACAAATTTGGATTCTCTGTCTGCGTCGTTCCCCAACTTGAAGAACCGATCTCAGCATTATTACGCTCGATAACAATAGGAGTCAGATCGAGACCGGATTCATCACAAGGATTGCGCCCATTTCCATGATCGCTTGGTGGTCTACCGTCTGATTCATTGGCGATCTCTTCTTGAGATAAAGAAGTTTCTAAGTTTGCTAAAAAATTTTTAATGCTTAACGAATAGCTATGAGAGAGTACCCAAGATAAAACCATTAAGAATGAAACAAAAAAATGTCGATTCATAAAATCAATACCGATTTGAAGTAACAACAGAAGAAATAATTGGAGTTAAAAATAGACCCAAAACAACAGGTAATACAGGAATCCAAAATCCCCAGAGTAACCCTTGATAACTGAAAAAAAAGAATCCTACAGATAAAATGAACAGAAAAATAAATTTGTATTGCTTTTTAGATTGCCATTGTAATAAAAATCCACCGATTAATACTCCGAATATTATCAAAATATTTTCACTCCATTGAGGAATTCCTCGTAAAAGAGATCGATCGTCTAAGACTGCACTAATTAGATGACTGGACATCTGAGCATGAATCATCGTACTCGACACTTTTTCAGATTTATTATAAGGAATAGAGTAAGCATGACCGAGATAGCGATCGCGACCAATAAGAATAATTTTATCTTTGACAAGATCGGCTATTTTAGCATCTTGTGCACCACTAATAACTTCTGTTAAGCTAACTTGTTTGGGATTAACTGGACGATAATTAACTAGAATCTGAAATCCGGCTGCAAAAATTTTGGGGAGTTGATAGCCACCAGTATTGGCCGTAAATTTATCAAGTTTAACTGAACCGAGTTGAATCTGACTTGATAAACTTTTAATTTCTTCCTGCAAATAGGATTGAGCGATCTTCATGCTAAAACTATACGGTACATCGCACAATGGAACAGGAGTTTGACGAAGGATTTGGCGACGAATAACATTATCGGGTTCAGATATTATATTGGCAAATCCTACACGATTTAAAGAGATTGCGGAAGAAGCTGGAATAGAACTGGATTGTTCAGTAGACCCATGACAAGAAGTGAGAAAAAAAGGATGTTTCAAAAAATCATCTTTTTGTTGTGACTGAAAACGAAAATCAGCAATGTTCAACGCAATGATTTTCGGTTGATGAGGTTTCACTTTCTGCCAAAATAATTCGAGAGCTTCTGGAGACAGAGAATCTCGACGATTCATACCGCGATCGTCTTGATAAGCAAGATCGTTTTCGCCAATTGTTACTACAAGAAAGCGATTGTCTCTGGGTTCAGATGGACGCGATCGCATCATGAAATCAAAATGATTTAATTCCCATCCTTGCAACCAACCGAGCGATCGCCCCCCCATAATTAACCCTGCAACGACGAAACTTAAAACCATTGGTAATCGGCGATCGCTTGCAGGTATCGGAGAATTAATCCTTTCCAGTTGCTGTATTGTTGCCCGAGTTTCCTCCTCTCGCAAACTCTCCCAAGTCGGAGGAACAGCATTAGGAGTTTGAAAAATTACGGGTAGCCAACTCGCACAGGGAAAATCTTTTTCTAACTCGTCGTGAAGTCGCTGTTTGGCTTCTCGCACTGCTCGATAAAAAGAGTGACCCGTTGAAAAATTGCCGAGAAAATAAGTGAGGAACTTTTGCGCCACCAAATCCGGCACTAATTCTCGCATAACGATCATCTGGGGAATTTGCAAATCATCAAGGCGATCGGAAAGTCCCAAACCGTCACAGGAGTTGAAAATTGCCAATTGTAGTCCGCGATCGACAGCTTTTTTCAAGCCAAACCAGAGTTCGTCAATACTGAGACTCTCCTTCTCATTCAGATAAATCCGTCCAGTTTCTCCCTCGGTTTCACTATGTCCGGCAAAGAAGATAATATCCCACGCATTCTCCCAAATTTTGTCCGTAACGGCGCTCCGTCGGGGAGAAACGAGGAAAACCACCTCGGCATGGGGCAACGCCTCTAATAAGCGCCGATCGCGTTCTATATCAATTCCTTCGCTGTGACCCAAAATTGCCAAAATCCGCACTTTAGTGCCGCGATGGGGAGGAAAAAAAGACTCGCGTACCTGTAATTCTGTTGGGCTGAGGGCGGTTTCTGCTTGAGGATAGTGCTGAAATAACTCCCACTCTTCCCAAGGGAGTTTTTGCAGTTGGCGATTTTCCGTGCGAATGAGAAAACGAACTTCTTCCTCGGGTTGTAGGTGCGATCGCAGTTGTTGTTCGATGGGACGAAATTCTCGACTATCGAGCCATTGATTGAGAGAACTCCGCAACTCTCGGGCAGAAGTGCGACATTCTTCAACTTGGCGATCGCGAGATTTGCGATGCACGATTTTTTGCGGTTTGATGCGAAAAGTGCGATCGTCTCGTTGTTTGCGTCGATAGGGCGCTCCGAGACTGCGGTACTTTTCTTGCCAATGACGATGCAAAATTTGAGGAAGTTCTGAATTAGCAGGGAGTTTTGATTTTAAACGCGCAGGTAGATTGGGGAAAGAACCTAAGAGGGTTTCTTCTCGATAAATTTCTAAGGTAATGCGAAAACCTTTCTCAAAATTCCCGTCGAGTTCGAGAACGACTAATTTACTCATATAAAAAAATGGCAAGTGGTAGATAGCAAAGTAATGGAAACACCAAAATTAAATTAGAAAACATTCGGTTACAATCACTCCTCCTAATGCTATTTTGATACTAAAACGCTCCCCTAGTTCTCCACTGAAGTGAAATTCTAGGGCTTCGCTGCTCCGTGCTTCAGCCTGCATGACCGATCGCCCTTTCGCATCGATTAAAAAAAGCTGTAAATCTTCCGGTAACTGGTGCTTTTGACTAATAGAGGCAACTTCTATAGAAATGTCGCACTCTTTCTCTTGATAGGGTTGGGTGAAACCCACAAATAGAGCGATTCTTTCTTCTTCCCGTTCTAAATCAAAGAATTTTCCTCGAGTAACGCTATTTTTTGAATTGCGGGTATTTTTGGGATTCAAGACCGAAGAACTTCTGAAGTTTGTTGCGAGGGTCGGTTGATGTCCCAATATTGTTTCGAGTGTTTCCCAACCCGCATCGATCGCATTCTCTAACCAATGACTCAAACAAACGATCGCTTTTTCTCCTGGCGGACTTTTCTCAAGGGTGACTTGTAGAGAGTCCCAGAGAGTTTCGAGGGGAGAAAATTGAGAAAGCGGTACATTTTCGCGATCGCTCTCAACATTAGCCATAAAGCCCAATAATTTAGCCTCGCTGAGTTCTCGGTTGAATTGTACGGGAATATAGCCCCGACGATCTTCTCGCACCTCAAAGGGGATTTTACAAGTCTCAGAGTCGGGCAAAACGGGACGGCATTCAATCTTACCGTAACCCTTCACAAACAAATCTGCTGTATCGCTCAGAGTTTGCATGGCAGTATCCCAACTATCTCCAGTTTCCAGATCGCTGTCAATTTCTAGGGTTGCGAAATAATTGCGAACAGCACAAACAGCAAGAGTATTGAGATAAACTTGTTTGGCTTTTGGAGGGTTGGGATGTTGCTCCCAAAATTGTTGAGCTTGGTGACGATCCATAGGGGTTAAAGAAATGAGAAAAGGCGAGGACTCAATGGAAATATTCATGACTCTTGTTTGGAAAAATTATGGCAATAGATAGGATTGAAACTGAGGTTTGAATCGTTTGAGATTTCGCTGATAAAAACTGCTGAGGGTGGGAATTTTAACACCGAGTTCGGTGGAAATTTCTTGCCAAGACCTTCCTTCTATGGTTTTGAGTGCGATCGCTTGGAAGGTAGCGTGAGGTTTATCCGCGACGTGGGTTGTTCGGAAAATACCGTCGGGATCGTCCTCGATATATTCTTGCAAATTACCGTCTGGCAAGGGTAGAGAAGCATTGTAACTGGCGATTTTCGCATCTAGATCGTCGAGAGTCATGCGTTGAACATTTTGTAAGGATAGGTTTTTATTCTTTCCCAATTGAGTGACTTCGCCGATCGCTTCGGGAAATCGCCGTTTGAGGAGAAAGTTAACCCATTGCAGCACTTGCCCTCTTTCGGGATTGTAGGTGTTTATTTTGCGAAAGATATAACAAAATAAATTTTGCTTGGCGATCGCATAAATTTCCGGGTACAGCCCTCTTAAATGGGACGGGACGTTAGGATGACAGAGTTTCCCCGAGTTTTGTAAGGTTCGCAGCAGGCGATCGATGGTTTTTCTTTGCACCCAACTTCCTTGGGGATGTCGTTGTGCTTCGAGAGCCAGCGATCGCAAGCGTTCGTCAATTTCGGACATAATTCCTTGGCAGGATGCTAATTGGCGAGAGGCACATAATGCCTTCTATCTCTTTCTCAGAGAAATTCAAGCAGCTTTATGCAGGCAGATTAACTCGTTACAGAAGGAAATAATTTTTGAGATGCCGCATAAAAGTAAGAGTTAAGGCCAGAGAAATAAGATAAGAAGTTCAATTCGGGGTAATTCAATGATGTCGATCGCTCAAATCGTTCGCGATGCGATCGCCCGATGCTATCTCACTCGGGATGCAGAAGGGCAATTGCGAGATTTACTGCATGGAAGTCGGTGCGATCGCACTGAGTTACAGGCGTTTTTTCAGTTGCAACAAGCTGTGATGGAAGGACGAGTCAAACAACAGTCCCGCGAGGAATTGTCAGTCTGTTAACTTTCGTAACGAATCGTAAATTACTGCATAAAGCGATCGCAAATCCACCGAGAAATTATTAGAGGCAAAGGGACTGTTTGCCCGCGCCTGATAATTTCTCTGGAGGCAAGAAACAATGATTTCTAACTTCTAATGATTGCGCGATCGTTCTTTTTATATTTCTCGATTTAGCTAAAATTGACGACATTTTAGCAGGAGGATTTTTAGTCTTTTTTGTAGTTAAAAAATTATTAGAAAAGCGATTAAAATCTGGAGAAATTTAAAGATTAGATGAAGTTGTGTATTTACGGCAAAACTTGTTGTAAAACAAGAATATACATCCGACAAATCACTCAAATCCTCTCTGTGATTTAGCGGAGAATTAGATTGTAGAAAAATTTTCATTCGTGCTTATCTACCGAGGAAATTATGAAAGGGATTCAAAAATTTACAGGACTTTGTACTGCGGCCATTTTGGGTGCGATCGCGATCGCTTCCCCTAGTGCTGCCTCCTCTTTCCACAACGGCTGGCACTACACCATCGATGCCCGTCATGACAGTATTGCCAGTAACGGAACAGGTGGCGTTGACGTGGGAAACACGATTTACGAAATGTATGGCATGGCCATTCAAGAAAATGAAGCAACCGGAGAGATTTGGGTGGCTTTAAATGCCAATCTTCCGACCACTGGACGAAGCGTTCCTACAGAAGTTAATGGATTTCCAGTTCCTGATGGCAATGTGGGTTGGGGAGATATGTTTTTCGACTTTTCTGGCACGGGTAATTTTCAACAAGCATTTGATGATGGTCAAATGCTAGGTGTTCGTTTTTCTCCCAATAATGATTCTGGGGTTGGTATTGGAGTCTACCAAAATGTATCGGGACTCAGCGTTGTCAGTCAAAATGCAGGCTTTTGGAATCTCAATTCCTATAATCTTGAGGTTGTCCAAGAAGGCTCCGGATTGGAGTCATGGATGGGAGATTTAGCGTGGGATGATTCCTATTATGGTCGTTATACTGGCTCGGGTTTCAGGATGCCTAATGTAATTGGGTCTGGCGATCGTATTGGCGATGTGACCATGCGCGATCGATCGGAACTCGAGGCACAAGGATTCGATCCCGGTTTCTTCTTTGAACAAGGTGCCCAGATTTTCGGGTTTAGTTTTCAAAAACCCGCACAGATGATGGGAGATTTTTTAGCCACGATTTTAGAAGAGTGTTTGAACGATGGGATGACTCTATTAGGGAATTTTCCTCCTCCCGAACCCATACCCGATCCCGATGACGGCTGTGCTGTCACTTTGGGTCAACTCAAATCCCTAGCACCAGATGTCGTCGATGGAGAATGGAAAATTTTCTACGATACTCTCTCCCATCAGTGGTACGATCCCCCTGCTTATAGCGGATATACTTTTACAACAACTGGCGGTTCGCTATTTACTCAAATTAAAGGGTTTCCTTGCGGGATTTCTACAGATGATAAGTTTTCCGTATATCCAATATCGGGAGGAAAACCATTTGGTAAATTTGGTGTGGGTGATACTCTAGATTTTGGCACAGGAATTACAGAATTTAAAGTTGTTTTTCCTTGGGAAGATACTGGCAACCAAGACCCATTTGCGTTACAACTTTCTTTTCAAGATGAAATTAGCAGTTTCAAAATGCGTCCGATGACAGAAGATGAAATTCGTGCTTTAATACCTGAGCCAAATGCCACTCTCGCTCTGCTTACTGTCGGTGCATTGGGTTTAATGATGAGAAAAAACAAGAAAAAATAGATAGTTGGTAAACGGTTGTTGCATATTACACTCTATCTAACTCTATCTAATTAGTCCGTGAAATTGCGTTTTTTAGGTTGAAGGAGATTTTGGCAATCTCCTTCAATTTTATAAGATATATTCAATAACGATCGCGTAACAAAGGATAGCACTTTACATCATTCTCCTGGTAATTTTGAGAACTTTCTGAAGTCAAAATAACTTCACCATTGGGCAATTTCATCCACCCCTCAGCTTCATTAATTTCCGTTAGGGATTCATTGGGTGAAATTTTACCGACTTCCAACTCTACCCACCCCGCACGCACGCTACGAGAACCAGAAACATTATCGGGAGTTTCGGGAATACCGCCTCGTCCCGTTTCGTAGAATTCTCCGCGTGCGTTACCATTAGCTGTACGTCGAGTTTGACAACGATCGCCAATCGGAGTTTCGGCTAAACCTTCAGGTAAGTCTACATCAGGTTGAAAATTATCAACAATTAACGTCGTCGTACCATTGATACCAAAACTAGAACTTGCACTCAAATCGCTTTCTGGAGTGCGAACTAAACGCCCCGGATTGCTGAATCCAAAAACGCCTTGCGCTTGCACAAAAATATTCCCTCCTCGTCCTTCAATAGCAGTCGCAGCAATATCGCTATTTTCTGACAATACAGCCAATACAAAACCCCCAGCAGTAATGGAAATATTACCCCCATTTCCCGTTCCTAATGCCTCCGTGAGAATATTGCTGTTATAGCGAAGCCAAACATCGTTTGCCACTTGCAGATTAATATTTCCTCCTTCGCCCGATACCGTTCTTGCAAGAAGATTACCGCGATCGGAAAGCAAAATAGATCGAGCCGAAATTTCTAAATCTCCTGCACTTCCCGTTCCCGTTCCGCTTACAGTGACTTCAGCACCATTTTTTACGGCAAAATCTCCTGTATTCAGGCTAATACCTCGGGCATTTCCAGAACCAAGACTTTCAAAAAATAAACCACTCCCGTCACCAGTAATATCGATCGATTCAGCAGCATTCACGTTTAAAAAACCGCCTTGTCCCGATCCCGAAGTCGTTGCAGAAATTTGACCACCATTACTAACTGTTAAACGTTGAGTATTGATATTTAATTGTCCTGCATTGCCAGACCCAGAAGAATTAAAAAAGAGGCGACTGCGATAGCGTCCATCTCCTGACATTCCACTAATCGTAATATCGGATGCGCTAACATTAAAAGTTCCCGCATTACCCGTGCCAATGCTTTGAGCCGAAACATTACCACCATCACGAATGATTAATTCTTGAGTCGTTAAATTAAAATTACCCGCATTTCCTTGTCCGGCAGTTTCATATAATAGACCACTAGGTGCTCTCGAACCCGATCCTATTACTTCAACAGATTCACTGGCATTGATATTCATATTTCCTGCTTTACCACTTCCATAGGCTGTTCCTGAAACGATTGCACCACTTAATACGGATAATTTTGGTGTGTTTATATCAAGTTGTCCTGCATCTCCACTTTGAAAGCCACCGAAAATGAAAGCTGAGGGTAATCCTCTCGGCTCAGTACCTACCAAATCAACTGAATTTGAAGTATTAACAACAATTATGCCTCCCCACCCTTCACTATCACTTGATGTGTTAAAATAAGAGCCGTTTCGCAAGATTAACTGCTCCGCATTAATAGCTATCGTTCCTGCATTTCCTAGAGGTTGATTTGGAGAATCAGGATCGCGATAGGTGTTAGCAAATACAAAGCCATAATTAAAATCTTGTTTAGAAGCATTAAGCGTAATTTTTCCTGCATCACCTTGCCCAATTGTGTTAGCATAGAATCCGCCTTGTTGCTCTGTTCCAAATACATTTCTAACAGTGATTGCTTCTGCATTGACGATAATTTCACCTGCATTCCCAGTGCCTAAACTTAAAGTCGAAATTTTCGCACCATTTTGTAGGTTCAAGGAGGATGAAGTATTGATAGTAATTGCTCCACCTTGTCCATTACTATTCGAGGTATAGCTACGACTAAAAAGACCATAATTTAAAGATATTGCTTCTTGGGTTCTTAAGAAAATTTCTCCACCTAGTAAACCATCAGCTTGAACAATACCCCCTTGGTCAATATTTTCTTGAGCAAGTAAGTAAATACTTCCTCCATTAGCCAGAAAATCTTTATTTCCTGATTGGTCATAAGCAGAAGCTGTGATGGCTTGATGCAAAATTGACTCGCGAGAATCGACGATAACTATCCCTCCTCCGTTATTATCTTCCGTATCAATTCCACCGTTGATCGTAATTGTACCAGGTAAAGAATTGGGTAGATACTGATTAGTTAAGAAAACATTTCCTCCAGTACCAGATCCGACTGAAGAAGGTTGACGCAGTGTCACAATTTCTCCTGTAATAATATCAGCACTGGTAGGATTAGAAAAAGAAACTGGTGTAGCTGAACCCGGTAAAATCACTGTATTTGTTGAATTTATAGTATTCTGCAAAATCAACGGGAGTCCTCCTAATTTTGACCAGTCAATTCCGGCACGGATATCTAAGGTATAGTATTTATTTCCTTCGACAGTAACTGTATTTCCTTCTGTGGAAGTAAAAGTAGCAAGGCTACGCAAAAAATCATCAGAGTTAGTCGGATAAATACTGTTTGTTGTATCAACATCATCAATAACTACATCTCCAATCGTAACGCTACCTCCCGCAAGAATGTGAAGAGATGCTCCAGTATAGTTACTAAGAGTTACATTTCCAACTGCTAAAACAATTGGATCCTTCGGACTATACAAATCTCCTAAATTCCCATCTAATTGTTCAATGCGAAAATTGCCCCCACTCCAATAATGTGCATCTCCTCCTACGGGATTTGCACTGCGAAACGTCATATTTCCCCCGGAAAATAAACCGCTATCGACATGATTCAACGCAAAGATATCCACCGTGCGATCGCCTTGCACCAATAACTCTCCTCCCGCCGCCGCCACAAAAGGACTCATATCACTATCCCGAATTTTCAACTCATCCAAAGCCCGTAAAGTTAAATCCCCTCCCGCAAGTAACTGTCCTTGTAAATCCAGATTTTCCGCCCCTAATAATAAATCTCTCCCCGTTTCCAAAATCCCGCGATTGGTAATATCTCCCGCATTACTTCCATATTGCAATCCAGGCGTAATATTCATCGTCAGCAACGGAGAAGGCGACTGAGGCGCGATCGCACTGTATTCCAACCCATTCCCAAAAACAAAACTATCCGCCGTCGTCCCTACAAAAGAACCGCGAATATCGAGACGAGCATTGAGACCAAAAAGAATACCATTAGGATTGAGCAAAAACAAATTCGCATCCCCATTTACCCCTAATGTTCCCAAAATTTGTGAAGGATCTCCCCCCGTAACGCGGCTGAAAATATTCAAAATCTCCGCAGGATTGGCAAAATATGCCCCTTGTCCATTGTTGATATTAAATTCAAGAAAACTGTGAAATAAATTGTTTCCTCGGATTGCCCCCCCTTCAATCAAATCCACTAATTGCCCATTTAAATCCACATTGGGATTCAATTGGGAACTTTCCTTCCCCAACGTACTATCCGGGACGATCTGAGCCGTTGCTACACTTCCCGGAAAGGCGATCGCGATCGCCAAAAATGCACCCCATCGAGTCATCTGCATTCTCCCCCTGAAATAGAACCTCTAATCCTTTACTCTGGTAGGAACAAAGCATTTTATGCAGATCGGGGAAATTGATACAAAACTTTACAAGTTACGGAAATTTTGTGTCGTCCAACTCGACCTATACTTCAGATCGCGAGACAGGGATAACTCTTCCAAGGTTTTCGGAATATTGCCCTGTCCCGTCTTGTAAAATTCTCCTCGTGCTGCGCGATCGCTATAAACTATGGCGAGAGCTTTAGATTAGACTGAGGCTATTGACTCGGCATCGCGACAAAATTGCGTCCCGAGAGCGATCGTTCACCCAGTTAAGACAATCGAGTTATGGCGGCGGGGCTAAAATCATCCACCTTGGGACTGTTGAAACGCTTTAACCAAGCATTTCCCCAGTTCTACGAACAGTTTGTCAGTAGCGAAATCCAATTGCAAAATTTGCGCTTGGCCTACCGACTTTATAAAACGAAACTGGCAACCATTGAAGTTCGTCCCGAGGGTTCTAAAAGCGCTCTTCATTTTGCCTACCGCAATCAATCGTTCTTATTGAGCGACATTTTTGGTGTTTTGGCGGCCTACGGTTTGACGATTCACAGTCTGAGTTTGTACGGTCAAATCAAACCTCCCATGCTCGTTTTTATCAAATTAGTGGTTTCTCGTGGCAACAAGGCATTAAGCGACAAAACTGCCGATAATGTCTGTCGCGCCATTCGAGAAGCCTTAGCTGGACGCTTTGAGGTGGAAGAGATGCTCGCCGTTGAATTTAACCTCGATGCGGGTTTGGAGCAAGTGGAAACGGAATTCTACGTCGATCCGGTTTTTCATTTACCGGCTCTTCTCATCGAAGCAGATAATCAACCGGGCTTGTTTTATAAAGTCATGTACGCCATTTGGCAAGAAGATTTATTGGTCGTTAATGCAAACTTACTGGTTTGGCGAGGAAGAACGCGCCTGATCCTCTATCTATTGGGTCCGAATGAAAGTTTAATTCCCGAATATCTCGGTCAAAAAATTGCTGAAAGCGTTCGCTTTCGATTAATGGGAGACTAGAGGAGGGGATGTATAACCCTTTGAGTAGGATGAAAAATGGCTAAGATCGATATTCTGGGAGTGTCTCATACTTACGAGCTAACCTCTCCCGTTCCCAATTCTCAAGCTCCCGTTCTGGTTTTTCTACACGGCTGGTTGTTGAGCCGAAAATATTGGTATCCGTTAATGGCAAAATTTCGCGATCGCTATCAATGCTTGCTCTACGATTTGCGAGGATTTGGAGAATCGCAACTCCCCCGCCTCTCTGCTAATATTTCCCATTGCTATACCTTGGAAGCTTACGCTCGAGACTTAGAAATTTTGCTCGACAAACTCGATATTTCCCGAGCTTGGGCGATCGGCCACTCTTTGGGAGGCAGTATTGCCCTGTGGGGAGCGGATTTATTTCCCGCCACTATTGAAGGGGTAATTTGTGTTAATGCCGGTGGTGGTATCTATTTGCCCGAAGAATTCGAGCGTTTTCGGACTGCGGGTAAAAATATCGTCAAATATCGTCCGAGATGGCTTCACCACCTGCCTTTAATCGATTTGATCTTTACTCGCACAATGGTTGTGCAACCTTTAGCACGTCATTGGGGAAAGCAAAGATTGCTCGATTTTCTCAGTGCTGATTCGCAGGCGGCTTTAGGTGCTTTACTTGAAACGACAACAGAATCAGAAGTACACGCTTTGCCACAAATTGTCGCCCGTATCGAGCAACCCGCTTATTTTTTGGCTGGGGCTGGCGATCGCGTCATGGAACCCCAATACGTGCGACATTTAGCCAGTTTTCACTCCCTCTTTCATCCGGCTGGGAACAATGCGATCGAAATTCCCGATTGCGGTCATTTTGCTATGGTGGAACAATCTGAAAGGGTGAGCGGTGAAATATCCACTATTCTCGATCGCCATGCTTGTTGCGATCGCTAGAAATCTTTGCGTTTCTCGGCAAGTTTACGCGGTTGTGAATGTTAAACTAAATTAATGACTCTATTCGCGGGGTAAAATAAATAATGACTCGTCAGCGATCGCGAGAGTCAATAATTTTCCCTCCCAAATAAGAATCTTCGACCAAGGAGAAATTCGCTATGCTACACCGCAAAATTTATCAAATTTGTTCGGAAGGTCGCGAGGTTAGCGTATTCTTGCGGGATCAACAACGATGGATAGAAGATGCCAAAATAGTCGATCTAGAAGGTGATGTGGTGACAATCCGTTATGAGACGGAAGACGAAGAAGAAATTAGTGCTTGGGAAGAAATTGTTCGTCTAGAAAGTATTGGCACAATTACGCAAAAAATTGCTTCCGTTTCGAGAACCACCTCAGAAATCCCCGTTACAGAAGATTGCCACGAAACCGAAAAACTTTCCCTGATTCAAGATTCAACTGAAACGGGAGATCGCCGTTTGCATTCCTCACCCCATACTTCAGATATTGTATCTGGCGAAGACACCATCACTGAGAATACAGAACCTTCTTCACCCTCTTCAACCGCCGAACCCATCGATCCTACCTCTCCCGATATGAGCGAATAATAATTGCTCATTTTCATTGCTCACTGCTCAGTTGTTTTAGACTCGAAAACCGGACAACACCCTTGAAGCGTAACTTTAAACCCGTAAAGTGGTGAATTGCGATTAAAACAGCGTTGTCTAAATTGGTGATGGCAGTTCTCGCAATTTTCTTCAACAGCTTGCATGGGGCGACGGCTTTGGGATAAAAGTTCTCGTTGGGTAAGTCCTCGCAGGACTAATTCATTGCCTTGCCAATGTGCTTCGAGTAAGCCCGTATCGGCCAAAGTTCGCCAATGAGACGTTTCTGTGAGAGCGTGAGGCAAAATGATTTGGATGGCGTTTTCAAGTTCGACGATTTCCCCTTCATAGGGAACAGAAACCGGGAGGGGGGGTTGAATAAAGCGATCGCCGACGGGGAGTTCCACAAGAGTTCCCGTAGCGGGGGAATGTAACTGATAGCGACTTTGTAATTCTTCTAAAGCAATCAAATCTGCGAGATAGGTGGGAGAGCCGTGAACGAGAAGAACGTGTTGGGGACGGACATTATGAATGAGTTGAGCGGTGTTGCGCCCGTCACTATGTTCTGATAACAAATAAGTCTCTAAAGTAATGCTGGGAAAATCTTCTAAGGTTTCTGGATGGGGCATCGCCGTGCGTCCGGGATACTCGGGAAATAAAACCGTCCATGTTCCGTATTGGGGCTGGCAATACTGCTGCCAGCGATCGCAGCGATCGACGAGAAGGACGCAGGGAAACGTGGCAATTGCTTCTATTCCTTTGTCTGGTAATCGACGGACTCGCGGTAAAACCTGTTCGTCCCAAAATAAAGGCTGATGGCTGGCAAAGTTCTGGACGGAAGCAGGAAGATGGGGTAAGAGATCGATATAGGTATCACAAGTTGCTGCCACGCCTTCGCTCACCCAAATATCGAGATCTCGTCCGGTAAATTGATGCTGCGATCGCAATAACAATAAAATTTCTTGTGCTAACCCCATCGTTGGCACTGGCAATAAGACTGAATGTCCGAGGGCGATCGCGGCATCGATTTTCCCCATCAACTGTTGTTCGAGTTGTCGCCGTCGGGGATGCCGGGCCGAGCCATAGCTTCCTTCCACGATCGCGACATCTGGAGAAAATCCGCGTAGAGATTCGATGGATAATCCTTCCACCAAACGGGCATTGGAGAGAAAAAAATCTCCCGTATAGAGTACGGTGTAATCTCTTTGAGGAGAATGGCAGGAAAGAACAATGGCCGCTGCTCCAGGTAAATGACCCGCCTGAAAAAGCTGAATGTGCAAATCCTCAAATAATGCGATGGGCGATCGCCAAGGCAAAATTTGACAAAATGACTCAATTGCTGACTCCTCCGGCCAATTTAGAGGTAACAAACGAGAAGTCACCTCGCTACCATAAATTGGCATTTGTGGAAAATGTCGGTGCAGTGAGAGCAAACCCCGAGCGTGATCGGCGTGAGCGTGAGAACAAAAGACAAAATCCGCAGGAGGTTGGGCTGATTCTAATAACGGAGAAATATCTCTCAAGCCACAATCGAGGAGAATGCGATATTTCCCCATCCATACGAGCAAGCACACCCCTTCCGTGCCATGTCCTGCTCCGTAGGGATAGCAGGCTAAAAAATGAGCCGGATGAGAAGAGGATGAATGACTTTGACGCATGAAATTTCGATGCGGATTAGGATGCAGGAGAAAGAACAATTGCCCCTAACAAGCATTTATTCTTGCTCTCCCCCCTGCATTCTGCGAGTTGTACTGGCTTAATGGGCCGAACCATTCCCATGATAATTATCTGAGTCATAAAAGCCATTTTTCGTGCCGTAGAAGAGAGTTGCCACAGTAAAAATAGCAGTGAGGATTAATAAAATAAACTTAACATCCATTGTTGCTTTTTCCTCGATTTTGGTTTCTTCTTATCATAGCTTCATTATTCCGGTAGAGGGACGGCAAGGGGAATTTCTTCAACTTCCGGTAATTTTTCTAAAGCCAAACGAGAAGAAGAAGTTCCCCCAGAAAGGCGTTTTAAAAGTTTGGGGCGGGGATCGTGGAGTAAATAGATGATGCGATCGCCGGCTTGCCATTGCTCTGAGGCTTTGGCAACTTGCAAGCCTTTTTGGCGCTGTACCAATAAGGGCAAGAATTCCCCTGCTCGAATCATCGCTTGCAGGTGCGCCTGCTGGAAGGAGAGTCCGGCTTCTTTTAAGACAGTCTCCCCTAACTTGATTTGTCCGTCAGTAATATATTTATTCCATTGTTTAATAGGAACCTGAGTCATAAAGGCTTGAGCGATCTTCGCGTTGATTTTTTTCGCGTTGGTTTTTGCGGTTTCCTCGCGATCGCTATTGTGATTTTGGGGAAAAATTGCCAAAACCCGAGGCGGCTCGAATTCTTCGAGGGCGCGTTGAGCGAGGACGGAGTTGACCTCTCCATTACTCGTCAGTGCTAAAAAGGTGCCGATGGATTCCAAACCAGCTTCTTCGAGGACATCGGCATCAAGACCGCTACTTTGAAAAACTTGTAGATTATACTCCCGAGCGCGATCGCAGGCATCGGCATCGGTATCGATCATGACCACGGATTCCCCCTGTTCTTGAAACAGCCAGCCCACCAAGCACCCCAAGGGATTGCAACCGATAATTACGGCTCCGGTGGCTTCCGAAGAAGTAATCCCCAAACCTTTAGCGATCCAACGGGCTGAAAGTCCTTGAATAAAAACTGTCATCATAATGGTCAAAAAGACCAAGGCTTTAATAGATTCTCCCCCATTAATCCCCTGTTGGGTTAACAAAATGGCGAATAAAGAGGCAACCGAAGCCGAAATAATCCCTTTGGGTCCCACCCAAGCGACAAACAATTTTTGCCGCCAAGTCAAGGGACTATTAAGAGTACACAGGGTCACGCTAATGGGACGCACGACCAACATGAGGAGAAAAACCGTCAGTACGCTGCCCCATCCCAAAGCAAAAATACTGGCAATGGATAGATCTGCCGCCAAAAGTACGAAGAGGACGGATACACCTAAAACGGTTAATTGTCCCTTAAAGCGGCGCAATAACCGTTCCTCGGGCAAAGAAGAGGCTCTGAGAACAATTCCGGCAATAACCATCGCCATTAAACCGGATTCGCTGATCAGAGCTTGAGATAAACCGAACAATCCCCAAACCCCCGCCAGTACAACGAGGTTTTTCAGGTCTTCCGAGAGAAACTGAGCGCGTTTAAGGAAAAAACCCAAAAGCCAACCCCCCAAACCACCAATCAGCGCTCCTAATCCTAAGCGCATGAGTAAAGAGGCAAAAATGGCCACGGGGACGGCATCTCGGTTGAGAATTGTATCGAGAACCACGACGGCCAGAATTGCTCCCACCGGATCGATGAGAACCCCTTCCCCTTCGAGGAGAGTTGCCACTTGGCGATCGACAGAAACTTGCTTGAGTAAGGGACCGATCACTGTCGGACCGGTTACGACCACGAGGGCAGCGTAAAGAAAAGCGATCGGCCAAGGAAATTCGCTCAACCAATGGGCGGCCATGCCTCCCCCCAGCAGGGCAATGAGAGTCCCCAAGGTGACGAGATTGCGTAGACTGCTAGAAACCCGCTCTAACGCTCGCAGTTCCAAATTCAGACCGCCTTCAAAGAGAATAATCGCAACAGCGAGAGCGACGAGAACTTCTAGTCCTACTCCTAACTCGTGAGGATGCAGCAGATCGAGTCCGTCCGCCCCCAACGCCACCCCAAACAGAAGCAAAAAAACAATGCTCGGTACCTGCAAAAATTCGCCAAAAACCTGAGCGCCGATCCCAGCAAGAACGGCAATAACAATTTGTAAAGTTAAAACAAAGGATGATTCCATAAATCTGGCGGGTACGAAGGAGCAGTATTCCAAATGAGGGCGGGAAGGGAACGATCGCGTTAATCTCTCGGCCTAAGCGAGAGCGCTTCTCTCAAGGTTTTTGGGGTCATTATGTTGGGAAATTTTTCGTGATTTTATGGGGAAATCTGAGGACTAGCTTGGATAATAACAAAAGGATTCTTTTCGTGTCGGGTATTTTAACATTTGGGTTTTCTTTCCCGTGAACCCCGTCCTATTTTCTTTTCTTGCAATGGTCGGCAAGAGTCCAAGCTAACTCATACAGTGATAAGAATTTTTTATGGAATATCGGAGTTCTCTCAAGCGGCGATCGCGTCGTTGCTTCATTTCGGAGGATCGGTGGCAAGAGTGGGGTTGGGGGTTGGGGTTATTATTGGCGGCTTTGTTGTTATTCGGGGTAAATTTAGACCTGTCGCCCTTACAACCGATGGAAATGGCAATTGCTCGATCCGCTCGGACGATTGCAGCATCTCCTCATTCTCCCCTCGATTGGTTGTTGACTCCTTTCGGCGAGCAATTTTCGCTGGCCAAGCCGCCGCTTTTGCCCGTGGCGATCGCTTTTGTTTATCGTTGGTGCGGCATCGATTCGGCCGTGACACGTTGGCCAATAGCCGGACTGGGGGCGCTATCGGTGTTTTTGCTTTATCGCACGGGTCGAGAAATTTTTCCGAGGCGAAGAATGGCGATTTTGGCGGCGGCGATTTATCTCGTTCTTTCTCCTCTCATTCCTTTGGGACGATTTGCCCTACCCACAGTGGCGAGTTCGAGTTTGATTATCGTGACGATGTGGTTAACCTTGCGATCGCGCCGGGATTTTCGCTGGACGATCGCGATCGGTTGGGGGTTGAGCTTATTATTTTTAACTCAAGGCTGGCTGGCAATTGTTGCGGGAGGAATGATTTTGGGATTTCTGGTTTGGGATACACCCCGACTTCTGCGATCGCTCTATTTATGGACGGGAATTATTTTGGGGAGCTTTCCCGCGATCGGTTGGATTTTGGTTGCCACGCCATCGACTTTATTTTCTCTGTCCGATCGCTCTTCGTTAGCCTTGAGTTTGTCTTATGGCTTAAAAATCTCGTGCTTTGCTCTACCCGGTTTATTCATCGGCGTTGCGGGTTTATTATTTGCGATCCCTCGCTGCAATTGGGGATGGGCGAAATTAGCTTTAATTTGGTTTTTCGGAGCGGCGGTCACTATTCCCCTTCTCTCTTTTTCCTTCGAATCGAGTTTGCTGCTTTTTCCCCCTTTAGCTTTGGCGGGTGGGGTGAAATTGAATGAATTGCTGGATTTACCGAGAGATCGCTATTCCCTATTGGGTTGGTCTCAATTGGCGATCGCTTTGGCCTTCGCCGCCATCATCTGTAGTTTGGGTTTTGCTTGGTACTTTCCGCTCGATCGACCTTCTCTTCTGGTTTTTACCGCCGTAGCCCTGTGTTTGGCTATGGTAGCCCTCGCCGTGTCCCAACGCGATCGACAATCCCTGATTGTCTTATTTTGGGGAATGTATGTCGCTCTGTTTCTCTTTATCGGCATGCTACCCGATCGAGAACTCGGTTCGCCTGCAATTCTGCAAAATGCTGAAATTCTTAGCGCGATCGCGGCAGTACGGGAATCTGGATGACAAACTCAGTTCCTCGTTAATCTTCTACCATCATTGTTGCACTACCGCTCAATTTCCTTTACTGGTCGTGATTCCCCTCCCGTTTCTAACGGGAGGGGAATCACGACATCTAGTTGGAATGTAGAATGAGTTTGTATCAGAATAAAAGAAGCACAAGTTAGTCGTTTGCGTTTTTTATAAGCCAAAATCTCGTTCGAGTTTGTTTGTAACTGATAACTGAAATGTCATCCCGCAAAATTAAAACCCATCAAAGTCATTGGCAACCCGCCAAAACTGCGGCAAAATCTCAAAAAGACCATTTGACTTTAGGACAATCTTTACCCACTGCCAGCGAAATTCAGCAGGCATTTGCCAACTTGCCCTCAGATGCGATGATGGGCAACGTACAAACCGGAAGCCTAGAGCAACCCCTGCAAACCAAATTGCAACTCGGATCCGTAGGGAATAAATACGAACGAGAAGCCGATCGCATTGCCAAGCAAGTCGTCACTCAAATTCACAGTTCTACCTCGGCGATCGCACCTTCTGACAATACTGAGAATAATAATTCGCTGCAACGACAAATTTTTTCTCATGTCACCCCAGTGGCATCGACTGCTCCAAAGCGAGAACCCAATCTCGAAATTCAACAGAAAATTTGGCGACAGGTTGCCGCTACTAATACGCTAGATGGGGGGACGCTTTCGGGGGATTTCGAGCAAAATCTCAACAGTGCCAAAAGTGGCGGACAACCCCTCGATGCCAACATCCAAGCTCAAATGGGAGGAGCAATGGGGGCGGATTTTAGCGGGGTTAAAATTCATGCAGATGTGCGATCGGATCGCTTGAGTCGCGCGATTCAAGCAAGGGCTTTTACTACGGGAAATAATGTGTTTTTCAAGCAAGGAGAATACAATCCCAACAGCAAAAGCGGACAAGAACTCATTGCCCACGAATTAACCCATGTCGTCCAACAAAATCAAGGGGTTGCTCGCAGTCCTATCATTCAGCGACCAAACTTCATGCAATGACTTGCATGAAGTTTGGTCGCAAATGGAAAGAAGAAAAGAAAAATCTTGACCCGAATGATAAATTGCATGAAGTGATTAAAAAAATAAGAGGTCTAAAAAATTTTTTGATAGAAGACTTAATGGAGGGAGGTATAGAGCCCAAATATCATTCTCTGTATTTGGATACCTCAGAGAGATGTATTCAATATTTGAATCTATTAGAGGAGGTACAACGCACAATCGAGGCTTGTATAGAACAATGGGACAGTACCAATGAAGTGGGTGAAAATAGAATAGCAAAAATGAAAGAGTTGGCAATACCTTTTCAAGCTGAATTTGACATTGTACGAAAAAAGCTAGGAGCGATTGAAGGGGACAAAGTCTTAAAAGAAGAACGCCAAGCCACACAACAAGATAATCCTGATTTGAATTGGGGAATTGCTCCTCCCGGAACGCAGTTTTACACCTTTCTAGAAACAGCCGCCCCCAATGCTAACGATCCATTAATTCCAACACTTAGCGCTCCAATCCCAGAAACTAAAGCGGCAGAGATATTTGATGAGGAGCAATTCGTTGAATATCTCAGACCATTCGATCGGCGAGCAACGCCAGATCCCGAAAATGAAAAATATTGCATCGTCAGGGCAGGTGGAAGAGAATATGCTGTTGTCTATCAAGATATTGACTTCAAGCCTGTAGGGGGATTTCAACAGATACCCGATCGCGAAGGGCAACCCGGTTATGTCCCTTTATTTCCACCTGAAGGCATTTCTCTCAAAGATGTTAAACAAACAACGCTAGGAGATTGCTATTTACAAGCGGCTTTAGCCAGTATTGCCACTCAACAACCCGCTCGGATCGAAGAAATGATGCAAGAAAATGATGATGGAACAGTAACAGTGAAATTGTATGAAGTCGATACCAGCGATTCCGCAAATCCCCAATTTACTCGCAAATCCATCAAAGTTCAAAGATCGCTGCCTTTATCTTCAGATCGAAAAGAGCGCGCCTATAACAAGGGAGCATTATGGGTATTAATGATTCAAAAAGCTTATGCTCTAGCGGGTTTTGGTTCGGATAAAATAACTCCCAATCCCTCCTATAAAAATATAGAAGGTGGAACGCCCAGCCCGGCGTTTCAACATCTTCTTGGTAAAAAAGCGTCGAGTCAGTATCTCATTCATTATGAAAGTCATAAAACCTTTATGGAGGCTGGAGTTCCGTGGAGTCAGAATGCAATTCAAGAATATGAAACTGTTAAATCGGCTACTCCCGATGACTATTCCAATTTAATTTTACTCACCGAGATTTTTGGAGATAACCGAAGCAAAATCGATGCGTGGATGACCTACGTTCAAAGTGAAAATATCGAAGAAAAAATCAAGCAAATGCTCGATATCGAGCTTACAGAGAAGGACAAGATGTTAAAGCAGAATGAAGGGGGTGCTGTAGTCAAACTATCGGATATTGAAACATTATTTGCCGGTCAATCCTTTACAGGCGAGATTATGGCATGGATTGAAAGCAAAAATATTTTCCCGGGGGAACTGGGAACGGCAATTTATTCCCAAAAACAAATGGAGGATTTCGCCGCTATTAAAGTAGCGTTATCTGTAGCAAAACCTGTTGCTCTCACGGCTAAAGCAAAACTCGTTCCAGACGAACAAGCTCAAGGCAGAGGTGCTTCGGGAGGCGAACAAATATACAAAGGAATTGTAGGAGGACACGGTTATGCAGTTTTAGCTTGCAAAACGACAGCTTCTCCCAATCCCGAAGACACCAATGAAGGACAATATCACTGGATACAAGTCTTGAATCCTTGGGGGAAATACAGTCGGGAATATTATAATAATGAGAATGGTCTCCAAGCACGAGGACACGAAGGTCGTGGAGACGAAGGAATCTCTTGGATCGAACTCAGCGATCTGACGAAATACTTCTTAGGACTAGCGATCGGTCAAGATCCAGGGGAGGTTTCTGGAGGTCCGGTTATTATGATTTAAATTGAGATTGAGACGGACTGATTCAAACTAGCTAGAACCCATGATTTTAATTTTAGAATTGCTGGTATTTTGTGGCATTATTGCGGGCATTTTCCTCTTTGCTCAACCTGCTTTGGCTGCTTTACCTCCCCTTGCCGATGAGGAGCGAGAAGCGCAAACTGATTGTATCGTTATCGGCAGCGTAACTCATGTCTCTCATTCTGAGGTGAAAGCGAAAGCCGGGACGGATATTTATAACACCGTTACCGTAGAAATCGAAACCATTGAGAAACCTTCGCCAACGCGAGAATTAAGCATGGGTTCGACGATTGAGGTTTACTATTGGCAAGTGGGAGAGCGTCCCCTCGGTTGGGTGGGTCCTGGAGGACAATATACTCCCTTGCGTTTGGGTGAAAAATATCGTCTTTTTTTGCTGGGAGGGGGTGCGGATAATTTTACGTTGTTAGAACCCAACGGCTGCGACAGGATTAATTGATAAATATTTAATTTGCGGGCTAATCTTAGCGATTTTTATCCCCTCTAAACCCCCTCCTTTGTAAGAGAGGGAATTTTTTTAAACCTACTGTTGTAAGGGGAGAATTTTTAGCACCTACTTTTTTACTAAGAGAGAAAAATATTTAAAATCGACTTTGTTATAAGCGGGGAAAAATTTTCAAAGTTCCCTTTATCAAAGAGGGTTTAGGGAGATAGAATAAAAAAAGCTCTCATTCCCACAACTGGGGTAAAAAGAAATGAAAAATTTGACCGATTTATTAACGCAAATCAACCATGATCCAAGAATCCAGCAACGAACTCAATGCCTTATACCAAGCGATCGCGCAAATCCGATCGCGTCTCGAAAGTTATAGCGAACAGCAAAAAACCATTGTTATCGAAACGCCCGTTATTCCTCCTTCTCTGCAACGATTGAGCGATCGCTTCAATCTCTCCCCCTTCGAGTCAGAAATTTTGCTCCTCTGTGCGGGAATGGAACTGGATCCCCAATTCCCCCAACTCTGCGCCGCAGCCGCCCAGAACCCTCAAGCCAGCGTGCCTACTTTTACCCTCGCCCTTTCTCTCTTTCCTGATGCCCGATGGGAGGCTCTCTCTGCCCAAAGTCCCTTGCAACACTGGCAGTTAATTCGCATTTCCCCTCACGCTACCCTCACACAAGCTCCTTTGTCCCTCGATCGCCGCATTTTTAGCTATCTCCTCAATATCCCCGATCGCGATCGCGAACTCAAAGGTTGGATGCGTCCCGTGACCGAAGACCCTCTCCCGCTTCCCCTTTCCTACGAAGCGATCGCCGCAGAAGCGATCGAAACGTGGTCTCAAGCAACAAAATGTTTGCCCATTTTGCAACTATGCGGCAAGGATGCGGACAGCCAGTTAAATATTGCCAAAACCATTTGCGATCGCCTCGGCTTCAATCTCTACAGTCTCGAAGCTGCCATTTTACCCATCCATCCGGGGGAACTCGAACAACTGCAACATCGTTGGCAACGAGAAGCCCTACTCGGTCATCACGTCCTGTGGATCGAGGGCGAACTGCCTTCTCATTCTGAACGTTGCGTTTCTCTCCATCGCTTCCTCATCAATCTGCAAACCCCCGCGATCCTCAGCAGTCGCGATCGCCAGTATTTGCCCCGTTGTTCCACGATTACCCTAGAAGTTTCCCCTCTCTCCCACGCCGAAAAGCAACACCTGTGGGAACTTCACCTTGGAGAAACCGCCGCCGAACTCAACGGTCATCTCGAACCCCTCATCGCCCAATTCAACCTCAACCCCCGCACCATTCAAGCCGCCTCTGCATCCATACAAAACAATCGCGAGAATGTCCCCGAACGCCTCTGGCAGTTTTGTCGCCAGCAAGCGCGTCCCCGTTTGGAGCACCTCGCCCAACGCATCGAAACCACTGCCACTTGGGACGACCTCGTGTTGCCTCTCAAAGAAAAGAATATTTTGCGCGATTTAGCCGCACAGGTGCAACAGAGAGCGATCGTCTGCGAAAAATGGGGGTTTGCCCGCAAAAGCAATCGCGGCTTGGGCATTAGCGCTCTTTTTGCTGGGACAAGCGGAACGGGGAAAACCATGGCAGCAGAAGTGTTAGCAAGAGAATTTAACCTCGATCTCTATCGCATCGATCTCAGCGCCGTCACCAGTAAATATATCGGCGAAACCGAGAAAAATCTTGCCCAAATCTTCGCTGCTGCCGAAGCGGGAGGTGTGGTTTTGCTTTTTGACGAAGCCGATGCCCTCTTTGGCAAGCGCACCCAAGTCAAAGACAGTCACGATCGCCACGCCAATATCGAGGTGAGCTATCTCCTGCAACGCATGGAAGCCTATCAAGGTTTGGCCGTGTTAACCACCAATTTAAAAGATAATCTCGACCAAGCCTTTCTGCGTCGCCTGCGCTTCATCGTTAATTTTCCTTTCCCCAAAGCCGACGCGAGAAAAGATATTTGGCAGCAAATTTTTCCAGAACAAACCCCCACCCAATCCCTCAATTTTCGCGGCTTGGGGCAGTTGAACGTAGCGGGGGGCAATATTCGCGCGATCGCCCTCAATGCTGCCTTTATTGCTGCCGAGAGCAAAGAACCCGTCGCGATGCACCATATCTTGCAAGCTACGCGATCGGAATATCTCAAGATCGGACGCAGCTTGACCAGTACGGAGACTCAAGGCTGGATTTGACCAAAAACCTTGGAATTGCCGCTTTAAATCTGTACGAAAATATGACTTTTTCAGACGGATTTGTAAACAAATATTACAATAATGCTGTCATACTGGCTTGGTGTCTTGACAGTTCCCTAAAAAGGCAATTAAGATGCCATAGCATACCCGGGTAAAAACAAAACAAGCACGAGATGCAAGACAAGCACAAAGTCACCCTCTATCTTCCGCCAGACCTCCACCGAAGGCTTAAAATCAAGTCAGCCGTGGATGTTGAATCGATGTCCGCAATGGTAGAGAAAGCAATTCTCTTTTACCTGCAACATCCGGAAGTCATTGAAGAAATTGAGGAGCAATCTTCTACAAAAGTTCGAGGACGAACCCATCAGGTTCACCATTGTCCAGATTGCCGTTCTCCTCTCGTTCACAGAGATGGCGAATTAATTTCCTTAAAAAATCAAGCTGGCGTTCTGATTGAAGAGATTGCCTCAGAAATTTCTGTTGAGAAAGTTCGGGAAAAAGTGATAGAAGAACTAAATTCTCATTCTGATTCTCAAGAAGAAGAAACATTAGTTCCTTGCTAATAAAAATCCATCTTAAAGATCTGTCACTTATTCCACCTAATCTGAATCTCATACCCGATCGCACTGCTAGAGATATTTGGAGACTTCTCCCTATCTCTTAAGATCGAAAGGGGTTTGATGGTTGAGCGATCGCATACTCTAAAGGTTAATCACCATGAAAGAAGAATTAAGCATCCTCATCAAAGCTCAATATCCCCTGATCTACCTCGTCACTCCCGAAGAGCAGCGAGCCGAGAGTGCGATCGCCCGTATTGCCCGAACAGAAACCCAACACCAACAGGTTTTTGTGTGGACGATGACGAAGGGCATGGAGGAATACAGAACTGAAAATATTGAGCGCGATCGCGATCGATCGCGGAATTCAACTCAACACAATACCATCTCTCCGGAAGCGGCCATTCAATGGACGATTCAACGCCAAGAACCGGGGCTGTTTATTTTTAAGGATTTACACGACTTTATTACCGGAGCAGGAGTCAAACGCGCTCTGAGAGATGCGATCGCCTCTTTCAAAGGCACAGAGAAAATTATTATTCTCATGTCTCCCTTACAAGAGATTCCCATCGAACTCGAAAAAGAAGTTGTTGTTCTCGATTTTTCCCTGCCTGATATGGCAGAACTGAATAAGGTTCTTTCCAAGCACCTCGACAAAAACAAAACCAGGCGCACCACGACAGAAGTTCGCGAAAAGCTCTTAAAAGCTGCCCTCGGTTTAACCAAAGATGAAGCCGAAAAGGTGTATCGCAAGGCTTATGTCAAAGCTGGTCGCCTGACCCAAGAAGAAGTTGAGATCATTCTCTCAGAGAAAAAGCAACTGATTCGACGCAATGGCATTTTGGAGTATATCGAGGAAGATGAGACCCTTGATGCGATCGGCGGTTTGGACGAGTTAAAGAAATGGTTGCGGCAGCGTTCTAATGCGTTTACCGAACGCGCAAGGGAATACGGACTCCCTCAACCGAAAGGGATGTTGATTTTAGGCGTTCCGGGGTGTGGAAAATCCTTAATTGCCAAAACGACATCGCGGTTATGGGGTTTGCCCATTCTGCGCTTAGATATGGGACGAGTTTACGATGGTTCGATGGTTGGGCGATCGGAGGCCAATTTACGCAATGCCCTCAGAACCGCCGAGTCAATTTCTCCAGCCATTCTCTTTATTGACGAACTCGATAAATCTTTCGCTGGGGGAACGGGTTCCGCAGATTCCGATGGCGGTACTTCAAGCCGAATTTTCGGTTCTTTCCTAACATGGATGCAGGAAAAAACCTCACCGGTTTTCGTGATGGCAACGGCAAACCGCATCGAACGCTTACCCGGAGAGTTTTTACGTAAAGGACGCTTTGACGAAATATTTTTTGTTGACCTTCCCACGCAACAAGAACGGGAAGAAATCTTTAGAATTCATTTAAGCAAGCGACGGGATGATATTGTACGCTTCGACCTTCTCCAACTTGCTAAAATGTCCGAAGGATTTTCCGGCGCAGAGATCGAGCAGGCAATTATTGCCGCCATGTATGAAGCATTTGCCCAAGATCGGGAGTTCGTACAACTCGATATTATTGCGGCACTCAAAGCCACATTACCTCTGTCTCGGACAATGATGGAACAGGTTACAGCGCTGCGCGAATGGGCCAGACAGCGTGCCAGACCTGCCGCCACCTCCACGGCTGAATATCAGCGCTTGGAGTTCTAACAGGCTTTCTTCGGTCATCTTCTTGGTTAGGAGGTGATGGGAGTAAAGGCTAGCCAGTCGCTAGCAGTTTCGCTCTAGCAAGTTGCTAGAAACCAAAAAAAAAGCTGCCACCAGAAGCCACTCTGACGGCAAGCTCAAATCCAAAAACCCGTTTAAAGATAACACTGTCGTTTACCTTTTCAAGAGGAAATCCAAATGTCTCATTTCAGCACCTTGCGTACCAAAATCTCTGATGTCGCTATTCTCCAAACCTCTTTGCGCGATTTGGGGATCGACGTTAAAAACGATGCCGACGTTCGCGGTTACAACGGACAGCGCGTTCGTGCTGACTTGGTTGCCGTTCTCGATGGCGAATACGATCTCGGTTGGTCTCGCAATAGCGATGGCACCTTCGATTTGATCGCCGACCTTTGGGGTGTTGCGAAGAAGCACAACCAAACTGAGTTAATCAACTCCATTAATCAAAAGTACGCCGTTAACAAAACCTTATCTGAAGTTAAGCAACGCGGTTTACAGAATGCCAATGTGAAGTTGGTCGTTCAGTAACTTCTAGCTTGCGTTCCAAAGTCAATGGGTTGACTGTTTTCAAGTTAACCCTTTTTTTGTGCCTTGAGGTTCGGTATCCCGAACCTCAAGGCTCGTTATGGTACAGAAAAATCGCAGAAAAATCGAGTATAAGCGATCGCATCTCTCCGAGATTCTCACGATTTGCTCAAAACTCCCGCAAGCTAAAATACGCCTTAACAATTTTTGCGAGCGATCGCACTCAATTCAAATTTCATTCTTGTTCCTTTTTTTCAAAAATATACCAAAGCCAAGAGCGATCGTACAGCTAAGAAGAGTTGAAGGTTCAGGAACAGTAGATGATGAATTAAGAACCAATGAAATTTCATCAAAATAACCATCCGAAGAACGGCCTGAATTCCGGCTTGAATCAAGAAGAATTGCTATGGATCTCGTCCCTACAGGTACTCCTCTTTCGTCGAGAAATTGATTCCAGTCATAGACACCCGAAACAGGACGATCGATAAACAGTTCTGATTCGAGTATGTTGTCATCCTCATCTAAGAACGATAGAGTTGCTTTGGCAAGATCGCTAGAACGAGTTTGTAACAAAATACTAAACGAAGAAACAAGATCGCCACGATCTATTTGGGTAGTTAGCGAGCTAACATTTATTGATTGTAGGAGAGTTTGAGAAGAAGCAGAACCCGTACCACCTGTAAACGAAAATTTGCCGATATCTACGGTAGAAGGAAGTCCCCATGTTCGTGAGGAAGTCGTGGAGACCGCATTAATTCCTGTACTTAACCATCCTGTCGTATCTCCCGTTTCCGCATTCCCGTTTTGCACGAGTTCAACGCCAAGTGTTGCTGCATTTACAGGAGAAAATACATTGCTACCACCAAGAATAGCCAGTAAAGTAAAAGCATGACTTGCAAAGTTTTTCATAATAAACCTAATACTTGCTACAGTTTGTTCTTTGGGATGATTGAATCAAGTTTATGCACTTCATCTCTAAATTAATGTCGAAACCTGTGGAGTTGCTCGCTCCCAAATTCTCACAGTCTTATCAAAACTCCCACTGGCCAAAATATTCCCGTCAGGATGAAACGCCAACCCCTTCACCGCCCCCTGATGTTCCTTGAAAGTCAAGAGTTCTTGACATATTGCAACTTGCCAGAATTTAATTGCTCCATCTTCGCTACCACTGACGAGAATGCGCCCCTCGGGACTAAACGCGATCGCACCGACTCCCTTCTGATGACCCGTTAAACTCGCTATTTCTCTCCCCGTCTCTACTTCCCATAACTTAATCGTCCGGTCTTGAGAACCACTGGCTAAAATCTTGCCATCGGGACTAAACGCGATCGCATTCACCCCAGCAAACATCCCCTCATGACCTTTAAATTGAGCAATTTCTTCCCCCGTCTCCACTTGCCACAACCGGATAATTTTATCCAATCCCCCACCCGCCAACAGTTTCCCGTCTGGACTAAACGCCAGACACCACATCCCCTCGGGACTGTGCAGCAAACCTTCTTTTTTCTCCCCCTCTCGCAACCAGACCCCCTTCCCCATGCCGCCACTGGCCAAAATGCGCCCATCGGGACTCAATGCCACACAGAGAATCCCCGCAGGATCGAGAAATTCGCCGATCGCTCGTCCTTGAGGAAACTGCCAAACCTTAAGACTGCGATCCAAACTTCCCGCCGCTAATTTTGCCCCCTCATGACTAAACGCCAGAGCAGAAACGCTATTGGTAAATCCCGTTAACGTGCGAATACTCCACAATGCTTGCATCGGCCAGAGATTCACCGTGCGATCGCGACTGCCACTGGCCAAAATATTTCCATCCGGGCTAAAAGCAACACAGGTCACGCCGTCAATATGGGCAGTGAGAGTGTGGAGACAATGCCAATCCTGCGGCAGGATATCTGGGTCATTCAATGCCGCCAACGCCTCTAAAACCGCATTTGCCGAAGGATAACGATCGCGAGTCGCCCTAGCCAGCATCCGGTCAAAAATAGCGGCCAAGCGATCGTCAACAGGACTCGGCAGCAATTCCAGCCATTGCCACCTTGCCGCCCCCACATCGTACAATTCCAACGGCTCGATCCCCGTAAGTAAATGAATGCAAGTAACCGCCAAACTGTAGAGATCGCTGCTGTAGGAAACTTGCCCGAATGCTTGTTCTGGGGCAGCATAACCCACAGTCCCGATACTCGTTCCTTTCTGGTTTAACGCCGTTTCCGTCGCATATTTCGCCGCCCCAAAATCTACTAACACCAAACACCGATCGGACTGACGGCGAATGATATTTTCAGGTTTGATATCCCGATGAATCACCTTTCCTGCATGGACGAATACCAATATTGAAAGCAGATCCGCTAAAACTTCCAGGACTTCCGACTCGGTAAATGTTCCCTTCACCTGTAACTCTGCGGCTAAATTTTCTCCCGCGATCGCTTCTTGCACGATGTATTGCTGGCGATCCTGTTCAAAATGGGCGTAAAGTTCGGGAATTTGTGCGTGTTGCCCCAATTCGTCCAACCGTATCGCTTCTTGTTGAAAAAGGTTGGCGGCTTTTTGCCAATCTCCTTGTTCTTGGGGATAGAACTGTTTGACAACACAGTGAGGGTGAGAAGGTTTGTACTCATCTCGCGCTAAAAATGTGCGTCCGAACCCTCCCGACGCGATCGCCTCTGTCAGTCGATAGCGTTGGGCGAGGCGTAATTTCGTCCCGCAATTGTGACAAAAATTAGCATTGTCGGTATTGACAGGTTTCACGCAGTCTGGATTAGGGCAGTAACTCATGGAAAACGGAGAGATTCTTCCAACTTTAACAAAATTTCTCGAATTCCCCCGTTAGCAAAACCTCTTTCTCTCTGTAAGATTTATAGAGATAAATTGATTGATTGAGAATCAGGAGTTAAACCCTTGAAGAAAGTAGAAGCCATTATCCGACCCTTTAAACTCGATGAAGTTAAAATTGCTCTCGTGAATGCCGGGATCGTCGGTATGACCGTTTCTGAAGTCCGAGGTTTTGGGCGGCAAAAGGGTCAAACCGAACGCTATCGGGGTTCGGAATACACGGTCGAGTTTTTGCAAAAACTCAAAGTTGAGGTTGTGGTCGAAGATCCTCAAGTCGAGATGGTTGTAGATAAAATTATCACAGCAGCCAAGACTGGAGAGATCGGCGACGGCAAAATTTTTGTCACCCCAGTCGAAGAAATCATTCGCATTCGCACGGGGGAAAGAAATCTCGAAGCGGTTTAATGGCGATCGCGAATTCCTCGAGATTTACTTGTAGAGATGTTGCTCGCAACATCTCTACAAGGTTTTTAAAGAGAGAATTACACTGGCGATCGCTATCAATCCTCGATTGCCTTCTAAAATTCTCTAGAAATAACTGCACGATCCAATTTTGCAAGCTTGGAGAAGCAGGAAAAGATAATCATCAATATCATAATTTTTTATAACAAGCTCAATTGATTAACTTCTTCTCTAGCATGATTTATATCGAGATGAAAATTAATTTCTTCACCATTTAACAACCGTTCTGCTGCATCTAGCATTTCTGATGAAAGGTCTTGTAAATCTTCTCGATTGCCCAAATAGGTTTTAAGTGCCTCAAGAGGATCGAGACTATTATTCGCTCCTAATTCTGGTAAGCGAGGGCGAGCAAGCTGACTGACTAATTCTGGAGTGATTGTATGAGTATGGGCTATTTTTAAAGCGTTTTGCAAACTTTTTGTATCGATCGCTTCAATTTGATCGGAACGCAATTTATAAATCAAACGCACTACCGCATCTGCAATCTCTTTTTTGGCGATCGCTTTGAGGATAGTTTCCGTCGGATTCTCTGCTTGGGAAACATCCACATTAATCGTACAAAATGGCCGAGCAGGAACGGGACAAAACTCCCAATTCACCTCACCTTTTTTAATATCAATTAAAACATAGCCTTTATCTTCTTTTTCTTCACTAAAATCAACCCGTTCGATACTCCCAGGATAAATCACGGGAGGATCGTTTAAAGGGTTGAGATTTTGATGTTTGTGAACGTGACCGAGAGCAACATAATCAAATTCTTCTCGCGTTAATAAAGACATGGGTAATGTAAATCCTTTCCCGACAGCTAGAAAGCGTTCTGCTCCTAAATTTGCCCGATCTGCCATTAAATGCGCTAATAATACTGTCGGCAAATCTGGATCGAGTTTGCGAATTTCTCCTTCTAAAACCGGGTGCAAGCGATCGATTAACATGGCATTAATATCAGCCATTGATAACCCTTCTGTCTCCGGACGAGTTAATAGCGTCGATCGCGTCAGCCAAGGTAAAGTAATCACCTGAATATCACCATTTTTCGTCTGAATGCGATGGGTTTCGATAGAATCCCCCACAATAAATCCGGGAACCGCTAAAGTGCGATAAATCGATAAACTTGCCCCTCCGGTTCCTTGGGAATGCAAATCGTGATTTCCCACTAATAAAATGGTGGGAATATTGGCAGCCGCAAGGCGCTGAAATTGCAGCGCAAAGGCTTGCTGCACGTAAGGAGGAGGGGTGGCATCGGGAAAAGCATCCCCGCCAAAAAGCACCAAATCTGCTTCTTCTATGGCGCGATCGATACAATGTCCTAGAGTCTTGACAAAATCTTCCAATCGTGTATTTAATCCTGTTTCTGGATTGACGCGACCGTGGGTAAAACTACTCCCAATATGAATATCAGAAAGATGTAAAATTTTAATCATCAGAAAATATGCGAGTGGATACCCCAATTCTCTACAGGTTGGGGAGGAAACGAGCATCAACAAATATTTGTTGCTCCAGCGAATTTCGTTCCCTGTTGACAAATTAAACCTGTGGAGCCCTGGAGCAACTCCACTTTGGATGCAGTGAACTGACCGAGCCGCTTCCAGTTGATATCTGACACCGAAACAGCTTTTGCCGTATCCCCCGAACACCATCTGACACCGAAACAGCTTTTGCCGTATCCCCCGAACACCAACCGATGTAGACTCGTCCGGCTTGGGTAGCTCGGACTAAATCTCCCTTGCGAAAGCGGTCAGACCCCGCGTCGGTGCCTGACGCAAGGGAATGCTGACCAAGACATCCATGCCGGGTCACAGTACCACCGTATTTGCGCCGTTTTCCCCCTTTGGCGGGGACGCACAAATGCAATTGGCGACGGGAAATGAGAGGACGGCGAATAATACTAAAGGGTGCGAGAGTGATTTGGGCATTGCCGACCCATGCACCGTGCTTGGCATTGTGGCTATGCCATTCGCGCCATTGCACGAACTCGAATGCAGCCAAGGTGACTCCATCTACGGCATGAGTCGCGGGTTCCGGCTTGGATTTGTCGGTTTTGTTCTTTTCCAAACCCAACCGTTTCCGCAACTGACTCGTACCATTGCCATCTCGTTGCCAACCTTGATGAACCTTGACCGGAGCAAGTTCGGACAGCCATTCGAGCATTTTCTGTTGGCCTACCATGACTGGGGAAAAGCCTTTACCCGATCTTGCCCCTTTTCTTCCACTGGTTCGGTCAACATCTGCCATCACTTTTTCGTAATGGATGACGCTCACTGGATAGATTTGGCATAATTCTCTAATGACTCGAACTTCGAGTTGGCGATTGGCTCGGATGCTCGGCGGTAGCTTTCCTTTTCTGCGATTATTGAAACGTTTTTGACGGTGGCATCGTTGTTCAAAGGGAAGTTTTCGATTAATCCGTCTTCCTCTTCTGGCTCGGCGCATCACTCGACGCAATTCCATCCGCTCGACAATGGTTTTGAAAGGCAGAATTAAATGCCCTGTCCATAGGGTTGCTTTGGCAGATTGAACGCCAATGCCAGAATAGTGCTTGCCGGGGTCTAACCCAACGCCAATGGGTTGTGTTTCTTCTCCTGACGGTTGTTGTAGAAGTTGAACGCAGAAAGTGCCGAGGTTGTTGTAGACGACTTTGGCTTTTCCCTCTCTCAACCACCGTCGGGCGCGGCTGGCTTTGGTGGGCATTAATGGTTTGCCATCGGGTGATAATACGAGAAAAGAGCGGGAGATTGATAGCCCCGTCTCTTTAGAGCGGGGTGGAA